>JAFTZY010000049.1 GCA_017460955.1 Oscillospiraceae bacterium
CCCCCGGTATCTCCGTGGGGGGGCCTGTCAAAAATGTATCCTTTGCCTCATAGAGGCAATGTATACTGGCGGGGGTGCGGGGGCGACGCCCCCGCATAATACGCCCCCGCCCCTGGGGGCGGGGGTTGGGGGTGGGGAGAACTCGCCTCTGAAAGAGGCCTTGTACTTACGCCTTGCCGACGGAACCGAAGAGCTACATCTTCTCCTTGACCTTGGCCTTGATGGCCTCGAAGCCGGGTGCAAGCAGCTTTCTGGGATCGAAGCCCTTGCCCTGCTGGTCCTTGCCTGCCTCGATGTAGCCGCGGGTCGCCTCGGCAAATACGAGCTGGCACTCGGTGTTGACGTTGATCTTGGCAACGCCCAGGGAAATGGCCTTCTTGATCTGGTCGTCCGGGATGCCGGTGCCGCCGTGCAGTACGAGCGGGACCTCGCCGACCTCTGCTACCAGGGTCTTGTTGATGGCATCGAGGGTGTCAAAGCTCAGGCCCTCCCAGTTGTCCGGATAGACACCGTGGATGTTGCCGATGCCGGCTGCCAGGAAATCAACGCCGAGCTTTGCGATCTGCAGGCACTCCTGCGGATCTGCGCACTCGCCCTTGCCGATCACGCCGTCTTCCTCACCGCCGATGGCGCCGACCTCAGCCTCGAT
This sequence comes from Oscillospiraceae bacterium, assembly GCA_017460955.1. Lineage (GTDB taxonomy): Bacteria > Bacillota > Clostridia > Oscillospirales > Ruminococcaceae > UBA3855. Next base: position 650 of record JAFTZY010000049.1, read on the forward strand.
GGACAGGCCCAGACCGTGTGCCACATTGACCAGCTCCGTGGTCTTGGCAACGTTCTCGTCGATCGGGAAGTGGGAGCCGTCGAACATGATGGAGGTGAAGCCTGCCTTGATGCACTTGTAGCAGCCGTCATAGGTGCCGTGATCGAGATGCAGTGCCACCGGGACCGTGATGCCAAGGGACTTGTCCATCGCAGCGACCATGGCTGCTACGGTCTCAAAACCGGTCATGTACTTGCCGGCACCCTCGGATACACCCAGGATCACCGGGGAATTCAGCTCCTGCGCGGTCAGCAGGACTGCCTTGGTCCACTCAAGGTTGTTGATGTTGAACTGGCCGACTGCATACTTGCCGGCTCTTGCCTTGTCGAGCATTTCTTTTGCGTTGACTAACATAGGATTGACCTCCCGATTGAATTTTTTGAGAGGACTGCCGCCGCAGTCCGTCCTCTTTATTATACAGCATTTTCAGGCAAATTGCAAGTGTTTCTTGAAAAAATGTGAAAACTACCGCAGAAGCTCCTGCTTGAGGAGTGTCATATCCGCCACATCCACACGCTGATCGGCACTCAGATCCGCCAGACGCAGCTGGGGATCGATCAGGACGGCCTGCCGGACAAGGTATTTTTGCAGCATGACGGCATCGAGCACGGACACGCTGCCGTCGGCATTTAGATCGGCTGTCCCTGCCTGTGCCAGGGCATCGAGCGAAATGAACCGGTCACCGTAGGTCTCGGCGAAGGCCTGCGCCGTCGAGCCGGTGTAGCCGTAGATCGTGCCGGTGAAGGTATAGGAGTTGTCCCAGGTGTCGTACCGGTTGCTGAAGGTGTATCCGGTACCGCTGATCTCACAGTCGGGATTCAGGATCGTCACGGCCTCAAGCTGTGAACAGTTGGCGCAGGCAAAGGAACCAATGGTTTCCACGCTCTCCGGAATGACAACGGAGCTGAATGCGCGTCCCGAGAGTTCGCTGTCGATGGACGTGAGTGTATCTGCCAGACGGACAGTCCCCTGGATCCCCTGCGGACACAGGAGCAGCTCGGTCTTTTCCTTGTTGTAAAGCAGCCCGCCCTCGCTCGCATAGGTGGGATTGTCCGGAGAGACTGTGATGCTGCGCAGATCGAAGGTATCGTCAAGGGCGTTCCGGGCAATGCCTGTGACACCGGCGCCGATGACCAGCTCCTCCAGGTAGGAGGCGGTGAAGGCCTTCGGCTCGATCTGTGTGATGTTGTCGGAAAGGACGGCGCGCCGGATCCCCGCCTTCCGGAAGGCCTCTTCGCCAAGGGTTTGCAGTCCCGCCGGCAGCGTGACATCCCGCAGTGCACTGCACGCATAAAAGGCGCATTCACCGATCTCCTCCACGGTCTCCGGGATCTCGTACTCCGCCAGCGCCGTGCATCCGTTAAAGGCCGATACGCCGATGGTGCGTGCCTGTGCATGCGGCATGGACACACGCACAAGCTTCTCATCGCCGTTGCATGCAAAGCGCGGGATCTCCGTGACCGGCCCGTCAATGGACACCTCCGTCAGATAATGGCAGCCTGCGAAAACGCTCTCGCCCAGCTCCGTCACACCTGCGCCGCCCGTAATGGTGAAGACAGTGGAAGAGTCGAACCCCTCCTCTCCGATCGAGGTCACACCGTCCCCGATATGGACATGGTCGGCACGCCCCGTGCGGAAGGCACCGCCTGCGATGGCCGTCACATCGTCCGGGATGTTCACGTCCCCCGTACACCGCGAACCGTCCACCACGATATGGTTGACAATGATGAGCGGATCCGTCTCCTCGCGGACATCCAGATAGCTTGAATACAGAAACACGCCCGTCCCGAAGGCTTGCACACTCTCCGGAAACGTGACCTCCGTCAGATGTGTGGTCCACTCAAAGGCATAGCTGCCGATGCTGGTCACACCGGGCTCGACAATGATCTTCTCGATGGTGTGGCTTTGGGAGTACCAGGGCGCCCTGTTCCAGCCGCCGTATTCTTCCATGTCCCCCGTGCCGCTGATCGTGAGCGTGCCCCCTTCATCGAGGACCCAGGTCAGTGCCTCCCCGCAGGTGCCGGATGCGGTGTCTTCCGCCGCAGATGCTATGGGGGCGGGCAGTGCCGTCAGGCCCATAACGGCTGCGGCGATCATGGCTGTCAGCTTGTGTCTCTTCATGATGGTTCCTCCTGTGTTGTGTGTTCTGTGCGGATGCTGTCGGTTTGCATTCCTTTGTTACTAATGATAGCATATGCGGATAAGAATTGCAAGACCAATATAGAAAAAAGTCAGGCAGCGCGAAAGAACTTTGTGAAAACTTACTGACAAATCGCTCTAAATTTTGTACATAACTGCAAATTCTCCCGGAAGCTATTGACAAAACTGTAAATAGAGTTTACAATATACAAAAGAACACTCATTGTTCTTTCCGATCCGCAGTATATATAAAGAGGGGGAGTTTTTATGTGGACGAGAAGTCTGCTCAAACAAAACGCAAAAGAAGCGCTCAAGCGCTATTACTGGGTCGCCTTTGCGGTCTGCCTGGTGGCAGGACTGCTCGGCGGCAGCAGCAGAGGCGGCTTTAGTATGCCGAATACGACGTCATCCTACCGGGATTCCTCGTCATCCTACAGCTCGAGCTATGACGATGATTTCAGCTTCTTTGATGACGACGACGATTACGATTACGACGATGACTACGGCGACCACGGGGATGACAGCTTTTCCGCCGGGGATGCGGCGTTCCTGGTCGGGATCATCGGCATTTCCCTGGTCATCTTCGTGGTGGTCTATGCCATTGCCATGGCGATCGCCATTTTCCTTGGGAATCCCGTACAGGTGGGCAAGAACCGCTTCTTCTGCCTTGCACGCAACGGCGATGTGAAGTTCGACCACCTCTTTGACCAGTTCAAGAGCGGACGCTACCTGCCCACGGTCAAGACGATGTTCTTCAAGACGCTCTATGAGTTCCTGTGGGGCCTGCTGTTCGTCATCCCGGGCATCATCAAGAGCTATGAGTATGCCCTCATCCCGTACCTGCTGGCAGAAAATCCGTACCTCCCGAAGGAGCGTGCGTTTGAGATCTCCAAGCAGACGATGGACGGCGAGAAGTGGAATCTCTTCGTGCTCGGCCTGTCCTTCCTCGGCTGGCAGCTCCTGGGCGCCATGATGTGCGGCGTCGGCGTGCTCTTTGTCAACCCCTATGTCGAGGCAACATTTGCGGAGTTCTATATGTGCATGCGTGCCAAGATGCTCTCCTTCGGGTATACCACCGAGGAGGAGCTGACGGGCGGCCTGCCCAACGGCTTCACCGTACCCGCACAGAGCTTCGACGGCATGAACGGGATGAATGGCATGAACAGCCAGGATCCCTACCAGATGTAAGCCATGCGTACCAGGATCCTGACCGTGCTGTGGGTCATCTGCCTTGTGGCGACATTCGTCGGCGCCGGGGCAGTGCTCCTGCATAAGGTCCCGAATGCAGGGTATGCCGTCGTGCCGATGGTGTTCACACTGGTGCTCAATGTGCTGGTGTATCTGAGCAGCCGCAAGGACGGGAAGCCCGAGGAAAAGAAAGAACCGGAGGACCCGGAAAATCCGGGGGAATAAGCGACGCGGGGACACCGACCCCTTTTAGAGGTTAGAGGTGAGAGGTAAGAAGTTAGAAGGCCCCTTGGAAGAATGAGCGGCCTTTCTGGGGAGAGACCCACCCCCACCCCCCCTCCCTTCTCCTGCTGACGCAGGAGGGGAGGGGGCTTTCTTTTTTCTAATGCGGGGGACTGCCGTCCCCCGCACCCCCTGCTTTCGAGGTGGAGGACCCACTTGATTATGGGACTTGGGGAGAGCGCTTCTGGAATTTTTGAGAACCTTCCCAAGAGCCCCGCCGACTTTTGCCCGCGTCAGCGGGCATTAGGAGGCGCCTACCCGGGTTTAATCCGTTCCCGGGACTGCTCAGCCTTGACAGTATCCTAACTCAACTTCGGTCGCCAGCCCGGGCTCCCCGCCGACCTTTGAACACCGCACCGCGGTGTTCATTGGGAGGCGCCTGCCAGCCCGGGCTCCGGGCCTGTTTCCGGATTTTAATAATTTTTTTGAAAAAAAGACTTAACAAACGGGAGGGAATGTGGTATAATGATAATGTATCACTATGCCCGGACGGGGCATGAGGAACGTTATCAAGTGAGAGAAAGGATCATGGAGCATGTCGGAACAGAAGAAACGATCCGGAAATACATCCAAGAAGAAAAAGAAGCATAGCAGGAAGTGGCGTGTCGTCAGGAAGCTGATGTCCATCTTGTTTTCGACACTGCTGTCGATCTTCCTGATCTGTATCATCACCGGGACCATCGTCGCCACCGCCGTGGCCGTGTATGTGCTCGACTTCATGGAGGAAGCCTCCACCATTACCCTCGAGGAAATGGAGCTGAGCTATAATACCAACGTGTTCGGCTACGATGAGGAGGGCAACCTCGAAACACTGTATGCCGTCAATAATGAGGTGCAGCGCATCCCCGTCAAGATCGACCAGATCCCGCAGAATACCGTGGATGCCTTCGTGTATACCGAGGATGAGCGCTTCTATTCCCATGACGGCGTGGACTATAAGAATACCCTCGCTGCCTGCCTGAACCTCGTGCTCAATTTCTGGGACTCCGAGCGCGGCGGCTCCACCATCACCCAGCAGCTCATCAAGAATGTCACCGGCGATGATGACCGCTCGCCGTCCCGTAAGATCCGTGAGATCTTCCGTGCCATGACGCTCGAGAAGAATTACTCCAAGCAGGATATCATGGAGACCTACCTCAATTATATCGGCTTCGGCGGTGCCGCCAACGGCATCGAAATGGCCTCCATCAAGTACTTCGGCAAGGACGTCGATGAGCTCAATGCCGCCGAAAGTGCCTGCCTTGCCGCCATCCCCCAGTCTCCGGAGACCATCAATCCCTTCGCAGGATATGAGGATGACGTCACCCATGAGTGGGTCAATACCGGCCGCAAGCGCAACCGGGAACGTCAGGAATACGTCCTCTGGCAGATGTATGACCACGGCGCGCTGTCCTATGACGAGTACCAGGAGGCCCTGAATTACCACCTCGTGTTCACCGATACCGAGGAGTACCGGAAAATGCATCCGGAGCTCGAGGCTTCCGAGTATGACCCCAATGAGGCCATCATGTCCTGGACCGTCGAGGCCGCCATCCGTGAGGTGCAGGAATACCTCATGGAGACCTACAGCCTGAGCAAGGACGATGCCATGCATATGTTCAATACCGGCGGCTATCAGGTGTATACCACCATCGACCCCGTGATGCAGAAGTATGTCGAGGAGAAGTACCTCGACCTCAATAACCTCATCAATACCCGCAATTCCGCACGGTATAAGGATACCAACGGCGACGGCGTCGTCGATGACCAGGATACCGTGGTCTACCCGCAGAGTGCCTTCATCGCCATGAACTATGAGGGCGAGGTGCTCGCATGCGTCGGTGCCATCGGCGAAAAGACCGACTCCCTCGTGTGGAACTACGCCACCATGGAGACGCGTCAGCCCGGCTCCACCATCAAGCCCGTCGCCGGCTACGGCTACGGCATCTACAGCGACCAGTTCCACTGGGGCTCCCAGATCCTCGACTACGGTATCGAGGTGGACGGCGAGCTCTGGCCGCATAACTACAGCTCCAATTCCACCACGCAGAACTACTCGAACCGCAATCTGAATATGTACTACGGCCTCATGAAGTCCCTCAATACCATCTCCGCCCGTCTGGTCGATACCCTCACGCCCCAGGCCGTGTATAAGTTCTCCACCGAGCAGATGGGACTGAAGCTCACCGAGATCGACTCGAAGGGCCATACGGATATCGCCCTGTCCCCGCTGAGCGTCGGCGCTCTGACCTACGGCGTCACCATGAAGAATATGGTCAATGCCTACATCCCCTACGGCAACGGCGGTACCTATTATGAGGCACATGTCGTCAGCCGCCTGGAGCAGGGCAACCATGAGCTCGTCTATGAAAACGACGGCAGCCCCAAGCAGGCCGTCGATCCCGAGACTGCCTATGTCATGAACCGCATGATGAAGAACGTCGTCTCCTCCAACGGTACCGCCGGTGCCGCCGCCCTGTCCAAGAAGGATGTCGTCGGCAAGACCGGTACCACCCAGAACTGGGACGACCTGTGGTTCATCGGCCTGACACCGGATTTCGTGTCCGGCGTGTGGATCGGCTATGCAGAGCGCGAAAAGCTCGATACCTCCATCAGCTCTGCCAGAATGTGGTACAATGTCATCGGCGAATACGCCAACTCCATCGAGAGCGATGCGCAGTACCCCGAGTGCGAGACCGTTGTCAATGAGCCGATGTGTACCAATACCGGCCTGATCGCAGGTCCGTCCTGCCCGAAGGGCGAGAAGGGCTACTGGAAGTCCACCAATGCCGTGGTCTGCACGAACTGCAAGTCCGCCGCCGTGGTGCATGAGGATCCGGATGCCGCCAGCGCTTCCCCGGATGCCGCCGCACCTGCCGCACCTGACGAAACACCGGCCGCCGCACCCGCAGCGACCACACCGGCTGCCGCAGAGCCTGCAACACCCGATACGCCCGATACACCTGCGACGCCCGATACGCCCGCAGAGCCGGCCGCCGATCCCGCACCAGCTTCGGATCC
>JAFTZY010000050.1 GCA_017460955.1 Oscillospiraceae bacterium
GCTCCCCGCTCACACGGGATGCGCTCCTCGATCACATCCTCGAGCAGCATGTGCAGGGCTGCCCCGACGCTCCTGCCTGCAAGGCCGAGTGCGAGCATATCCTGCCCCGAGACGGGCAGATCCGAAATTTTACAGCAAAGTCCCTCCCTGCGCACCCGCACATAGAGTGCCTCGGCCCTGTCGATGCGGGTACGCGCTTCCGGTGCGCCCCGTTTTTTCGAGACACGGTCGGCATCGAGGACCTGTAAATACATACCAAATTCCTCCTCCCCCATGATGCCCAGGGTCCGGCGGACCAGGGGCAGGGTATCGGGGGTGAGGCGGTGCCATTCGATAAGCCGGCAGATGCGCTCGCGCAGCCGGTTCTCACACCGCAGCCGCCGGAGGATCGCATCCGCCATCACGGCGCCCCTTGGGGCATGGCCCTTGAAATGCCCGCCGCGGGCATCCACGGTCATACAGCGCGGCTTTGCAAGGTCATGCAGCAGCATCGTCAGGCGCACGGTGCGCTCGAAGGGAGCATTGCCCACGGTGCGGGCAATGTGCTCCCAGACGGTGAAATCATGGTAGCGCGAGTGCTGCTCGAAGGCGATGCACGGCCGGATCTCCGGGATCCACACAGCCAGGATCTCGGGGTAAGCAAGCAGCACCCCGGTGATGTGCGGCCCCATGAGCATCCGGCACAGCTCCGAGAAAATGCGCTCGGGGCTGATCCGGCTGAGGGTATAGCACTGCGCCTTCATGGCCGCATGGGTGAGGGGATCGGCGGTGAGCCCTAAGCGGGACAAAAAGCGCATGGCCCGCAGGATACGCAGTGCATCCTCGGAAAAGCGCTTCTGCGGGATCCCGACACAGCGCAGCACGCCCGCCTCCAAGTCCTTCACGCCCCCGAACGGGTCGATCAGTTCCCCCGACCAGCCCATGGCATTGCAGGTAAAATCCCGCCTGGCAAGGTCCTCATACAGATCCTTGGTGAACCAGACCTCCTGCGGGTGGCGGCCGTCCCGGTAGACGCCGTCCCGGCGGAAGGTAGTGATCTCCGCAAAGCCCCCGGCATGGTGTACGCCCACGGTCCCGAAGGCCTTCCCGTAGTATTCACAGTGGGCTTCCCCGAAGAGTGCTATGATCTCCTCGGGCACAGCACTTGTGGCGATGTCATAATCATGGGGGACAAGGCCGAGCACGGCATCCCGGACACAGCCCCCCACCAGGCAGGCGGTATGGCCTGCGCCCGTGAGGGTATTCAACATCTCGACTGTGAATTGTGGAAAATTCATATGCTCACCCCGTTTATCAGGATCTGCTGTGCTCCGGGAGGATCTTCACATACACAATTTCCGGAGGATTGGCAAAGCGCAGCTTTCCGATGCCGGCAGAGACCTCCATCCGGCAGCCGTGCATTTCATAGAGCCCCTTGGTATAGCGGGGGAAGAAGGTGCGCTCCGGAGAGAGCAGTCCGCCCAGCACGGGCACCCGGATCACGCCCCCGTGGACATGCCCGGACAGCACGAGCTGTGCGCCCCAGGCGGCATAGGCGGGCAGTCCCAGGGGATTGTGGGCAAGCAGGATCTGGTGATCCTCGGCCTTTCCCGCACAGCGCCGCACGAGTCCCGGGGTGATACGTCTGAGATCCTTGAAGCTCCCGTCCTCGTGCCTGTACACATCCCCCGGCAGGGTCAGTCCCGTCAGCCGCAGCTCCCCGACATGGCAGGAGGTGTTGTCGAGCACGGTCACGCCGATGCGTTTGATACGGCGGATCCATGCCTTCCGCGCTTCCGGGGGCATGTCCGTCTCATGATTGCCAAGGCTGTAGACAACACGCGCATACCGCCCGAGCTCCTGCATCAGGCGCAGGGCATCCGGGATCCCGGTCTTTCCGGGCTTGCGGGAAACAAGATCCCCCGTGACGCACACGGCATCGATCCTGCCGTGGAGACGGCGCAGGATCTCCTGCGTGACGGCAAGGTTCTGATGCTGGCTTGTCAGGATGGAGAAATGGACATCCGAGATCAGCAAAAGCCTGTAGGTACGGCGGATGCCGCGAAGCCTCACAGCTTCACGGCGCTCCGTCATGTGCATTATTCCCCGGCGCCGTCATCATCTGCCGGCGCTTCTTCGATCACTTCCTCCGCCGCAGCTCTGGCAGCCTCCGCCTCCGCACGGGCGGCCTCCTCCTCGGAGAGCTGCTCGACATCGGCGGTCTCGGCACTGCTGTCATGCTCGGCACGGGTGAAGGCAACGACCTGGTTGCCCTCGGACACCTTCATGACCCGCACGCCCTTGGCGATCCGGCCCATGACACGGATGTCGCTGGTCAGGATGCGGATGATGATGCCCTCGGTGGAGATGAGGATGATGTCATCCGTCTCATCGACCACCTTGATGCCGCAGACCTTGCCGCGGGCTGCATCGACCTTGTAATTGGTCAGGCCGTAGCCGCCGCGGTTCTGGATGCGGTATTCCTCGAGTGCGCAGCGCTTGCCGTAGCCCTGCTCGGTCACGGTGAGCACCGATGCCCCCGGACGCACCCTTGCCATGGAGACGACCTCGTCATCGCCCCGAAGTCGGATGGCCCGGACGCCGTGTGCCGATCTCGACTGCGAGCGGATGCGGCTCTCCTCTAAGCGGATGGCCATACCGTTTCGGGTCGCCACAATGAGCTGTGCATTGCCGTCGGTCATGCGCACGCCCGCGATCTCATCGCCCTCGTTGAGGCCAATGGCAATGAGTCCCTTCCGGCGCACATTGCGGTATGCTTCAAGCGGGGTGCGCTTGATCTGGCCCTGCTTGGTGACCATGACCACATACTCGCCCGCATCGAAATTGCGGGTGCGCAGCATGGCGGTGATGCGCTCGCCCTCCTGCAATTGCAGGAGATTGGCAAAGTGGAAGCCTCTGGATGCCTTGGAGCCGTCGGGGATCTCGTAGCATTTGAGCTTGTGCATCATGCCCTTGTTGGTGATGAAGAGGATATTGTCATGCGTCGAGCAGATGAACATTTCGGAGACAAAGTCCTCCTCACGCTGCTTCATGCCCTGCACACCTCTGCCGCCTCTTCGCTGCGTCTTGTACGCATCGAGCGCCATTCGCTTGATATAGCCGTTATTGGTGTAGGTGACCACGCAGTCCTCCTCCTCGATGAGCTCCTCGATGTCGAGCTCACCGCTCACGGAGGTGATCTGTGTCCGGCGCTCGTCGGAGAACTTCTTTCGGATCTCCTCGAGCTCGTCCATGATGACCTCATAGACCTTCTGGCGGTCGGCTAAGATGTCCTCAAATTCGGAGATCTTCTCGCACAGTGCAAAGAGCTCATCGGTGATTTTCTGGCGTTCAAGGCCGGTCAGGGCGCCCAGACGCATCTGCACGATGGCCTCGGCCTGCTCCTCGGAAAGTCCCGTGGTATGGGGCAGATTGAGCCCGGACAGGTCGTACTGCGCACGCTCGAGCAGTGCATGCATATCCACATCCTTGAAGCGCTCCATGAGGCGCTCCTTGCCCTCGGGGATGGAGGAGGAGGACCGCAGGATGGAGATGACCTCATCGATATAATCGGCTGCGAGCATGAAGCCCTGCAGGAGGTGGGCACGCTTTAAAGCGCGGTTCAAGTCGAACTGCACGCGTCTTGTGATGACCTCGACCTGGAAGTCGAGGTAGTGCTCGAGGACCTGCTTTAGGGTGAGCACTCTCGGCACACCGCCGGCGAGCACGAGCATATTCACGCCGCAGGTATCCTGCAGCTGGGTATAGGAGAAGAGCTTGTTGAGCACGACATCGGCGATGGCGTCCTTGCGCAGGCCGATGACGATGCGCATACCGTCACGTCCGGACTCATCGCGCACGAAGGTCGCCCCGTCCACGCGCTTGTCCTTGATCAGGGTGGCAATGTCCTTGACGAGCTTTGCCTTGTTGACCATGTACGGGATCTCGGTGACGATGATATGGGGCTTGCCGTGGATCTCCTCGATCTCGGTTTTCGCCCGCACAATGATCTTGCCGCGTCCCGTGCCGTAGGCAGCACGGATGCCGGCACGTCCCATAATGACGCCGCCCGTGGGGAAGTCCGGTCCCTTGATGCACTCCATGAGGTCATCGAGGGTACAGTCGGGGTCATTGATGAGCAGGCGCAGGCCGTCGATGACCTCACCCAGGTTATGCGTGGGGATATTGGTAGCCATACCGACGGCAATGCCGACCGAGCCGTTGACGAGGATATTGGGGAACCGGCTGGGGAGGACTATGGGTTCCTTTAAACGGTCATCGTAGTTCGTGCCGAAATCCACGGTCTCCTTTTTGATGTCCGCCACCATTTCGAGGGAGAGCTTGGACATTTTGGCCTCGGTATAACGGTAGGCAGCGGGCGGATCGCCGTCCACGGAGCCGAAGTTGCCGTGTCCGTCCACGAGCGGATAGCGCAGGGAGAAGTCCTGTGCCAGGCGCACAAGGGCATCGTACACGGACGCATCACCGTGCGGATGGTAGCGGCCGAGCACGGAACCGACGGTATCGGCGCACTTACGGTAGGGCTGATCGGGCGTCAGGCCGTTCTCGTGCATGGTATAGATGATGCGCCGGTGAACGGGCTTGAGGCCGTCGCGCACATCGGGCAGCGCACGCGAGATGATGACGGACATGGCATATGCCAGGAAGGAGTCATGCATCTCGTCGGCGACATCCACGGGGATGACCTTCTGCTCCGGGACCTGATTTTCGTTTACTTCACTCATGAAATTTCACCTCAATATTCTGGAGACCGGCTCGGAGCCGCCCTCCCCCTGCCCCCTCCCTGAAGGGAGGGGGATCTATGGGGGCTGCGCCCCCAAACCCCGCTTTATGGGGGCTCACCGCCCCCATACCCCCGTTTGAAGGTCGGGGATCATTGTTCCTGCATATGACAGGTTTTCCCAAGGGCATTGGAAAAGTGCTGCCGGAGAAGCCCAAGCTCCTCCTGTGTAAAGACGGATTTCGGGATCACATAGAACATGGTCTTGTTCTGATAGATCATCAGAAAGCTGTCATATTCGTGTACATGCAGTCCCTTGTTATAGTAGATCCGCGTGCCGGAAAAATCCTCCTCCGGCTCGTCATCGAAGAGGGCATCCGTCTCCTGTGCCGTGCTGTCCTCCGGCTCGAGCATCGTTCCGATCTCCAAGTATCCCGGATAGATGCGCAGCCGGTAGCGGTCCTCCTCGATCTCCCGCACCCCCTCCAGGAGGTTGCGCCGGATCTTCCGGGGATTGTACCACTGCATCGCACACATCACGATACAGAACACAACGATCATACAGTAGATCGGCCGCTGTTGATCCGAGCCGTTCACGACAAAATAGCTGTAGATGCCTGCCACGATGAGGAATACGGCCATAATGGCATAATTTCTCGGAAACACGAACTTTTTCTGGAAGGCGATGAATGCCTCCCGGAACAAGGCAAACGGGATCTTGTACTGCTTTTCCAGCAGCATGGCTTCCTGTTGTTCCTCCATAGGCCCTCCCGGTCAGATGTCCAGATTTTCGACGGTCTTGGCGTATTTTTCGATATAATCCTTACGGGGCATGACCTTGTCCCCCATGAGGATGGTGATGATCTCATCGGCACGGATGGCATCCTCCATCTTCACACGCAGGATGGTGCGCGTCTCGGGATTCATGGTCGTCTCCCAGAGCTGCTCGGAGTCCATCTCACCAAGACCCTTGTAGCGCTGTACTGCCACCTTCGAGGAATTTCCGTCCTTGTCGGCAAGCTCGGCGATGTACTTGTCACGCTCGGCATCCGAGAAGGCATAGAACACCTTCTTTTCGCCCCGGGAGACCCGGTAGAGCGGCGGCTGTGCGATATAGACATTGCCGTTTTCGATGAGCGGGCGCATATAGCGGAAGAAGAAGGTCAGCAGCAGCGTGCGGATATGGCAGCCGTCCACGTCGGCATCGGCCATGATGATGACCTTGTCATACCGCAGCTTCTCCAAATTGAAGTCCTCGCCGATGCCCGTGCCCAGTGCCGTGACAACGGGCATGAGCTTCTCATTGCCGTAGACCTTGTCGATGCGTGCCTTCTCGACATTGAGCATCTTGCCCCACAGCGGCAGAATGGCCTGATAGCGCCGGTCGCGTCCGCCCTTGGCGGAGCCGCCTGCGGAGTCGCCCTCGACGATATAGATCTCGGTATTCTCCACCCCATGCTCGGAGCAGTCGGCCAGCTTGCCCGGCAGGGAGGCATTTTCCATGGCGGTCTTGCGTCTTGCCGTATCGCGTGCGGCCTTCGCAGCCTCCCTTGCCTTGCGTGCGGCAAGACATTTGTCAATGATCGTTCCGGCGGTCTCCGGGTTCATCTCGAAATAGCTCATGAGCTTTTCCTGCACGAGCTTTTCTACAAAGGGCCGTACCTGCGGATTGCCGAGTCTGCCCTTGGTCTGGCCCTCAAATTCGCATTCGGTGAGCTTGACGGAGACAATGGCGGTCAGGCCCTCGCGGACATCATCGCCCGAGAGCTTCTCGTTCTCCTTGAGCTTGCCGAACTGCCGTCCGTAGTCGTTGACGACCTTGGTCAGGGCATTTTTGAAGCCCGTCTCATGGCTGCCGCCGTCCTTGGTGTGGATATTGTTGGCAAAGGAGAGGATGACCTCATTGTAGCTGTCATTGTACTGCATGGCGATCTCGGCCACGGAATCGTCCTGCCTGCCGGACACATAGATCACATCGCCCACGGACTCATAGCCCTTGACGGCATGGATGTGCTCGACAAACTGCCGGATGCCGCCCTCGTAGTGGAGGGTCTCGGACACGGGCTCATTTTCATCGCGTGTATCGGAAATGATAATGCGGATGCCGGCATTGAGGAAGGCCTGCTCGCGCATACGCTTGAGGAGCACCTCATAGTCATACTGCGTCGTTTCAAAGATCTCCGCATCCGCCTTGAAGGTGACGATAGTGCCGGTCTCCTGTGTATCGCCCACGATTTTCAAGGGCTCCTTGTATTCGCCCCGGTCAAAGTGCTGGAAATGCTCATGCTTGCCGTCCCGCACCCGGATCTCGAGCCATTCGGACAGGGCATTGACGACCGAGGCGCCCACGCCGTGCAGACCGCCGGAGACCTTGTAGCCGCCGCCGCCGAATTTACCGCCGGCATGCAGCACGGTATAGACCACCGTTGCCGCCGAGATGCCCTCGGTCGGGTGGATCCCCGTGGGGATGCCGCGGCCGTTGTCGGATACCCGGATGATATTCTCCGGCAGGATCTCCACCGTGATCTCGGTGCAGTACCCGGCCAGCGCCTCGTCGATCGCATTGTCTACGATCTCATACACCAGATGGTGCAGGCCGTCGATACTCGTCGAGCCGATGTACATACCCGGGCGCTTCCGGACCGGATCGAGGCCCTCGAGCACCTGTATCTGTTCGGCGTCATAGCGTTCTTCTTCCATCATATACGATCCTCCTTCAAGGTTTCAACATTTTCAACAGGACTTTCCACAATCTTTGTGGAAAGAAGATGTCGTATTCTCGTGCTTTTGGTGGGAAACCGGCCTGATTTTCAACTCTTTCCACAGACTTTTCAACTTTTACACGTTCCGGGGACTGTGAAAAGCTGTGGAAAGTGTTGAAAGCATCAGGAGAGTGCCGGTGTTCCGCCGAGCGGCCGCAGGCGTCCCTGCTCCATGACAAAGACGCTGCCCTGACGGTCGAGCCGCAGGGAGGAGGGGTTGCACAGGGTGATGAACACCTGCATATCCTCCACGAGCGAATACAAAAGCTGCTGGCGCCGCTCATCGAGCTCCCCCATCACATCATCGAGCAGCACCACGGGGGACATGTGGCGCTTCTGGCGGTACAGATGCGCCTGCGCCAGCTTCAGGACAAGGGCCGCGCTCTTGCGCTGTCCCTGGGAGCCGAAGCTCTGGACGGGCAGTCCGTCCACTGTGATCTGCAGCTCATCGCGCTGAAATCCACGCCGGGTATGCCCGAGCCGCAGATCCTCCGCAAGCCCTTCCGCAAGTGCCTCCCGGTACCGGTCGGTCAGGGCGGGCTCCGGCTCCTCGGGGAGCGCTTCATTCCCGAACACCGCGCTGCGGTAGGAGAGGGCAAGGGTCTCATGCCCGCCGGTCATCATGCTGTAGAGCTCGGCGGCGATGGGGGACAGTGCCCGCACATAGGCACTGCGCATGCAGCATACCGCGGTCCCTGCCGCGGCAAGAGGGGCATCCCACAGGGCAATATCCTCCCGCCGGCCCCGGCTGTGCAGCACCGTCTGGATGGCGGCATTGCGCTGCATGAGCAGGTGCTGGGCGGTGTTGAGCCGGGAGATGCTGCCCCGGCGCAGCTGGCAGGCGCCCAGATCGAGGAAGGCCCTGCGGACATCGGGCGCACCGTTGATGAGCTCGACATCGAAGGGCGCAAAGGCGATGCAGTGGAAGAGCTCGAACAGCCCTCCCGTCTTGGCACCGTCCACGCCGTTGACGCTGATCCTGCGCCGTCTGGAGGCGCCGCGCTCGGTCAGATAGCACAGATGCTGCTCGCGCTGCCCGTCGAAAAAGCGCATCTCACAGCGGAAATACGGGGCATCCGTCCCCAGGTAATGCCGCTCGCGCACGCCGTGGAAGCTCCTGCAGCCGGTCATCAGCCAGATGGCGTCAAGGAGATTGGTCTTGCCCTGGGCGTTGTCGCCGATGATGAGATTGAGCTTCGGGTCCGGCACAAGGGAGACGCTGTGCAGGTTCTTGAAGCCGTCCGCCGCAAAGGCCGTGACGTGCATCAGATCACCTCAACGGTGAAGCGGTCCACGGTCACGGTGTCGCCGGGGCGGATCTTCTTGCCGCGCATCGTGCATACCTCACCGTTGACCTTGACCTGTCCCTGCTGGATGAGGGCCTTGGCAAAGCCGCCGGTGTCGCACAGTCCTGCAAATTTGAGCAGGGCATCGAGCTTGATGAATTCCGTTGTGATGCGGATCTGTTCGGTTTCCATGTGTCATCCTTCCTCTTGGGTGGTGTGATGCTAAAATCTGATTTGTTTTCGGGAAAATCCCCCATCAATGGATCCACGGGACAGCCCCTCCGACTTTTGACCGCCTGCAGGGGCTCCCTGCTCCCCGTCAGTTCTTGAGCTGGATGGGCATGATGAGGTAGACAAAGCTCTCGCCTGCGGGGGGCGTGATCTTGATGACCTTGTTGCTGCCGCTCATGTGCAGGCGGATCTTGTCGCACTCGCAGGCACGCAGGGCCTCGAGCAGGTACTTGTTGGAAAATCCGATGGTCAGGCTCTCGCCGTCGATATCGGCAGGGATGCGGTCATGGATATCACCGATGCCCGTTTTGCAGGAGATCTCCATGGCGCCGTCACCAAACACGCAGCGCATGGGAGCCTTGTTCTTCTCATTGATGAGCAGGGAGCAGCGCTCGGCAAGTCCGAGCATATCGCGGGTGTTGAGGGTGACGGTGGTTTTGGCATCGCTCGGGATGGAGCTGCGGAAATTGTGAAATTCCCCTTTGAGCAGTCTTGCGAACAGCTCGCAGCCGCCCACGGAAAAGACGATGTGCGTGCCGTTGGTGGAAAACGCACAGGGCTCCTCGGCATCATCGCGCATCAGACCGATGAGCTCCGTCAGTGCCTTCTTGGGTACCACAAAGTGAAAGCTTCCAAGATCCGCTGCGGGCTCCTGCCGCAGGGCCAGACGGTAGCGGTCCATGGCCACGATATAGAGCATCCCGTCCCCGGCTTCAAACAGCTCACCGGTCAGGATGGGCTTGTCCTCCTTGGTGGAGGCGGCAAAGCTCGACTGCAGGATCATTGAGCGCAGCAGGGGCTGCGGGATCCCGGTGCTTGGTCCGGATTCCACCACCGGCAGATCGGGATATTCCTCCGCACTCATGGCGGACATCCGGTATTCCGTATCCGCACTGGAAAGACGGACATTCCAGTTTTCATCCATTTCAAAACGGATCTCGTCCCCGGGCATGCGCTTGGTCATCTCACTGAACAGCCTTGCATTCATCACGCAGGTGCTGCTGTCTGTACACTGTGCCGGGATCCGCGTGCGGATACCGATCTCCAGGTCATAGCCGGTCAGCACGACCTCCCCCTCGCTCAGCTGTACACAAATGCCCTCCAGGGCCGGAATGGTGGATTTGGCAGAGACGGCACGCAGTACATGCGCAATGCCGCTGCACAGATCCTGTTTCTGACAAGTAAACTGTATCATGATTCCTTACATCTCCTAACGCTTCTTTTTAATCGCCGCGGCACTCTCCACATCCCCCGTACGCCCCTGTGCAGTAAAGATATTCCTTCCCTCATAAAATAAATATCGTAGTAGTAGTAGGGGGTGTGCAAAGTGTGGAAAACGCAGGATCGTACCGATCCTGCGTCCGATCGGCGCGGCAGTTTTGCACAGGCGGCCTCTTGAAAAATTGTGAAAAAGTGAAAAACTTCCCGGAAATTCTGTTTCATGTGAAAAAGTGAAATGTCTGTGGACAAATACCCCGTCCATTCTTGAAAATTTTGTGGAATATCCGGATCGTATTATTCACATTCCACGCACTGTGCAAAAGTCCTTTCCGGAAAACTGTGGAATCTTTTGTTCCTGTTTCTGTTTTCACGGAATATACACATTTTCTTTCCACGGGGTTTTCCACCGACTGTTGAAAACCGTGTTGAAACAATGTTTACAAATAGTAACTTTTTCTTTTCCACAATGACATTTTTCACTTTCCACGTTGAAAACCGGCGTCTTGAAAATCAGATCTGCTGCTGGGGGCTCTTCTCCCGCACGTCCTTGATGATGTCATCGACGAGCGCCTTCATGTTGCTGTCCTTCTTGATGGCATCGTTGATGGTGTTGATGGCATAGACGATGGTGGAGTGGTCCCTGCCGCCGAATTCCATGCCGATGGAGGCAAGCGGGAGCCCGGTGACCTCACGCACGACATAGGCGGCCACCTTGCGGGCGGTCGAGATCTGGGAGGTGCGCTTGGTGGAACGGATGTCGTCGGGCGTGATGCCGTAGACATTGGCGACCTCCTCGATGATGCGCTCGACGGTGACCGGGATGGGCTGGTCATCGGTGAGGATATCGCGGATGACGCTCTGCGCCATGGAGATGGTCGGGGAGGAATTGGCCAGCATTTTCAGGGCCTTGAGCTTCTTGACGGCACCCTCGAGCTGCCGGATGTTGGTTTTCAGGCGCGTGGCGATGAACTCCGTCACCTCATCCGGGATCTTCAGGTCCAGAAGCTCTGCCTTGCGGCGGATGATGGCATAGCGCGTCTCGAAGTCCGGCTCGCTGATGTCGGCGATGAGGCCCCATTCAAAGCGGTTGCGGATGCGCTCCTCGAGGGTCTTGAGGTCCCGCGGGGGCTTGTCCGAGGTGATGACGATCTGCTTGCCGGCGCTGTGAAGCTTGTTGAAGGTATGGAAGAATTCCTCCTGCATGCGCTCCTTGCCGGAGAAGAACTGGATGTCATCAACGATGAGCACATCGGCGCTGCGGTACTTGTCGTGAAAAACGGAGGTATCGCGCTGGTCGATGGCCTTGATGAGCTCGTTGCCGAAGGCCTCGCCGGTGACATAGATGACATTCTTGGCCGGATCATCCTGCATGATCTGGTGCTTGATGGCAGTCACAAGATGGGTCTTGCCCAGGCCCGAGGGGCCGTAGATGAACAGCGGATTGTAGGAGGTGGAGCTGTCGGTGGCCACGGCCTTGCAGGCAGCAAAGGCAAATTCATTGGACCGGCCCACGATGAAAGTATCGAAGGTATAGTCATACTCGGCAAATTCATAGCTCTTCTGGAGCTCCTCATGGCGCTCGCTCAGGTCGTCGATCTTGTCATTCCCCTGCTCATAGACCGGATCCTGCCGGTCGATCACGATCTCGAGCTCTGCCGGGAAGCCCAGCACGGCTTCCAGCGCCGTTTCCAGACTGTTCTTGAACTGTGAGGTGATAACACCGCTCTGAAATTCTGTATCCACACGCAGCTGCGCCTTCCGGCCTTCCAATCCGATAAGCTCTGTCGGATCGATCCATGTTTTCATCACGACGTCAGAGATCAGATGATTGGCTGTGCAGTACTGCTTGACCTGGTCAAATACTTCGTCAATCGAATTCATGTAACAACCTCCATTTTGAAATTCAAACGGGCACCCCGCATGCCGGTATTCTGTCGCGGCACAGGGGGATACCCCTACATATATATATTCTATCATATTTTCAGGAAAAAAGCAAGTGTTTTTTTCAACTTTTCAACATAAAATGGAAAAGTATGGGGCTGGAGGCGTCTTGTGGGGGCCTGTGGTGGAGGGGAGGACCCCTTCACCCCCGACCAGAGGGGCGCTCGCCCTGGGTTTAAATCCAATCCCAGGACTGCTCAGTCTCGACAGGATCCTGACTCGACTTCGGTCGTCCGCCCCTCTGGACTCCGGGCAGCAGAGGGCGCAGCCCTCTGCACTCCTGCAAAGCAAGGGGCTGCGCCCCCTGCACCCCCTGTGGAGACTTGCGGGGTACCCTATCTGGCGGCTAACCGCCGCCAGGTTGTAATGCGCGTTCGGTGCGTGAGGTGCGTTCTCGAAAAAGCGCGTTTCGGGTGTGAAGCAGCTTAATGCTTACCCAGGAACTCCCGCGCATACGCACCTTGTTCGCCTGGCACTGCGGCTGCAATCTAAGAATGCATTTCTCCGGAGAACGCGACAAGGTCTTATTGAGGTACGAAATTCGGCCAAAGGAGTTCTTTCACCGAAGGACTCGCTATCCCTAAACGCTTAAAAGCAGGTGCAGGGGCCCGCCCCTCCAAACTAAAACTCCCCGGGGGCCGCAGGCCCCCACAACAGACCTCCCAAGTCTAAGATTCTAACCTCTTACCTCTCACCTCTAACTTCTAAAAGCCGCAGGCCCCCACAAGAGACCTATCAATTTTCAGAGCCCCTCCTCCTCCGTTTCTTTGTCTATTTTGCCCATTCCTGTGAAATACTTTCCTCCCTTTTGTCATATTTTCAGAAAATTTTGAAAAAGCCCTTGACACATCGCCTCCAATGGGCTATAATAATAGAGTATGAAAGTCCACGGACTTTCCGGAGAGATCATTGCCGTACACCAGCGTGAGCAGGGGGCGGCAGTTGCGAGAGGAGGAGATACCATGAAGAGAACATATCAGCCGAAGAAGCTGCACAGAAAGAAGGAGCACGGCTTCATGAAGAGAATGTCCGACAGAAACGGCAGAAAGGTTTTAGCTCGCAGGAGAGCAAAGGGCAGAAAAAGACTTTCCCATTGACGAGTCAGACCACAAATCATGCATTTGTGGTCTTTTTGTTTTCATGGAGAAGGCTTCCGGCGTGGGGTGAGATGCATGCTTTATACGCAGATCATGAAGGATAACAAACAGTTCCAGCGCTGCTACCACAGGGGGCAGTGCATCGTATCCAGGCATGTCATCCTCTACGCCCTGCAAAACCGTGAGGGCTTCAACCGGCTCGGCATCACCACCGGCAAGAAGGTCGGCAATGCCGTCTGCCGCTCCCGTGCAAGGCGCATCATCCGTGCCGCCTGGCGGGACAATGAGCTCCGGGCACCCGTGGGACTCGATATCGTGATCGTGGCCCGCACTGCCATTAACGATGCGGATGCCAATGTGCTGGGGACCTACCTGCAAAAAACGGGGATCCCTGCACTGCACAGCGTCCTTAGAAACGAAAAGCCCGGCAGGAGGCCGTCATGAAACAACTGCTGCTCTGGCTCATCCGGGGCTACCGGCGCTTTGTGTCGCCCCTCACGCCCCGCTGCTGCCGCTATTATCCGACCTGCTCGGCCTATGCCATGCAGAGCGTCGGCCGCTTCGGCGCCGCCAAGGGTACCATCCTGACCGCGTCGCGGCTCCTGCGCTGCCATCCCTGGGCAAGGGGCGGGTATGATCCCGTTCCCGTGCGCTGCTCCTACAGGCATCTGCCCGCCTATTTCTGGCAGAATCACCGTCCGCAGGATGCGGACCATCTCCTCCCGGAGGAGGATTAGATATCCACGCATCATTTGGAATTGAGGTACTATTTTGAATTTTCTGATCAACATCGTCGCAGTGCCGCTCGGCTTTATCATGCGGCTGATCTACGGCCTTGTGGGCAATTACGGCATTGCCATCATTTTGTTCACGCTGGTCACCAAGCTGATATTGTTCCCCATCTCCTACAAGCAGCAGAAAAATTCTGCAAGGCTGCAGCTGATCAATCCGAAACTGAAAAAACTCCAGGAGCGCTATAAGGACAAGCCCGAAAAGCTACAGCTCGAGCAGTCCAAGCTCTACCAGGACGAAAATATCAATCCGTACTCCTCGTGCCTGACCTCGTTCATCCCGCTCATCCTGCTGTGGGGCGTGCTGGCTGTTGTGTACAAGCCCATGACCTATATCATGCGCTATGACAAGGATGTCATCGAGGAGGCAAAGTCCATCGTCATCTCCATTGATGAGGATGCCGAAAAAACGCAGGATACCCTCAAACGCAACAGCATGCGTCAGGAGCTCATCATCGTCGAGAAGCTCGAGGCGAACATGGACGGCTTCCTGGATGCCATCAACGCGGGTGAGGTCACCTATCAGAACAAGGACGGCGAGGACGTCTTTGTGACGCTCACTGCCATTGAGCCGGAATTCGTGACAAGGGTCGATGAATTTGCCGATACCTTCAAGCTCGGTAATGTCAACCTCAGTGAGACACCGAGCACCAAGCCCTCGGAGAATTCCCACTTCTTTTTGTTCCTCATCCCCATCCTGTCGGGTCTGATGCAGCTTGCCATGACTATTTACATGCAGTACATGCAGAAGAAGCGCAACCCCGACATGCCCAATATGGGCGCGATGAATGCGATGCTGTTCCTGATGCCGCTGTTCTCAGTATGGCTGGCATTCACCGTACCGGCCGGTGTCGGCTTCTACTGGCTGTGCTCGTCCGCGTTCTCCTTCCTCCAGTCCATTCTGCTGTACGCCTGGTTCAATGAGAAGCGCGTGGAGCAGATCGGTGCGCAGGAGCGTGAGAAGGCCAAGAAGAAGAAGCGCCGTCCGTCCATGATGCAGATGATGCTTGAGCAGCAGCAGGAAATGCTGCGTGAGAAGGAGGGCGGCAGTGCAGCCGGCGTCCGTCTCGGCGGCGGACCTGCCAACCGTGTCCGCTATTCGGATGACGATGAGCCCGAAAAGCTCTCGCGCTCCGAAATGGAAGAATACCAGACCTCCGTGATCCGGGACGCCAGACGGCGCATCGCTGAAAAGTACGGCGATACCGAGGCCCTCGCTCAGGAGGAGAATGCCCGCAGTCAGAGCCCGAAGAAGAAAAAGAAGTAGAAAGGCAGGCGTTTTATATGACACAGATTTTTGTAGCCAAGACCGTGGAGGATGCCAAGCTCCTCGCAAGCCGCAGCTTCAATGCCCCTGTGACGGACATCAAGTTTGAAGTCCTCGAGGAGCCCAAGAGAAGTTTGTTTGGCTTCATGAAGGGGGAAGCCCGCGTCCGGGCCACCTATGTTTCCATCGATGTTTCCGATAAGGATTACAGTAAAAAGCCCGTCGTTTCTGCGCAGGCACAGGAGGCTGCCCCTGCTGAGGAGGCTGCCCCTGTCGAGACTGCTGCCCCTGCCCCTGAAGCTTCTTCCCCTGAAACTGCTGCACCCGTGGAGGCTGCACAAGAAGAAGTGCAGGAGGCAAGTACTCCCGGGACCGAGGAGGTCGTGGAGAGTGCGGAGCCTGTGACGGCGGAGGAGCTCTATGCGGAGGAGCCCGCACCGTCCGTGATCGAGACGGTGGCAGTGGAGGTATCCCCGGCACAGGAGGTACAGGAAGAGCAGGAGGAGAAGAGCGCGGATGCCGGCGTGCCGGAGGATGCGGATCTCATTTCCGGTGAGCCCTCCGAAGCCGCTCTGCAAAAGATCGAGAAGGCCAAGGCCTACCTTGCCGGTGTGCTCGCTGCCATGGATGTGGAAGCAGAGCTTAAGGTGACGGCCGGTGCCGAGAGTGCGATGATCGATATTGAAGCGACCAGCAACGGAGCCGTGATCGGCAAGCGCGGTGAGACGCTCGACGCCCTCCAGTACCTGACCTTTATGATCGCCAACCGCGGCGACAAGGAATACTACCGTATCATTCTCAACAGCGCCGGCTACCGGGAGCGCCGCCGCAAGACCCTCGAGGAGCTTGCTGCCAAGATCGCCCGGAACGTCCTTCGCTCCGGCCGTCAGACGACGCTTGAGCCGATGAATCCCTATGAGCGCCGCATCATCCATTCCACCATTGCCGGGATCGAGGGTGTGACCTCCCGCAGCGTGGGTGAGGAGCCGTACCGCAAGGTGGTGATCTCCTCCACGGAACGTCCGGCACGCCGTTCCAGACGTAGTGACCGGAATGACCGCGGCGGACGCGGTGACCGCCGGAGAAACGACCGCCGGAGAAATAACGATGCACCGCCGACCCGTATCAATATGGATTCCATGAAGACCAGCTTCGAGAAGGACTACAAGCGTCCCAAGCCCGAGGATGATCTGAATGCCGGTCTGTACGGTAAGATCGAATTTTGAGTGAGGGGGCCTTCGGGCCCCTTTTTTGCGGGAAGTCCCGTTACATCCAAGAGAGGAGGCCCCCATGGACACCGTTGCAGCGATCGCCACCCCACCCGGAACGGGCGGCTTATCCGTCATCCGCATTTCCGGTCCGGATGCCATCCGGCGGGCGGCCGAAATTTTCAGACCCGCCTCGGGCAGGGATGTTTGCACCATGTCCGGCTATACCTGTGCCTACGGACACATCCTCCGGGACGGTGAGATCCTCGATGACTGCGTACTGACCGTGTTCCGCGCCCCCCACAGCTACACGGGTGAGGACACCGCGGAGCTCTCCTGCCACGGCGGGCGCTACCTCACCGAACAGGTCCTGCGCGTGGTGCTCTGTGACACCGTTGTGCCCGCCCCGCCCGGAGAGTTCACCAAGCGTGCGTTTTTAAACGGCAAGCTCTCCCTCACCCAAGCCGAGGCGGTGCAGGACCTCATTGCCGCACAGGGGGAGGCCTCCCTGCGCTGTGCAAGGGATCTGCGCGAGGGTGCGACCTTCCGGCGCATCCGCGCACTTTCGGACACGCTCCTGACCGTGCTGTCCGACCTTGCCGTCTGGGCGGATTATCCGGATGAGGACATCCCCGGTGTGGACGGCGGTGCGCTCGGGCGCAGACTTGAGGCACTCACACAGGAAATGCAGGCCCTCCTTGCGACCTACGATTCCGGGCGCATCCTCCGGGAGGGACTGCGCTGCACCGTTGTCGGGCGGCCGAATGTCGGGAAATCGACGCTTTTCAATGTGCTTGCCGGATCCGACCGCAGCATCGTCACCGACATCGCCGGCACCACACGGGATGTCATTGAGGAGCAGATCCGCGTCGGGAGCGTCACGCTCACCCTCTCGGATACCGCCGGCGTGCGCGAAACGCAGGACCCCGTGGAGCGTCTGGGCGTGGAGCGCTCGCGCAAAGCGCTGCAGAAGGCGGACCTCGTGCTGTGCGTGCTCGATGCACCGCCCGCGTCACTGCCGGATCTCGATCCCTCCCGGACGATCGTGGTCCTCAACAAATCCGACCATGTCCACATCCCCGAGATCCCGGGCTTTCGCTGTATCCGCACCTGTGCGGCCACCGGGGAGGGCTGCGATGCACTCGCAAACCTGATCGAGGACTTTGCCGCCCGCCTTGCCCCCGCCTCCGATGAGGGTATGATCGCCAACGAGCGCCAGCGCGAATGCCTGGTGCGTGCGCTCGATGCCGTGAGGGAGGGCGCGGATGCGCTTGCGCTCGGGCTTGCCTACGATGCCGTGACCGTCAGCCTTGACGGAGCGTGCCAGGCGCTTTTGGAGCTTTCGGGCGAGCGTGTGACGGACCGTGTCGTGGATACCGTTTTTTCCCGATTCTGCGTGGGAAAATAAGAAGGAGGGACGAAGATGTCCTACGAAATGTCAGAGTTTGATGTGATCGTGGTCGGCGCCGGTCATGCCGGTGTGGAGGCGGGACTGGCCGCCGCACGCCTTGGCTGCCGCACGCTCCTGCTGACCATCTCCCTCGACCAGATCGCCAATATGCCGTGCAATCCGTCCATCGGCGGCACCGCCAAGGGCCATCTCGTCCGCGAGATCGACGCGCTCGGCGGGGAGATGGGAAGGGCCGCCGATGCGTGCTTCCTACAGAGCCGCATGCTCAACCGCGGCAAGGGACCGGCCGTGCATTCCCTGCGCGTCCAGGCCGACCGTGTGCGCTATCACGAGTACATGAAGCAGGTCTGTGAAAAGCAGGAACGTTTGTTCATAAAGCAGGGAGAGGCCGTCCGGCTCCTGCTCGAAAACGGCCGTGCTGCGGGGATCGAGACGAAGCTCGGCGCCCTCTACCGCAGCCGTGCGGTCATCATCGCCACGGGCACCTACCTGCGCGGGCGCATCCACATCGGAGAGGTCAGCTTTGAAAGCGGTCCGGATGCCGCACTGCCTGCCAATGCGCTTTCGGAAAGCCTGGGGGAGCTCCTTCCGCTGCGGCGCTTCAAAACGGGAACACCGTGCCGGGTGCATCGCCGGAGCATAGATTTTGACGGACTCGAGCGCCAGGACGGCGATGTGCAGATCGTTCCGTTCTCCTTCTCGCATGAGGGTGCGCTCCTGCACAATCAGGTGAGCTGCTACGTCAGCTACACGAACGCCGAGACGCACCGCATCATCCGGGAAAACCTCCACCGCTCCCCCCTCTATGCGGGGAAGATCGAGGGGGTCGGACCGCGGTACTGTCCGTCCATCGAGGACAAGGTCGTGCGCTTTCCGGAGCGTGAGCGGCACCAGCTCTTCATTGAACCGATGGGCCTGACGACCGAGGAATACTATTTGCAGGGCATGTCCTCCTCCCTGCCGGAGGATGTGCAGCTGAAATTTCTGCGCACCGTCAAAGGTCTCGAAAATGTCGAGATCCTGCGCCCTGCCTATGCCATTGAGTACGACTGCGCGGACCCTACGGCACTGCTCCCCACGCTCGAATCCAAGGCCGTCCCGGGACTCTACGGTGCCGGGCAGTTCAACGGCTCCTCCGGCTATGAGGAGGCCGCCGCACAGGGACTTGTGGCCGGGATCAACGCCGCACTGTCCGTCCAGGAAAGACAACCCCTCATCCTGACACGCGCCTCGTCCTACATCGGAACGCTCGTGGATGACCTGGTGTCCAAGGGCTGCTCGGACCCGTACCGGATGATGACCTCGCGCAGTGAGTACCGCCTCGTGCTTCGGCAGGACAATGCCGATGCGAGGCTCACACCCATCGGGCACGAGCTGGGACTTGTCTCCGATGCCGATTTTTCGCGGATGCAGGAAAAATACCGCCTGGTGGAGGAGGAAAAGCGCAGGGCTGCAAGAACGAACCTTGCCCCCTCTCCGGCACTCAATGCCATGCTCGAATCGCACGGGACTGCCCCGCTGCAGACCGGCTGCAAGCTTGCCGACCTCATCCGAAGGCCGCAGCTTGGCATCCGGGATCTTGCTCCCTTTGACCCGGAGCGTCCCGCGCTGCCGGAGGCCGTGCTTGAGCAGGTCGAGATCCAGATCAAGTACGCCGGGTACATCGAGCGGCAGAATCTGGCCATCGAACAGGCCGCACGCCTTGAGGAGCGTCTGCTCCCGGAGAAAATCGATTACGCGCAGATTCGCGGTTTACGCCTGGAGGCTGCCGAAAAGCTCTCGAAGATCCGGCCGCTGAGCATCGGGCAGGCATCGCGTATCTCCGGCGTCTCTCCGGCGGATATTTCCGTGCTGCTCGTGTGGCTCGCCCAGAATCAGGAGGATCATCATGCTGCCAAATTATAACGAAGCTGCGGCACTGTTCCGGGCGTACGGCCTGGATGTTTCATGTGAAACATATGGGAGCCTGGAGGAATATGCCGAATTTCTGGTGGATTACAATACCCGTGTCAATTTAACGAGTATTACGCAGGGGGAGGAGATCCTGCACAAGCATTTTCTGGACAGCCTGCTGCTCGAGGCACACTGCTCCGAACAGCTAAGGGGGGAGCTCCTCGACATCGGCAGCGGTGCGGGATTTCCCGGCGTGCCGCTCGCACTCCTGCGCCCGGAGCTTTCCGTGACGCTCCTTGACAGCCTGAACAAACGCATTGTGTTCCTTGAAGCGCTCCGGGATCGGCTCGGGCTCTCCTACACCGCCGTGCATGGGCGTGCGGAGGAGTATGTCCGCACACACAGGGAGTGCTTTGACTGCGTGACGGCGCGGGCCGTTGCCGCCCTGCCAAGGCTTGCGGAATATTCCCTTCCCTACGTCAAACCCGGCGGCTTCTGGCTTGCGATGAAGGGGCCGAACGAGCCCGTGCGTCCGGCACTCCAGGCGATCCGGCTCCTGGGCGGGGAGCTCACCGATACGGTGGAGTACAGCCTGCCCGGCGGCGACAAGCGCGTGATCTATGTCGTAAAAAAGATTTCGCATACCCCGACAAAATACCCGCGCAGCAGCGGTCAGATGAAGCAAAAGCCGCTGTAAAGATGGGTGAATATGTTTGGAAATCCGTTATTAAAGCGCTTAATAACGGATTTTTTCTGTGGTGAAGATTTCCCGCATGTGCTATAATGGGGGTACGGGACATCCGCAGATACATAGAAGGAGGCAAACATGTTCACATTTACCAAGGAAAAAACAGAGGAGCGGCGGGTGCTGGAGATCCCGATCGATGAGATCCGGCCGAATCCCCATCAGCCGCGGACGTGCTTTTCGCCGCAGGAGCTCCGCCAGCTCGCCGACAGCATCCGCCACAACGGGATCCTGCAGCCCCTCTCCATCCGGCAGACGGGGAACACCTACCAGCTCATCGCCGGGGAGCGCCGCCTGCGTGCGGCAAGATTGGCGGGACTGCGCAGCGTGCCGTGCATCATTCTTAACCTGAATGACCGGAATTCCGCCATTTTGGCACTCGTCGAGAACATCCAGCGCCAGGACCTGAACTGCTTTGAGGAGGCCGCTGCCCTCGAAAAGCTCATCACCTACTACGGGATGACGCAGGAGGATGCGGCAGTGCGGCTCGGACGGGCGCAGAGCACGATCGCCAACAAGCTCAGGCTCCTGCGCCTGACGGACGCCGAGCGCACGCTGATCCTGGACAATCACCTCACCGAGCGCCATGCGCGGGCGCTTTTGCGTCTGGGGAGCGCGGAGGAGCGCCTTGCCGTGCTCGACCGTGTGATCCGGCTCGGGCTCAATGTCGAGAAAACGGAACGCCTGATCGATGAGCGCATCAGCCATGCGAAAGAGCGGCGCAGCTTTGCTGCAAGGAGCGTGCTGTTCCGGGACGTGCGGCTGTTCACCAACACCATTTCCAAGGCGGTCGAGACCATGCAGGCCGCCGGGATCCCCGCAGCCTCGCAGAAAATGCAGTTTGATGACTACATCGAGTACCGCATCCGCATCCCGCTGACGGAGGGGAGCAGTGAGAAATAGGACAGCATTTTGTTTCATGTGAAACAATTTTTGCGGGTAAGTGGGAAGGTGCAGCCTGTTCTGTGAAAAATCCGCCTGTTTTTTTAGGAAAATCCCCTCACGCATCTTTACAAATCCCGGGAAACGTGCTATAATATAGGTATCGCTCATCGGAGGAGGAACCTGATATGGGTAAAGTGATCGCAGTTGCGAACCAGAAGGGCGGTGTGGGCAAATCCACGACCGTCGTCAATCTCGCAGCCTACCTCGGATCCCGGGATCTCAAGGTGCTCTGCATCGACATCGATGCGCAGGGCAACTGCACGACAGGATTCGGCATCAAGAAAAAAAACGTCGGAATATCGGCCTATGAGCTGCTGACCGGCAAGGCAAGGGCGCAGGAAACCATACTGACAACGGAGTTCAAAAACGTCTCCCTTATTCCTGCGACCGCGGATCTGGCCGGTGCGGAGGTGGAGCTTGTCAAGATGGAGCACCGCTTTGAGCGGCTGAAAATGCAGGTCCTGACCGTCCGGGAGGTGTATGATTACATTCTCATCGACTGCCCGCCGGCACTCGGCCTGCTCACACTCAACGGCCTGACGGCGTGTGATGAGATTCTCATTCCCATGCTGGCG
Source organism: Oscillospiraceae bacterium (assembly GCA_017460955.1). GTDB lineage: Bacteria > Bacillota > Clostridia > Oscillospirales > Ruminococcaceae > UBA3855. The sequence goes on from JAFTZY010000050.1 coordinate 22,094, forward strand.
GAATTCTACGCACTTGAGGGACTCACGCAGCTGGTCAACACCATCCGTCTCGTGCGGACCAATTCCAACCCGGACCTTGCCATCTGCGGCATTCTGTTCACGATGTACGACCAGCGGCTGAATGTGTCGCGTCAGGTGGTCGATGAGGTGGAGAAGTATTTCCCGGACAAGATCTTTGAGACGAAGATCCCGCGGAATGTGCGCCTGTCCGAGGCGCCGAGCTACGGCACCCCCGTGATGTACTACGATCCAAGCTCAAAGGGTGCGCTGTATTATGAGCTGCTCGGGAAGGAGATCCTCCACGAAAAGCTCGATAACAAGACAAAATGGCGGATGCGCCTCGCAAAGCAATAAGGAGGGAACCATATGGCAAAAGGCGGCCTTGGCGGGGGACTCGATTCCCTGTTTGAGGACAATTCATCCCAGGTGCAGGTCAAGCGCACACTGCGGATCTCGGAGCTGGAGCCGAACCGCTCGCAGCCGAGAAAAAACTTTGATGATACGGCCATTTCGGCACTTGCCGAGTCCATCCGGGAGCACGGGATGCTCCAGCCCCTGCTGGTCCGTCCCATCCCGTCGGGCGGGTATCAGATCGTGGCCGGAGAACGCCGCTGGCGTGCGGCAAGGATGCTCGGGCTCGACGAGGTCCCGGTCGTTGTATGGGATCTGACGGATCTGGAAACCGCGCAGATCGCGCTGATCGAGAATCTACAGCGCGAAAACCTCAACCCGATCGAGGAAGCGCAGGGCTTCCGGCAGCTGCAGGATGACTTCGGCATGAAGCAGGAGGACATCGCCAAGACTGTGGGACGCTCCCGCAGTGCGGTGGCCAACGCCATGCGTCTGATGCGGCTCCCGGAGGAGATCCAGACGATGCTCATCGAGGGCAGCATCACTTCCGGGCACGCAAGAGCGCTTCTGGGCTTTGCGGATGAGGAGAGAATGCTCGAGGCCGCGCAAAAGGCGGCACAGGGCCTGCTCACCGTCCGGGCACTCGAGCGTCTGGCGCAGGAAACCGAGGAGGTCTCCGAAGAACCGGCCATGCCTCACCCCTACTACGGCGAGGTGGAGCATGCGCTGCATGAGCGCTTGGGGCGCAGGGTCAAGGTGCAGTACAAGCGCAATGTCGGTACGCTGACACTGGAATTCTACGATGATGAGGACCTGCGGACACTCGCAAACCTCCTCTCACCGGAGGAATATTGATGTTTCATGTGAAACAATTTCGGAAAGGATGAAAAATTATGCTGGATATGAAATTTTTGCGGAGCAATCCGGATGTGGTCAAGGAAAATATCAGGAAGAAGTTCCAGGATCACAAGCTCCCGCTGGTCGATGAGGTCATCGAGCTTGACCAGCAGTACCGCAATGCCAAGGTACGCGGTGATGAGCTGCGTGCGCAGAGAAAGTCCAAGAGCAAGCAGATCGGCGGTCTGATGGGCAAGGGTGACAAGGAAGGCGCGGAGGCGCTCAAGGCCGAGGTCAATGCCATGGGCGAGGAGCTTGCTGCACTTGAGGCAAGCGAGGATGAGCTGCAAAAAAAGATCCGCCAGATCATGCTGGTGATCCCGAACATCATCGACGAATCCGTGCCGATCGGTAAGGATGACAGTGAAAACGTCGAGATCGAGCGCTTTGGTGAGCCCGTTGTGCCGGATTTCGAGGTGCCGTACCATGTGGATATCATGGAAAAGCTGAAGGGCATTGACCTCGATGCCGCCAGAAAGACCAGCGGCAACGGCTTTTATTACCTGTGCGGCGACATTGCAAGACTGCACTCCTCGATCCTGAGCTATGCGCGGGATTTCATGATCGGCAGGGGCTTCACCTACTATGTGCCGCCGTTCATGATCCGCAGCGAGGTCGTGACGGGCGTCATGAGCTTTGACGAGATGGAGAACATGATGTACAAGATCGAGGGCGAAGACCTGTACCTGATCGGCACGAGCGAGCACTCGATGATCGGCAAGTTCATTGACACGATCCTGCCGGAGGAGAACCTGCCGCAGACACTGACGAGCTATTCGCCGTGCTTCCGCAAGGAGGTGGGCGCACACGGCATCGAGGAGCGCGGTGTGTACCGCATCCACCAGTTCGAGAAGCAGGAAATGATCGTGGTCTGCAAGCCCGAGGAGAGCATGAAGTGGTTTGACGTGCTGTGGAACAACACCGTGGACTTCTTCCGGACGCTCGACATTCCGGTGCGCACGCTCGAGTGCTGCTCGGGAGATCTGGCGGATCTGAAGGTCAAGAGCCTGGATGTCGAGGCATGGTCCCCGAGACAGCAGAAGTATTTCGAGGTCGGCAGCTGCTCGAACCTTGGCGATGCACAGGCAAGACGGCTTGGCATTCGTGTCAAAAATGCCGAAGGTGCGAAGTATTTTGCACATACACTCAATAATACAGTGGTCGCACCGCCCCGTATGCTCATCGCGTTCCTTGAGAACAATCTCAATGAGGACGGCAGCATCCGCATCCCGGAGGCACTGCGGCCGTACATGGGCGGCATGGAGAAGATCGAGGTCAAGTGAGAACAAAAACGCACAGGCGGTAAAAGCCTGTGCGTTTTTTCTATGCTGTTGTGTTCAGGAGTCAGGCCCCAAATGCCTGCTCGAGGTCGGCGATGATGTCATCCACGTTTTCCAGGCCCACGGACAGGCGGATCATGCCGGCGTCGATCCCGGCAGCAACGAGCTGTTCGTCGGTGAGCTGGCGGTGGGTCATGCTGGCCGGATGCAGTACGCAGGTGCGGATATCGGCCACATGCACCTCACGCGAGGCAAGCTGCAGCGCATCCATAAAGCGCGTGGCACGCTCTCTCCCGCCCTTGATGGAGAACGAGATCACACCGCTGCACCCGTCCGGAAGGTACTTCTTCGCACGCTCGTAGTACTTGTCGCCCGGAAGTCCCGGATAGGCGATGCTCTCGACATCCTCCGTGCGGGTCCGGAGGAACTCGGCTACGGTCAGCGCATTCTTGCAGTAGCGCTCCATGCGCACGGCCAGGGTCTCAAGTCCTAAATTGAGCAGGAATGCGGAATTGGCAGCCGGATAGCAGCCAAAATCACGCATCAGCTGCATTCTGGCCTTGATGATGTACGCCATGTTCCCGAAGGCCTGCGTGTAGACCACGCCGTGGTAGCTCTCGTCGGGCTCGGTGAAGTCCGGGAAATTGCCGTTTGCCCAGTCGAACTTACCGCTGTCCACGATCACGCCGCCGCCCTGCAGGGCATGGCCGTCCATGTACTTGGTCGTGGAATGCACCACGATGTCCGCACCGAACTCGAACGGCCGGCACAGGATCGGGGTCGGGAACGTGTTGTCCACGATGAGCGGGATCCGATGCGCATGGGCAAACTTTGCAAAGCGCTCGATATCGAACACGTTCAGTGCGGGATTGGCCAGCGTCTCGCCGAACACGAGCCGCGTATCCGGGCGGATGGCTGCCTCAAGTGCGGCATCATCGGCCTCGGGATCCACGAAAATGCACTCAATGCCGAGCTTTTTGAGCGAGAAGGCAAAGAGATTGATCGTACCGCCGTACAGCGAGCTGACTGCCAGGATGCTGTCGCCCGCCTTGCACAGGTTCAGCACCGACAGGAGGGATGCTGCCTGACCGGAGGTCGTACACATCGCACCGACGCCGCCTTCAAGGGCGGCGATCTTCTTTTCTACCGCATCCACCGTGGGATTGGCAAAACGGGAATACATGCACTCGGTCGGCATATCGAACAGGTCCGCAATGTGCTGCGTGGAATCGAACACATAGGTCGTGCTCTGGACGATCGGCAGTGCGCCGGGGTCGCCGTTCTTTCGTTCATAGCCCTCGTGCAGGCATTTGGTTTCGATCTTCATGGGAAATTCTCCTTCCGTGTTATAGATTATTTTTATTATACCACATACGAAGGAGAATTGCAAGGGTCCTGCCGATGTTTCATGTGAAACAAAGCCTAAGAGCCGGTTAGTTATCTGGAGATCGCTGGATCTTCGTCCTGACGACACACGAGATCCACAGGAAAACTTGGTGTATTGCAAGGATCTCGGGCTAAGTCAGGGCGGAGCGATGCTGAAAAGACGGCTATTGGAAGATCATAAACAGGCTCTGAGGACCGCCAGCACGAGCAGCATGACCGCACCCAGCCAGCCCATGCGCAGACGCCGGTGCAGGTGCATGCCAAGGCGCACGCCGAGCCGTGTCAGACAGTAGCCCAGAACACAGGTGAGTACCAGGCATACCGGGACCATCCGCGGTGCGATCCCTGCGCCGAGTCCGCAGCAGAGCGAATCGAGGGAGAGCGCGAGGGAAAAGCGCAGGGCCTCCGGCAGGCTCAATGTTTTCGAGCCGTCGGTATCGCACGCCGTTTCGTCAAAGCAGATGTCGATGACAAGCCCGAGTGCGCGGAGGTTCCAGTGCGGGCGGTGACGCCGCAGCAGCGCGGTCAGCGAGGTTTTCAGAAGCCGGACGCTCCCGATGAGCGCGAGCAGCACCGCACCGCCGATGCGGCAGAGCGTCTCCGGGAGGAGTGCTCCGATCCACAGTGCCGCCGCAAGTGAGATGCCAAGGCATGCAGCGCCCACGCCGGCGATGAGCAGCGAGGCACGCCGCCCCACGCGGATGCCGTCCATGGCGCAGCCGAAGGCCGCAAAAAATGTGTCCGTACACACAGCCAGTGCAAGTAAACCCGAACGCAGCAAACATATCCCCACCTTCCCATGCAGTGTATGCGGCAATGGGGCGGGGCGTTACAGAAACAGCGCTGCAATGTGCGAAACGCACGCGCACAGAAGGAGTCCCGGCACGGTGGGGACAAGCAGAGAGAGGAGGGCAGTGCGCAGTCCGGACTCCTTCCGGATAGTGAGAAAGGTCGTGGCACAGGGAAAATGAAAGAGTGTGAAGAGCATCACGCACACGGCCGTGACCGGCGTCCAGCCGTTTTGCACAAGGAGCGCATGCAGTGCAGGGAGCGAGAGCTCGGAGAGGGTCCCGGCGGACTGGTACCCCATGATGAGGATGGGGATGACGATCTCCGAGGCGGGAAAGCCCAGCACGAAGGCCAGCAGGATCATGCCGTCCATCCCGAAGAAGGCACCCACAGGATCGAGCACGGCGGCACAGGCTGTGAGCACGCTCCCGTCCCCGCAGGGAAGGTTGGCCATGAGCCACAGGAGGAGTCCCGCCGGTGCGGCCGCAAGGCAGGCGCGTCCCAGGACAAAGACCGTCCGGTCGAGGAGGGAGCGCACGAGGATGCGCCCGGGCTGGGGACGGCGGTAGGGCGGCATCTCGAGCACATAGGCCGAGGGCAGGCCGCGCAGGAGCGTCCGGGAGAGGAGGGAGGAGAGCAGAAGGGTCATCCCGAGGCTTACAAGCAGGCACAGCAGGACCGTGAGTGCGGAGAACATCCGCCCGCCCAGGAAGAGGACGGAGAGCGTGATGAGGATGGGGAAGCGCCCGTTGCAGGGCGTGAGGTTGTTGGTGAGGACGGCGATGCGGCGCTCCCGCGGGGAGTCGATGATGCGGCAGCCGGTGACGCCGCAGGCGTTGCATCCAAGGCCCATGCACATGGTCAGTGCCTGCTTGCCGCAGGTCCCCGCACGCCGGAAGCTGTGGTCGAGCCGGTAGGCGATGCGCGGGAGGAGCCCGGCATCCTCCAGGATCGTGAAAAGCGGAAAGAAGATCGCCATGGGCGGGAGCATCACGGCAATGACCCAGGTGAGGGTGCCGTAGACTCCGTCGCAAAGAAGGGAGCGCGGTGTCTCCGGAAGAAATTTCAGCAGCTGCCGGAGGAGGTCACCGAGGCGGGAAAAGGCAGTGGTGAGCGCTCCGGTGAGCGGGTCGGCACCGGCGATCGTGATCCACAGAAGGAGCGCGAAGAGGGCGAGCATCAGCGGGATCCCGGGCTTGCCGAGGAGGACGGCATCGAGCCTGCGGTCACGCGCATCCGGGTGCGGGGGCGTTTTGCAGCAGGCGGACGCGAGCGCATCGGCACGCGATTGCAGGGTCTGTGTGACCTGCCCGCGCAGGGCATCGGGATCGAGTCCCAGGCGCTGCAGATCCTCCCGAAGCTCCCGGATGTGGGCGGTGACGTGGGGCGGTGCGTCCGGGAGGGGGAGGTCCTCGCCCTCGAGCAGGCGCAGGGCGGCATAGCGCGGCGCGGGATGCACCCCCTCCAGGAGGCGCGAGAGGATGAAGAGCCGGCTCTCGAGCACATCGCCGTAGACGGGCAGCGTGTGGGACCCCCCGCTGCGGATGAGGTGGAGGGTGCGGCGCAGGAGGACATCGAGTCCCACGCCGGAGCGTGCTGTGATACCCACCACGGGCAGCTGCAAAAGCGCCTCCAGGCGCTGCAGGTCCACTTCGATCCCGCGGGCGGCGGCCTCATCGAGCAGGCCGATGCAGATCACGACCCGGCTGCACAGCTCCGTGATCTGGAGGGCAAGCGTCAGGGAGCGGGCCAGGGCGCAGGCATCGCAGACAACGATCACGGCATCGTAGCCGCCGCCCTCCAGGAGGGAACGGGTAACGCCCTCCTCGGGGGAGGCGGGGTGCAGGGAACAGGTGCCGGGCAGATCGATGAGGGAGACCGTCTCCCCGTCATGCGTGAGGGTGCCCTCGGCGAGCGCCACGGTCTTGCCGGCCCAGTTGCCCGTGTGCTGGCGGGCACCGGTGAGAGCGTTGAACAGCGTGGATTTTCCCACATTCGGATTGCCGGCCAGTGCGATCCGGTACGATGGCATGATGACCCCTCCTTATGGTGTACTGTGGGAGTATATGCACAAGGGGTGTGCTTCATGCCAAAAAAACCGCCCCCGAAGGAGCGGTTTTCTGGGTGATGCATGACGTCAGGAGAGAAAATCCGAAATGGACTTGTAGGGGTTCTTCGCGCCGATGTAGGCGGCATAGCGCAGGATACAGGACGCATCCTTGGCGTTGACGGCGCCGTCCTTGTTCACATCGCATGCATTGCGCTGGGCAAGGTTCAGGCCGGGCTTTTGCTTTGCGCCGATCTGTGCGGCGGTCATGAGCACGGCGGACGCATCCTTGGCGTTCACGGCACCGTCCTCGTCCGGGTCACCCTCGGGGAGGGGGGCAGCGGCTGTAACGGACATCGGGATGAAGCAGTCATAGACGGTAAAGCCCTCGAGCGTGCCGCCCGGCTCCATGTCCGTCATCACATCGACGTACTCGTTCTGATACTGGCGGAACTGGAAATTCAGCACCTCATTGTCCTCGGAGACGAAGGTAAAATTCGTATCCCAGCCGGTCTCATACGGGTCCGTCCTGCTCGTCATGGTCGCCTCGACCGCGGGAAGGTACTGCTTGTAGCTGCCAAGGTTGATGACCTCGGGTTCGACCTGAGGCTGGATATCGGGATCGGTGACAGAAGCGAACATCAGCGTTCCGGGGAAGGTATCCAGCTGGGAATAGCCCATATTGAGCACGATCACATCCCCCACGGCGATCTCCTCACTGCCGGAGATCACATGCTCCGTCAGCATTGCGGGCACGGCGGTGACGGGGTCTGCAAAGATCTCAACAGTACCGTCCTTCAGGACCGAGGATACAAGGGTGTAAAACCCGATCTCCTGCTCGGTCACACGATAGACGATGTACTCCATGCGGTAGTCGTCATAGCTGTCCGCATATCCGCTTTTCTCACGGATCGCTTCGCGCACGACATCACCTGCATACTTGGTGTACTCCTCCTTGGTGACGGCGCCGGCAGAAAGCGGCATGGCACTCACAGCGCACAGCACGGCGGCGGTGACAGCAAACATACGGTGTTTCTTCATCACACTCACTCCTTTCATAAAGTAAGGCATTTCACATCGGTGCAGGAAGATTTTTCCTGTTATGTATAGTATAGCACAAAATTTTCCATATTTCAATAGTGAATCTGTACAATTTTAAAGAGTTTTTTCTTTGTTCGCATAATATCTAAAAATATTTCTGCTGTGGCAAGATATTTGTACAATATCACGGCATCCATCCACCCCTTGCATCTTCCCGCGAACTATGGTATAATAGAGGGAGTAAGGGGGGGCGTGTGAAATGTCTACAAAGAGTCGGGTGCTTGAGAGTCTGCTGTGCGCCGGGGATCAGTTCTGTTCGGGCGGGAAGCTTGCGGCGCAGTGCGGTGTGAGCCGGACCGCCATCTGGAAGGCCATCGAGCAGCTCAAGGCCGAGGGCTGTGAGATCGAGGCGGTCACCAACCGCGGCTACCGGTTCCGGGTGATGCCGGATCTGTACAGTGAGGGCTATCTGCGCCGCCTGCTCGAGGCGACCGGGAAGTCCTGGAATGTCCGGCATTATGAGGAGGTCGGCTCGACCAATCAGGTCGCCAAGGAGCTGGCCGCGAACGGTGCGCCCTCCGGGACGATCGTCATTGCCGACAGCCAGTCCGGCGGCCGGGGACGCTCCGGCAAGCAGTTCCATTCCCCGAAGGGCGGGCTGTATGTGTCCTATGTGCTGCGAAGGGATATGCCCATGGACCAGATGATGGCCGTCACGGCCTGTGCTGCCGCTGCCGTGCATGATGCGCTTGCCTCCTTCGGCGTGCGCACGCTCATCAAGTGGGTCAATGACCTGTACATCGGCGACCGCAAGCTCTGCGGCATCCTCTCCGAGGGGAGCTTCAGTGCGGAGCTGTCGTCCATGGAGTACCTTGTCATCGGCATCGGCATCAACCTGCATCCGGATCCTGACCTCCCCGAGGCGCTGCATCCCATCGTGACCGACGCCGAGACGGAGACCGGCGTGTGCATCAACCGCTGTGCGCTCGTGGCAAGGCTGACACAGTCGCTCGATACCTACCTCGACGGCATCGGGGAGCATACCTTCCTGCCCGTGTATACCGTGCATTCGTACACCATCGGCAAGATGGTGCGCGTGCGTGTGGACGGTGAGGAGCGCATCGGCCGCGCCGTCGGCATCGCCTCAGATGCAGGACTCATCGTGCGTCTCGATGACAATACCAACCGTACCATCCGCACGGGAACGGCGGAGATCGTCAGATCCGGGATCCTGTGATCCCCCGATCCCCCCGGGGGATGAAAATTTCCTGCATTTCTGGGGGAGAGTCCTGCTCCGGCCGCCCACCCCAAACCCCTCCCTCTCCCGCTGACGCGGGAGGGGAGGGGCTTTTTTCTTTTTTCTTGTGGGGGGAAGAGTCCCCCCACACCCCCCATCAGAGGTGAGAGGGAGACTGTTTTCGACAGCCTGATCGTTTTGCAGTTTCTGCCGAAAAAAATCCCCTCCTTCCCCTTGTAATTTTCCACGTTGTATGCTATAATAAAATGTGTATATCTTCATGAAGGCGGTGATGAGATGCTCCCGATCGGACAGGAGTGGGATACCCTTCTGGCAGAGGAGTTCCGGAAGCCCTATTATCAGCAGCTGCGTGCCTTCCTCCGGGAGGAGTATGCCTCGCAGACCATTCATCCCGACAGCCGGGATATTTTCAATGCCCTGCGCTATACGCCCTATTCCGCCGTGCGCGTCGTCATCCTCGGACAGGATCCCTACCACGGCAGGGACCAGGCGCACGGCCTGAGCTTTTCCGTGCGGCGCGGCGTGGAGGTCCCGCCGTCCCTGCGCAACATCTATGCGGAGATCTACAATGACCTTGGCGTGGATAACCGCGCCTCCTGCGGTGAGCTCATCCCCTGGGCAAGACAGGGCGTGCTCCTCCTCAATGCCGTCCTTACCGTCCGGGAGGGACAGGCCTCGAGCCATGCCGGCCACGGCTGGGAGACCTTCACCGATGACGTCATCCGGCTGCTGAATGTCCGGGAGGACCCGATCGTGTTCCTGCTGTGGGGTGCGTATGCACAGAAGAAGCAAGCGCTTGTCACCAATCCCGCCCACCTCATCCTCAAGGCCCCCCACCCGAGTCCCCTGTCCGCGCACCGCGGCTTCCTCGGATGCCGGCACTTTTCACAGACCAATGCCTTTCTCCGGGAGCACGGCTTTCCGGAGATCGACTGGAGCATTCCCGAATAAGGAGAAACGATATGTCAAGCAGACCCATCTATTCCTTCGAGGTCTTTCCCCCGAAGCCCGATGCCCCCGTGGAGAGCGTGTCCGGCTGCTTTGCACAGCTTGCCGACCTGCACCCCGACTTCATCAGCGTCACCTATGGTGCCGGCGGCGGCGTGAACGGCGGCAGACTCACCTGTGAGCTGGCCGCACGCCTGCGCACGGAGTACGGCATCCGCCCCGTGGCACACCTGCCCTGCATCTCCTACACAAGGGAGGAGATCGCCGAGGTGCTCTCCATGTTCCGCGAGAACGGCATCACCGACATCCTTGCCCTGCGCGGCGACAAGAGCCCGGAGCGCCCGGAAAAGCATGACTTCCACTATGCCTCCGAGCTCATCGACTTCATCCGCACACAGGGGGATTTTGAGCTCTACGGCGCGTGCTATCCGGAGATCCACCCGGAGGCGCTCAGCCCCGCTGCGGATCTGCGGCACCTCAAGGAGAAGGTGGACAGGGGCGCCTCCCACCTCATCTCCCAGCTCTTCTTTGACAATGCGGTGTTCTATGACTTCCGTGAGAAATGTGAGATCCTCGGCATCAATGTCCCCATCGAGGCGGGCATCATGCCCGTGGTCAACGAAAAGCAGATCCGCCGGATGGTCAGCCTGTGCGGGGCCTCCCTGCCGCGTAAATTCACCGTGATGATGCAGCGCTTCGGCCACAGTCCGGAGGCCATGCGTGATGCGGGCATCGCCTATGCCGTCGATCAGATCGTGGATCTGGCCGCCAACGGCGTGGACGGCATCCATCTTTACACCATGAATAACCCCTATGTGGCAAAGCGGATCACGCAGGCCGTCTCCGGCATCCTGGGGAGATCCCTGTGATCGCGCTGCACCACGCGGATATGGCCGAGGCGTTCCGGTATATGGGACACCGCGGGACCCCGGATGCGGCCCTGCTCGAGAAGGCCGGGCGCTGTGAGGAAAAGCTGCTGCAGCAGAGCGTGCCGCGCTACCTCTACCGCGTGCAGCCCATTGCCTTCACGCCGAAGGGGATCGCGGTCGAGCATACCGCTCTGCTTTTGCCGGGGGAGGACATCCGGGCACATCTGTCGGGCTGTGACCGGGTGATCGTGATGTGCGCGACGCTCTCGGTCGGCGCGGATGCCGCCATCCGGCAGGCACAGGCGCACGATGTCCTCGAGGGACTGATGACCGATGCCATCGCAAGCGCTCTCACCGAGCAGCTGTGTGATGCCGCCGAGGCGGAGATCCTCGCGGCCCTTCCCGGACTGCATGCCACCTGGCGGTTCAGCCCCGGCTACGGGGACCTGCCGCTCTCCGTACAGGGAGCGCTCCTCGATGCGCTCGGTGCCGGAAAACACCTCGGCGTGACCCTCAGCGGCAGCGGGATGCTCATCCCGACCAAGAGCGTGACCGCCCTCATCGGCCTGTCACCGCACAGCATCCCCAAGGGGAAGCGGGGCTGTGCCGTGTGCAGCATGCGTGAGCAATGTACCTATCGCAAGAAAGGAGAACACTGCTAAATGAGCTTCTGGCAGAAGGATCGGTTTCTGATCCTGGACGGCGGCATGGGGACCATGCTGCAGGATGCGGGACTCCCCCCCGGCGGCGTGCCGGAAACATGGAATCTGGAGCATCCCGAGGTCATCACGGGCATCCACCGCGCCTATGTGGAGGCGGGTGCGCAGGTGGTCTATACGAATACCTTTGGCTGCAACCGCCTGAAAATGGCCCGCACGGGCAGGACCGTGCAGGAGCTCACCGCGGCTGCCATTGCCTGTGCAAGGGCAGCGCAGCCGCAGTATGTCGCACTCGATCTGGGTCCCACGGGACAGCTCCTTGCCCCCACGGGGACATTGTCCTTTGAGGAATGCTACGATGTGTACAGGGAAATGATCGAGGCAGGACGGGATGCGGATCTGATCGTGCTGGAAACGATGTCGGATCTCTTAGAGGTGCGTGCCGGCGTTCTGGCCGCACGCGAGCACGGCGGCGGCAAGCCCATCCTTGTCACCATGAGCTTTGAGGAGAACGGCCGGACCTTCACCGGCTGTGAGATCTCCGCGATGGCCCTCACCCTCGAGGGACTGGGCGTGGATGCGGTTGGTGTGAACTGCTCACTCGGTCCGGAGGAGCTTTTGCCCATCGTGCGGGAGCTGTGCCGCTGGACGACACTTCCCGTCATCGTCAAGCCCAATGCAGGCCTTCCCGACCCCGTGACGGGGACCTACGGCGTGGGCCCGGAGCGCTTTGCGGATTGTATGGAGGCCTTTGCCGACATGGGCGCTGCCGTGTTCGGCGGGTGCTGCGGCACCACCCCGGCGCATATTCAGGCGCTTTGCAAAATGCTGCAAAAGCATACCCCCAAGGAGAGAGCTGTACACATACCGAGCGCGGTCTGTTCGGCAAGCCGGACAGTGACTGTTACGGAGCCGCGCATCATCGGTGAGCGCATCAATCCCACGGGCAAGAAGCGCTTTAAGCAGGCGCTCATGGAGCACGACATGGACTACATCCTCGGGCAGGCCATTGCCCAGACCGAGGCCGGGGCGGACATCCTCGATGTGAATGTGGGACTGCCCCAGATCGACGAGCGCGAGATGATGGAAAGCGCCGTGCGGGCCATCCAGAGCATCACCGATGTCCCCTTACAGCTCGATACCACCGACCCCCTCGCCCTCGAAGCGGGCCTTCGGATCTACGACGGCAAGCCCATTGTCAATTCGGTCAACGGCGAGGAGGACTCCCTCTCCACCGTGCTGCCGCTCGTGAAGAAATACGGTGCCGCCGTCGTGGGGCTCACCCTTGACAAGAACGGCATCCCGAAAACCGCGCAGGGGCGCTTTGAGATCGCACAGCGTATCCTTGCACGGGCGCTTTCCCTTGGCATCCGCCGGGAGGATGTGTTCATCGACTGCCTGACGCTCACCGCCTCGGCCGAGCAGGAGGGCGTGATGGAAACGCTCACCGCTGTGCGCAGAGTCCGGGAAGAGCTCGGGCTGCATACGGTGCTGGGTGTCTCGAACATCTCCTTCGGACTGCCGAACCGGGAGCTCGTCACCCGCAATTTCCTGACCATGGCGCTCTATGCAGGACTCGATCTTCCGATCATCAACCCGAATACCGCGAGCATGACGGCCGCCGTGCGCACCTATAAGCTCCTTGCCAATTTCGACAAGGGCGCGGTGGAGTTCATCCGGCACTACGGCGCGGAGGAGCCGGCTCAGACTGCCCCGGCAGCGGCAGCGGGCATGACCCTCAAGCAAGCCATCACGGCGGGTCTCAAATCCGAGGCCGCACAGCTCACCGAGGCGGGACTTGCAACGTGCGAGCCCATGGAGCTTGTGAATGCCGAGCTCATCCCGGCGCTCGATAAGGCGGGGGCTGAGTTTGAGACGGGCAAGATGTTCCTGCCGCAGCTTTTGTCGGCGGCAAGTGCGGCACAGGCGGCCTTCGAGGTCATCAAGGCACATCTGAGCGAGCACAGCGGGGAGACCGTCAGCCACGGCACCATTGTCCTGGCAACCGTCAAGGGCGATATCCACGACATCGGGAAGAACATCGTCAAGATCCTGCTGGAGAACTACGGCTATGAGGTCGTGGACCTGGGCAAGGATGTGCCGTATGAGGCGGTGGTCGAGGCCACCGAGCGCACGCATGCGCCCCTTGTGGGGCTCTCGGCGCTCATGACGACCACACTGCCGTCCATGGAGCGCACCATCGCCCTGCTCCATGAGCGCTGTCCGTGGTGTAAGACCGTGGTCGGCGGTGCGGTCCTCACGGCGGATTATGCCGCACGCATCGGCGCGGATTTCTACGCCAAGGATGCCAAGGAAACAGTCGATGTGGCAAAGAAAATATTTGGCCGCTAAGGGCACTGTCCCGCGGCTTTTACCGAAAGGAGATACAGTATGAAAAAATCCCATCTTCTCGCCCTGTGCATGGGCGCTGTCATGCTCACCGGCTGTGCAGGCGGCTCGGGCAGCAAGGCACCGGCCGATTACAAGTGGAGCAATGTTGCCATCGGCGGCGGCGGCTATGTCACCGGCATGGTCTACAGCGAAGCGGAGGAAAACCTCATCTACGCCCGCACCGACATCGGCGGCGCCTACCGCTGGGTCGAGTCCGAGGGGCGCTGGGTCGCCATCACCGATCACTTAGGCTCCGACAACTGGAACCTTATCGGCATCGAGAGCATTGCGGCAGACCCCGTGGACGCGAATCGTGTGTATGCGCTGTGCGGCACCTATATGGGCACGAACGGCGCGATCCTCTCCTCCGAGGACTACGGCGAGAACTGGACACAGGTCGATATGCCCTTTGACTGCGGTGCGAACAACCAGGGCCGCGGCACCGGCGAGCGCATCCAGGTCGATCCGAAGAAGAACAACGTCATCTACACCGGCACCCGCAATGCGGGCCTGTGGCGCTCGGAGGACTACGGCAAGACCTGGGAGGAGGTCACCTCCTTCCCGACCAAGGGCAATTTCACGCAGGAGAGCACGTCCATCGGCATCATGTGGGTGCAGTTCGACCCCACGAGCGAGGACATCTATGCGGGTGTGGCCTGCACGGACGGCAACTGCGTGTACCGCTCCTCCGATGACGGCGCGACCTGGGAGGCACTGCCGACCAATCTCCCCGGCATGATCCCCGTGCATGCGGATTTCTCCTCGGACGGCACGCTCTATCTGTGCTATGCCGACTCCGCAGGCCCGAACGGCAGTACCGCCACGGGTGCGGTGTGCAAGTATGACGGGACGTCCTTCACCGACATCACCCCCCAGAACGACGACGGGCGCTACGGCGGCTTCAGCGGTGTGTCCGTGGATGCCAACGATCCGGATACCGTGGTGGTCAGCACCATGTTCTACTGGTCGGATCCGGGCGACTGCCTCTACCGCACCACCGACGGCGGCAAGACCTGGACGGGGCTGTTCGATGTGAAGAACAACACCAAGTCCTACACCATGGACGTCTCCCAGGCCGACTGGCTCACCTGGGGCCTGGAGGAGGCCAAGGTCGGCTGGTGGATCACCGATGTGAGCATCAATCCGTTCAACTCCGATGAGGTGATGTACGGCACCGGTGCGACCATCTACTGCACCGAGAATATGACGGACCTCGGCACGGGGGAGGATGTCACCATCGCCTTTGCGGCCTACGGTCTCGAGGAGACGGCGGTGTTCCAGATGGTTTCCCCGAATTATCAGGACGGGCAGCCCCAGCTCTATTCGATCATGGGGGACCTGACGGGCTTTTCGCATCTTGACGTCACGGTCGGCCCGGACGATGCGCACTTCATGGGCAGCTCCTCCGGCGGCAATCCCACGGATCTCGATGCGGCCTTTGAAAATGCCAATGTCGCCGCCTACTGCATCCAGGACAAGCGCAGTCCCCTGTGGCTGACGACCGACGGCGGCAGCACATGGAATGCCGTGAACAATGTCCCCGAGATGGTCGAGGGAGGCAAGGTCTGCGTCAATGCCGACGGCACGACCCTGCTGTGGACCCCTGCCAATACGGGCAATTCCAACATCTATAAATACAGCATCAAGAAGGATAAGTGGTACTATGCCGAGGGCCTGGGCTACGGTGCCGAGGTCGCAGCCGACCGCGTGGATCCGTCCACCTTCTATGCCGCCTATAACGGCATGTTCTATGTCTCCCACGACAGCGGCAATACGTTCGAGTCCACCGGACAGATGATCGCCGACAACTGCACCGTGCAGGCCGTGGTGGGCCATGAGGGGCATGTATGGCTGAGCTCCGGGTCGCTCGTGATGTATTCCGAGGACGGCGGGCAGAGCTTTACCTCCCTCAAGGACATCTCCTTCAAGGCCATCGGCTTCGGTGCGCCCGAGAAGGACGGCGGCTACCCGACGATCTATGCGATGGGCGAGGCAGGCGATCAGGGTGACGGCATCTACCGCTCGACCGACAAGGGCAGGACCTGGGTGCGCATCAACGACGAGCACCATCTCTTCGGCAACCTGACAAGCTATATCTCCGGTGACAGCCGGATCTTCGGCAGAGTGTACTTTGCGACCAACGGCCGCGGTATCGTGATGGGTGATGTCGCCGAGTGATGAAGGGACGACGCATCGCCTACGGCAGGCTCCTTGCCTGTCTGGCACTGCTCGTGCTCCTCATCTGGGGCATCTGGTTTGCAGTGCGGCTCAAAAAGATCTACAGCGGCGAGATCATCGCCAACATCCCCGACCCGGACAAATACCCCGTCATGGGGGTGGATGTGTCCCGGTACCAGGGGAACATCGACTGGCCGGTGCTGGCCTCGCAGGACGTGTCCTTCGCCTTCATCAAGGCGACCGAGGGCAGCTCCCATGTCGATCCGTGCTTTGCGGAAAACTGGCAGGGCGCAGCCGGGGCGGGCGTGTACCGGGGGGCATACCATTTCTTCAGCTTTGAATCGAGCGGGGCGACCCAGGCGGAGAATTTCATCTCCGTTGTCGGCGAGCTGGACGGCGATCTGCCGCCGGTGGTGGACCTGGAATTCTACGGAGAGTATGCCGAGGATCCGCTGTCCAAAAAGGAGACACGCGCCATCCTTGACGAGCTGCTCGATACCCTGGAGGACCACTACGGCACCCCGCCCATCATCTACACCACCACCCGCGCCTATTACAGCTACATCCTCGGCGGCGGCTACGGCCGGTACCCGCTGTGGATGCGGGACACCTATATGGAGCCCATGGTGCGCTGGGAATTCTGGCAGTACTCCGACGAGGGAAGGCTCTCGGGCTATGACGGGGTACAGCATGACCAGACGGAAAATTTCATCGACCTGAATGTCTATCACGGGTCGCTGGAGGACCTGCAGGAGACCTATGCGCTGCCTGCCAAGGAGGAGGATACACCAACATGAAGCCAATGGAACTGAACGCACCGTGCAAGGATTATCTCTGGGGCGGCAACCGCCTGCGGGAGTTCGGCAAGGTGTCGGACAAGGACAAGATCGCCGAGAGCTGGGAGCTCTCGTGCCACCCGGACGGTGAGAGCATCATCGCGGGGGGCGAATTTGCCGGGATGACGCTCACGGCATTTCTGAAAGCGCACCCGGAGACGCTCGGGGCGCGTGCCGCACGCTTTGACCGCTTCCCGGTGCTCATCAAGCTCATCGATGCCAAGGACAATCTGTCCGTGCAGGTGCATCCGGACAACGAATATGCCCTGCGTGTCGAGGGCGAGTACGGCAAGACGGAGATGTGGTACATCGTCGATGCCGAGGAGGGCGCACAGCTCATCTACGGCTTTGCACGGGAGATCACGCGGGAGGAATTCCGCCGGGCCATCGAGGAGAACACACTGCTCGATGCGGTGCGGCAGGTGAGCGTGCATCCGGGGGATGTGTTCTTCATTCCCGCCGGGACGCTCCATGCCATCGGCAGGGGGATCCTCATCGCCGAGGTGCAGCAGAATTCCAACACGACCTACCGTGTGTACGATTACGGCAGAGTCGGCGCGGACGGCAAGCCCAGAGCGCTGCATGTGGACAAGGCACTGGAGGTGACCGATCTCACCCCCATCCCCGACAGAGCACCCGCTCCCGTACAGCAGGAGGACGGCCATACCCGGCAGACGCTGGGAGTGTGCGACTATTTTGATGTGACAAAGCTTTGCGTCAAGACAAGGGCCGAGCTCCCGGCAGGGGATGCCTTCCGGCATCTGCTCGTGCTCGAGGGGGAAGGGACGCTTACCGGCGAGGGCGTGGAGATCGCACTTAAGGCCGGAACGAGCGTATTCCTCCCGGCGGATGCATCCTGCACGGTCGAGGGACACTGCACGGCGATCCTGACAACGGTATAACACTGCATTATGCAGTCAAATAGGAGGTAAACTATGAAGTACTACATCGGCATCGACCTTGGCGGCACCAATATCGTGGCAGCCGTCGTGGACGAAAACTACAGCATCATCACCAAGGCCAGCACCAAGACGAACCGTCCGCGTCCGGCCGAGGCCATCGCGGATGACATGGCAGCCATGGCACTCAAGGCCGTGGAGGAGGCAGGGCTGACGCTCGACCAGATCGAATGGGTGGGCGTGGGCACTCCCGGACTTGCCAACAGCGAAACGGGCATCATCGAGTACTCGAACAATCTCGGATTTGAGAACACCCCCATGGCCGAGTACATCCGCCGTCACATCGACAAGCCCGTTTACATTGAGAACGACGCCAATGCGGCAGCCTACGGCGAATATGTGGCAGGTGCTGCAAGGGGCGCAAAGAATGCGGTGTGCATCACGCTCGGCACGGGTGTCGGCGGCGGCATCATCATTGACGGCAAGATCTATGCCGGGTCCAATTTCGGCGGTGCCGAGATCGGCCATACGGTCATCCAGGTGGACGGCGCACCGTGCTCGTGCGGACGCAAGGGCTGCTTTGAGGCCTATTCCTCCGCAACGGGCCTCATCCGCATGACACGCGAGGCCATGGAGCAGGATGCATCCTCCAAGCTGCACACCGTCTCCGAGGAGCGCGGCGGCAAGGTCTCGGCAAGAACGGCCTTCGATGCGATGCGCCTGGGCGATGCGACGGCCAAGCGTGTGGTGGATGATTACATCAAGTACTTGGCGGCGGGCATTACGAACACCATCAACATTTTCCAGCCGGATGTGCTGTGCGTGGGCGGCGGTGTCTGCAATGAGGGTGACCCGCTCCTCGTGCCGATGAAGGCACTCGTGGAGAAGGAGGTCTACACCAGGAATTCTCCGAAGAACACGAAGATCGTGATCGCCGAGCTCGGCAATGATGCGGGACTCATCGGCGCGGCGTTCCTCGGGGCTGCGAAGGAAAAGTAATAGGACAGCGGACGCTCCTGCAAGGGGGCGTCCGCTTTTTAGAGGTGAGAGGTGAGAGGTTAGAATGCTTAGACTTGATAGACCTCTTGTGGGGGCCTTCGGCCCCCGGACAGGCTCTGATGGAAGGGAGGACCCCTGCACCCACGACCAGAGGGGCGGCCTTGCCGCCGCCCCTCTGGACTCCCCGGGCAGCAGAGGGCTGCGCCCTCTGCACTCTGCTTTAAAGCGTTCAGGGATAGCGAGTCCTTCGGTGCAAGGCTTCCACCCGGCCAAATTTCGTGCCACAATAAGACCTTGGCGCATTCTCCGGTGGGATGCATTCTAAACTTGTCAGCATAGTGCCAGGCGAACCAGGTGCGCTCTTTACAGGCGCTTGTGGGTGTGAGAAGGTCTTGCCTTTCCGCAAACCTCCCGCGCATACGCACTTTGTTCGCCTGGCACTGCGGTAACAAGTCAAGTATGCATTTCTCCGGAGAACGTGCTTAGGTTTTAGTAAAGTGCTGAATATGGCCACAAGAATGCCTGGTATCGAAGAACTGTTTCTCCCTACTCGCTTAAAAGCAGGAGTGCAGAGGGCGCAGCCCTCTGCTGCCCGGAGTCCAGAGGGGGTGGCAAGACCTCCTCTGGTCGGGGGTGGCGGGTGCTCCCGCCGAAAGTGGGCGCAGGAGGGGGCCGAAGGCCCCCACAAGAGACCTGTCAAGTCTGATACTAATCCCTAAAACAACTATAGACAATCTTTCGGCATAAATTTTGCCATACTGCGTCAGGAAACCTTGCCGGGCGTCAGCCCGCCTGCGGTTTCCTTCCTTGTCTGACAAAATTTCTGCTCGAAATCTTGTCTACAAACATTTTAGGAATTAGTATGAGTTTCTAACTTCTCACCTCCCACCTCTAACCTCTAAAGGAATGCCCCCCGGAGGGCCATTCCTTTGTAGAAAACGTCATATTTTCCCGCAGGACTTGCATTTTCCCCGGATCCGTGCTATACTAAAAAGGACAGACCCGACAAGGGACAACACACTACAGAGAAAAAGGATGAGAAATATGATCAGAGAGGACTTAAGAAATATCGCCATTATCGCCCATGTTGACCACGGCAAGACCACGCTCGTGGACGAAATGCTCAAGCAGGGCGGTGTGTTCCGGGAGAACCAGAACGTTGCCGAGCGCGTGATGGATTCCAATGACATCGAGCGTGAGCGCGGCATCACCATTTTAGCCAAGAATACCGCCGTCCAGTACGGCGATGTCAAGATCAATATCATCGATACCCCCGGCCATGCCGATTTCGGCGGCGAGGTCGAGCGCGTATTGTCCATGGTGGACGGCGTCATCCTCCTCGTCGATGCCGCGGAGGGTCCCATGCCCCAGACGCGCTTTGTGCTCTCGAAGGCACTCGAGATGGGCCACAAGATCATCATCGTTGTCAACAAGATCGACCGGCCCGATGCCCGGCTCGATGAGATCGCCGATGAGGTGCAGCTCCTCCTGCTCGACCTCGATGCCGATGACGAGCAGCTCGAAAGCCCCATCCTCTACTGCTCCGGCAGAGCCGGCACCGCCTCCCTCGACAAGGACACCGAGGGCAAGGACCTCACCCCCCTCTTTGAGACCATTCTCGATTATATCGCCCCCCCGCAGGGGCTTGAGGACGAGCCCCTCCAGATGCTCGTGTCCTCCATCGATTATAACGACTACGTCGGCCGCATCGCCGTCGGCCGGATCGAACAGGGCAGCGTCCGCGTCGGCCAGAACGTCACCGTCGTCAATGCCAATGACCCGCAAAAGAGCATGAATGCCAAGGTCGTGACCCTCGCCCAGATGGAGGGCCTCCAGCAGGTCAATGCCGAAACGGCGACCGTCGGCGACATCGTCATCATCAGCGGCATCGCCGATATCACCATCGGGGACACCATCTGCTCCCCCGATGCCCCCAAGGCCCTGCCCTTTACCCATATCAGCGAACCGACCATGGAAATGACCTTCGCCGTCAACGACTCCCCCTTCGCCGGACGCGACGGCAAGTACGTCACCTCCCGCCAGCTCCGGGAGCGCCTGTTCAAGGAGCTTCTGCGCGATGTGTCCCTGCGTGTCACCGAGACGGAGAATACCGATGCGTTCAGCGTCGCAGGCCGCGGTGAGATGCACCTGTCCATCCTTGTGGAGAATATGCGCCGTGAGGGGTATGAGCTGTCCGTCTCCACCCCCAGAGTGCTCTATAAGACCATCGACGGCAGGCTCTGTGAGCCGCAGGAGCGCCTGGTGGTCGATGTGCCGGAGGAATGCGTCGGCACCGTCATGGAAAAGATGGGCACCCGCAAGGGCGAGCTCCAGTCCATGCAGCCCCAGGGCAACCGCACAAGACTCGAATTCCTTGTTCCGTCCAGAGGACTCTTCGGCTATAAGAGCGAGTTTCTCACCAACACCCGCGGTGAGGGCATCATGAGCTCGGTGTTCGACAGCTATGTCCCCTATAAGGGCGACATCCCCAGACGCTCCACCGGCTCGCTCATCTGTCATGAGACGGGTGAGGCCGTCACCTACGGTCTGTACAATGCGCAGGAGCGCGGCACGCTCTTCATCGGCGCGGGCGTGCCCGTCTATGAGGGCATGGTCGTGGGTGCCTCCCCGAAGTCGGAGGACCTGGTCGTGAATGTCTGCAAGCGCAAGCACCTGACCAATACCCGTGCCAGCGGCAGTGACGATGCACTGCGTCTGGTGCCGCCGAGGATCATGAGCCTGGAGGACTGTCTGGAATTCCTGGCCGATGACGAGCTCCTTGAGGTCACCCCGAAGAGCCTGCGCATCCGCAAGCGTATCCTCGACAATTCCCAGAGAGCCAAGATGAGAGGTAAGAAGGTATGAGAAACGCTGCACTTTGCCTTGTGCCGCTGATGCTGCTGCTGTGCAGCTGCGGCTCCGTTCCGAAAACACAGGAGGTCACCTCCTCCCTTGCAGACAGCGATGCCGTGCCCGCAGACAGTGCGGAAGCACCGCAGGAGGCTGTGCCCACACAGGAGCCCGAGGTGGACCCGGGCGCCACGCCCCTTGCCTCCTTCGGCTATGAGCTGCGTGAGGACGGTACGGCGGCCATCACCGATTTCCACGGGAAGGAAACGCGGGTTGTCGTTCCCGCCATGATCGGGGACTGTCCCGTGACGGAGATCGGACAGTATGCCTTTGAAGCGGCATGGGATGTGCAGGAGATCGTGCTCCCGGACAGCGTGCATTTCATCGGAGAGCAGGCATTCCTCGACTGTGAGAGCCTGACCGCCGTCAACATCCCCTCCGTTCCTGTCCTGTACCGTGCGACCTTTGCCGGATGTACGTCGCTCTCGAGCGTCACCATTCCCGCAAGTGTCACCGAGACCTATGAGGAGCTGTTCAGCGGCTGTCCGATCCAGGATCTGTACGTGGAAAATGCCGCGCTCACCTATGAGAGCTGGGGACTCGAGGACGCCCCGTGTACCGTACATGCACCGGAGGGCGCAGCGATTTTTGACTGGGCACAGAGCGCAGGGAAATCTACCGCTGTGATCGGCGGGGAGCCCCCGCTGGCAGATGCCTCATAAATTGAAAGAAAGCCCCGGTCGCTCGCCGCAGCGATTGAAATCCCCACCCATTCCCAAACCCCAAGGAGGAAGCACCATGCAGGTATTCAACACACTCAGCCATACCAAGGAGGAATTCCGTACCATCCATGACAAAGAGGTCAACATGTATGTGTGCGGCCCGACTGTCTATAATTTCATCCACATCGGCAATGCAAGGCCGATCTGTGTCTTCGACGTGTTCCGCCGCTTCATGCAGTACCGCGGATACAAGGTGAACTACATCCAGAATTACACGGATGTCAATGACAAGATCATCCGTCAGGCGGATACCGAGGGCATCACGCCGGAGGACTGCGCTCTTAAATACATCCATGAGTACGAGACCGATGCCAGGGGGCTCAATGTCCTGCCGGCGACCGTGCATCCGAAGGTGTCGGAGTACATGCCGCAGATCATCGCCTTCATCGAGACCCTCATCGACAAGGGCTATGCCTATGTTGCCGGGGGGGATGTGTACTACCGTACAAGACGCTTTGCCGATTACGGCAAGCTTTCGGGGCAGTCCCTGGACGACCTCAATGCGGGCGCCAGAGTCGAGATCAATGACATCAAGGAGGACCCGCTCGATTTCGCCCTGTGGAAGGGCTGCACAGCGCAGGAGCAGCACTGGGATTCCCCGTGGGGTCCGGGCCGTCCCGGCTGGCACATCGAGTGCTCCGCCATGGCCAAGGACTGCCTGGGGGATACCATCGACCTGCATTGCGGCGGTGCGGACCTCATCTTCCCCCATCATGAAAACGAGATCGCACAGTCCGAAGCCGCCAACGGCTGCGAGTTCGCACATTACTGGATGCACAACGGGCATATCAATGTCGATCACAAGAAGATGTCCAAGTCCGAGGGGAATTTCTTCCTCACCCGTGACGTGGCTGCCAAGTACGGCTATGAGGTCATCCGCTATCTGATGATCCAGGCGCAGTACAGAGCACCGATGAACTACACCGCAGAGCTCCTCGATGCCTGCCGTGCCTCCCTCGACCGGCTCTACCAGTGCCGTGAGACGCTCACGGCCGCCATCGGGAGCGCACCCGCCGGCGAGCCGGATCCGGAGCGTCTGGCTGCATATGACAAGCACCGTCAGGACTTTGTCACGGCCCTTGAGGATGATCTGAACACCGCCGATGCCCTGACTGCCGTGTTTGAGCTGGTCCGGGAGCTGAACATCGACGCGGCCGCTGCTGCCACGCCGAAGGCACAGCTCGAGGCCGGAAAGACCGTGTTTGAGGAGCTCATCGGCGTGCTCGGCCTATTGTACGAGCGCGGGGGCGATGAGGAGATCCCGCAGGAGGTACAGGCACTTGTCGGGCAGAGAGCGGCGGCAAGAAAGAACAAGGATTTTGCCGAGGCGGACCGGCTGCGCGAGGAGATCGCCAAGCTCGGCTATGCCGTGAAGGAGACCCGTCAGGGCACACAGATCACAAAGCTTTGATCCGGAAAGGTCGGTATCCATGAAAAGGCGTTCACTGTCCACACTCGGCATTTTTCTGCTTGCCGCATCCGTTGTCAGCTTCATCATTTTCTATGTCATCGTCATGGTGTCCAACCAGGGGTACAGCTATGTGGATGTCAACACCATGGAGCTCACACAGCTCCGCGAGATCGAGGAAGGCGCTCCCATTGCGGTGATCGATACCACCCTCGGGGAGATCCGCTGCGTGCTCTATCCCGAGTATGCCCCCAAGACGGTGGCGCAGTTCACGCGCCTTGCCGAGAACGGGTATTATGACAACACCTATGTGTTCGAGGCCAAGAACGATGTCTATTTTGCCGCCGGCGCAGGGGATGCCGACGGGAGCCTGCCGGACGGTGCGACCGAGGAGCAGGAGAGGCTCCCGCAGGAGCTGCACCAGAACCTCTGGCCGCTGCGCGGGGCGCTGTGTGCGCTCAACACGACCGAGGAGGGCGGCTATTTTGCAAGGGTCTTCAAGTCCCAGAAGAAGTATACGGGGTCAAGGTTCATGATCCTTGGATCCGTGGATTTTTCCGATGAGGAATTTGTACAGCAGTTCCGGGATGCCTCCGGCAGTGAGGAGCTGGCCGATGCGTTCATCGAACGCGGGGGCGTGCCGAACTTCTCTCAGCAGGTGACTGTTTTCGGACAGGTCTATGAGGGGATGGAGGTCAGCGATGCCATCTGTGCAGCGGCTCTGGCGCAGGAGAATGCAGCCGGGTACACCCCGCCGGCGGAGGAGATCCGGATCCTCTCGGTGACGATCGGGAGCTACGGGGAGGAAGAGACGGAAACACAGGAGTGAGGGGCTCTCTTAGCCCCTTTTCCCCACAGAATCCACAAGGATTTGCGGGGAAGGCTGTATTTTCTTATTTAAAATTATAAAAACTGCCCGAAATGCAGGAAACTGACTTTACAAATCCCGTGAAATGATGTATAATAGGAATAATAGGACGATGACGGATACGGACCGTCCCGGTGCGGGGCGGCATGAGAGAAGAGGAATGGAAGATGAAGCATAGAGTACTGGCAGCAGGAATGGGTCTTGTGATGATGCTCACCTGTCTTGCAGGCTGCGGCCGCAAGGAGGTCGAGATCGAGGAGGATCCGATCCTGAATTATACCGCCCCGCAGGAGGGTGAGGAGATCGTGGTCCTCCATATCAAGGATATGGGCGACATCAAGATCAAGCTCTTCCCCGAGCTCCTGCCGGAGGCATGTGAGAATTTTACGACGCTCGCCAAGGAAGGGTATTATGACGAACTGATCTTCCACCGGGTCATTGAGGGCTTCATGATCCAGGGCGGCGACC
>JAFTZY010000051.1 GCA_017460955.1 Oscillospiraceae bacterium
AGCAGCATTCCTATGATGTTCTTCTTCCCTTCGCTCATCGGTTCTCTTTTTCTTCTTGCCATAAATTTTCAGCCTCCTGTGATATTAATTCTATTTTACCACAGTTTGCTGACTTTTTACAGACTTTTTTTCAGAGGCTCGCCTTTGCTGTTCCTGCAATCGACGTGTTTGCAGTTGAAGCATTGACAGAAAAATCCGTCAGGAGAAATCCCGACAGCACCGAAAGCCAATATGTGCGCTCTGCACCGGATCGGCGTTTGAAATTGCTGCGCACTTCACAAAAATGGTTACAATCATTCCGCAAAGCTGGACTCAGGAAGAATTATCCGCTATAATGGATTCACGATAAAACTTTTGGAGGTAACAGCTATGTTGAAAACACCTGAATTAGCAATGCCGAGATCACGCACGGTCACGACTGTCTGCAACGGCAGACGTAAGGTCTGGACGAACTACGAAGAAGCGAAATCCTATTTTCTTGAATTTATGATGTCAGCGGACGGCGAAGAACACGACCGAGCAGAGTGCATTTATATTCAGCTCATACATGGGCTGGAGGAGTGCAGCGACGAAGATGAATAATAGAACGAAAGCGAGTTCCTTTATATAGAAGACCAGTACATTTTTATTGACAATCATTTTTGAAAATGATATAATAACATTGGGTGGTATAGTTTGCTTTGTAAGTAAACATGATAATATATTTGTTAAATGGAGGTATTATTATGCCTATAAATAATAAACAAATACTTGATCTGTTCTCAGATATCCAGACCGGAAAAGCAGCTTTGTTATTAGGTCAGGAGTACTTTAAAATTGATGATGATTACTATAAAATAGTGCTTGCTGAACTTGGCATATCAGGTGAGACCCCCAGTTTTAATGATTTATGGAAGTCATATGATCCACCGTATGAAAAATTAAAAAATACCATGATTCATGCCGCAGAAAGAACTGATTGTAAGCCTTGGCTAAGAACGCTTTTCTCTCTTGGATGGAATATTATTCTTTCTTCATCAATTAACAATGAGTGGATAAAAAATAGTGTGGGTCAGAATTTTAGTTTAAATATCAAGACACAAGCTGAAATTCCTGATAATGTGTCTTTTTATAAATTCTTCAGCAAAAAGCAACCGCATTATATTTCGCTTTATTCTGATGAAATGTCTGTTCCTGATAAAAAAAGCCTTAGAAGGTTAAAAAGAAAGACTATCTTTCTTAATATGATATATGATCATATGCTGTCCAGCTATGACGGCTGCTTAGTAGTTGACGGCATCGCTGAGGATGATTGGTTTGATATCGGAAGACTTGCAGATAATATGGACGGCAATACCCCATATGGTTGCATTTTCATCTTTGGAATGAATAGCTCTAAACTGGAAAAGGTTTGCCATAATGATGAAGACTTGTTGACGCTACAGGAGTACATCAATGAAGGCAAGATTATTTTGTGCGATAGAAATCTAAGGGATGCGATCATCGAAAGTGGATTGATTACAGAAGATGACGAAGAAGATGATGAGCATGAAAGCGAGGTCCGGATCAGCCTTGGCAATGCTGATTCATTGTGGGTACCCAGAAAAGAATGCAGCCAGTTGAATAAGATCAATGTCACTTTGATGAGGGATGAAATACTGAGTCAGCTAATATTGACGGATGATAATAAGGAACGCTATTTTGCTGACTTTTTACAGCAGCGTGACAAAAAGGATTGGCGTTATTTTGATATATCATATAAAGGCGAAAGGATGTCATTCCATGTCGAACGTCATGTCGAAGAAGGGCTGATTGATGTTGTCACCAAACAATTAGGAGCATATAACAATAGACGTGAAATAATACTTCTCAAGGGGAATTCCAACAGTGGAAAAACCACCTCACTAAGTTGGTTCGCATGGCACGCTGTAAAACATGGTTTCAAAAAAAAGAAGGATGAAAAAAATATTGTATTCTATATAAGCGGTGATCCTTCATATAAAGATAATGAATGGCAGGATATCTTGTATGAGTTTATTAAAAACAGTATAAACAACAAAACTACTGTTAGAGGCGACCGGATTAGCAATGTTATAATTGTTTGGGATAATTACAACAGCAGGAATAAAAAAGAAGACTATGTCCGTCTGTATAATAAACTGAATGAATGCAATGCGATCATTATAGGAAGTATTTATTCTTTTGAGTCAATAACCAACACTGCATCTGTTGTTCAGGGAGTTGTCTTTAAAGAATTAAAGCCGTTGGATTCTAAGCTTGACGGAAAATCCAAAATAGCATTTGAAAGAGTATTGAAAGCCATCGATGCTGACTGGGTTACAAGGGCTCCGCATGCAAAAGATACCTATTTATTTGAACAAATTAGCAATTTTGCTAAGTTCAAGTATTCTCCTGAATGGGATCAAATCAGAAACTCTATGAAAGCAGCACTGTCCAAGGAAGCTGTTCTTTCTGAGGATACGTCCAACAACCTATTCAGCATTTTTAAGAATAAAAATGCTGATGATTTTACTGATGTATCTAAAACGATATTTGGACTTGGTATAGGCGCAAAGATTCAGTCCCAATTTGTAAAAGCAAATAATGATAAGCAGAAAAAAAACATACCGTTTATTAATTCGATCCGTGAAATGAATCTTATTCTTGCCGTTGCAGGACAGTTTAATAAAACTGTTCGTCTTCCCTTATCTATACTGCTTAGAACCATACTTAAAGAAACTGAGTATAAGGGTGAGCATCAGAAACTCAACAGAATACTTCGTAGCGATAGTATGGTTGAATATGATGCTAACGCATCGACTGGCAACACACTTGTTTCATTCAGACATCCCAGCGAGGCTATTGCTTATCTCGAAAACAATTACGGCTCTGACAGAAAGGCAGAGGAAGTAGCGGTGGTTACCCGACTCATAAAGTACTGCGATTGGGAAAGCTACGAAGAGGCCCAAGCTGTTGTTGCCCTTATCCGTTCATTTGGATCTAATTCATATGGTAAATATGGTGAAGAAAAGTCAATCGTTCGCGGACACTATAGCGAGTATTCAGAATATTGGTATGAAATTGCCGAAAATCTTCGGATGAAGGCTTCAAGTAATGCTGAAGCTATGCTTGTTGCTGGTCATTTTACAAGAGAGTATGTTGAACGGAATCATCCGGAAAATGATTTGGATTATCTTCAGGGGGCTTTTAATGTAATGGAAAAAGCTGTTAATTCCTGCGATTTCAAGCCAACTCGTTCAAGACTTTATGGAGAAATGTGCCGCAACCTGCTGCAACAAATCAAAATATCGGACAATGCTGAAAAAATTGACGATTATTCTGATGATTTTGAATACTACTTTGAATTAGCCGTTGAAAATGGACTGGCCTCAAAGCTTAGCAATAATAGCTTATCAATGACTCAGCTTCTTGATATATGGCTCAACTATGTATTAAATGACATAACAAATCAGAAACATCTAATTTCGGATACACTTGAATATATTGACTTGTTATTCTATAACGAATCAAATCTAATTGATGATAATGAGGATTACGTCAATGTGATTTCAAATATCAACAAAATATATGAGATCATTAACTCAGAACAAGGATCTGATCTCAAAGAAATATTTAGCAACTCTAATAATGATTCTTATATCTACTGTATTGCCAAACAAGTGCTTGTTAAAGTCTATTTTATGTTTAGAGAAAGGTATTATTATTTGTTTTATAATACAAATAGTTCTGTCCTTTCAAGCCGGATATTCTTTTTAAATGAAAACGCTGCTGAAGAATTCTATCAGAAAGTCGAAATAAAGCTGAGTGATGAGGTTGAAGAAAAACGGGATGCGACTGAAATACTTGCAGAAATAAAACGGGAACTGCACAATTCTTCTAAGGAGATCATAACGATTATAGAAAGAGAATACAAGGCGCTGGAAGATATGTCTTTCCGCTGTCTTGTATTATATCTGAAGGCAAAGTGGATGTCCTATACCAATAATCTTTTACTTGAGCATGGACAGACTCCTGCACTAAGTGACTCCCAGTGGTTTGAACTGAATAAAATATGTAATTGTATATCGACGAAAAAGAGTAACAATGATTTTGTCCCTCGCTCAGTCGAATTTATCCAGAATATTTATGGATTTGTATTTGAAAAAAAGAAATGGAGCCAGAATAGATATTCGTCTGAATCACCGAATAGACTGATATGCCTTTGCACAGATGCTGGTACTCCAAGAAAGTTTAGAGTTTCTTTGTCTGAAGACGTTGGCAATCACAACAAAATCAAAGCTATCGTTGATTATGAAGTCATAAATGGTGAAAAGTCTAAAAAAGCCAGCATTGTAGGACAAAAGAATATATATGTTCCTGAAAACATCCGAAATTACAGAGAACTTAAAAGAAACAATCTCAATATCGACCGAAATTTTCTGATTTGGTTTAATCTAGGCGGACCTCAGATTCAGGATAACAAAATCAAGGAGGAGGTGTAATCATTGTCAAACAATATCCCTATTCCATTATTCCTCCAACCTGGGAAAGCTCAAGAATTAAACAACAAACTCATCAAGAATAATAAATCATTCTCATTTCTTGGTGAACCCGCAGAATTCACCAATAAAAACCCTTCCACATATGCTGAAGCTTTTGATCAATATATATCTGCTCTGTATGTTCTATATCATGATTATGGTATGTTTTTTTTACGAAGTTATACAAATCAATCAATAGTGATACACAATGACTTTAAATACAATTCTCATATTTGTTTTGTTCTTAATTCAAGAGGAGCAATTCTGCATTCTGATGATTATGAAACCCGAGATAGGGCATATAAAACTCTAAAAAACTATTTTTTTCGTGGTGACATAACATTTACTTTTTCTGATTGGAAGGAATTTTGGCTTAATGCAGATAGCAAACAATGGAAAAGGCTTGTTGATAAACTCGTTAATGACAGCAATAAGCTTTATAAAGATTATGTAAAAAAAATAGCGGAACACGATCCGTCATTGCAATCAATTTATGAAAGCATATCTGACATATTCAGAACAGGAGAATATGTCGATAAAAACGGCTATCATGTCAAAATGTATATTAGGTCTTTTGATGAAAGATTCTTAAGAATCATCAAAAATAAGATGAGATACACTTTTTTATGGAGTGATCGGACAAAAGCTGAAAATGAATTGAAAAAAATAACGAACTTGCAACAAAAAAACGATTCTGATTCTGAAGATGACATAATGTGCTATGCCATAAACGAGATGAAAAAATATTTATTGGGCGGTTCATGTCAAAATTCGGAAGAATTATTTCAATATTTGTGTCAAACCATATTTGATCAGATTCAAGACAAAATTATAGCAGAAAGCATTATAGAAACTGATGATATGCTGGATTAAATTCACAACGTAACTCAATAAAATCAGCAATAGTCACATGGTGTTTACAACCATGTGGCTATTGTTGACTATTTGTCAAACAGCTTGCTTCCTCTATTCGGATACTTCGTCAAAAACGTCGCCGACTGCACCGTGACAGCCCCTGCCGCAAGGAGCCTGCGCACATCATCCGCACAGGTAATACCACCGCCTGCACAGACATTCAATCCGTGCTTCACAGCGGTGTAAGTGTAGCCGAGCGTCAGCGGGAGCTGCCAGTGACCGAAACAGGAGGTCGTCCCGGCATCAAGGCGGTCGCTGATGTGATAGGCGCCGTCCGTTTTCCGGAGATACGGCGAGCGCACAGAATCCAGCAGCGACACATACGTCACACCGCCCTCCACGAGCAGCGGCATGATGTAATCCTTCGGCAGGTTGATGTTCAGCTTCGGCATAACGGGAATCTGCAGTGCAGCGTTCAGTTCCCGCAGAAGAGACACGATCCGTCCGCTCAGTCCGTCCACGCCGATCAGGTTCCCCATGTAGAAGAAATCGAGCTGAATACCGTCCGCACCTGCCGCTTCAAGCTGCTGGCAGGCAGAAATCCAGTCCTCCGGGGCAAGGCTCGATGCGGTGAAGCTTGGGATCAGGAGGATCTCCGTCTGCGGACGGAGCGCCCGCAGCATGTCCAGACATTCATCCAGTGTCAGGATCTCTGACTCGAACGGCGCAGATGCGTAGGTGTATCCGGTCGTGGTATCCACTGCAAATTCCCGCTTACCAGAAATCTCACCGCGCTCATAATCGGCGCAGGATTTGAGGATCGCGCCCTGAACGCCGTTTTTGGCAAGCCGCAGCACATTGGCAACGCTTTCGGTTGCAATGCAGGATGATGCAATCAGCGGGTTTGCGAGCTGCTTTCCCATGAATTCAATCATGATTCTTTCCTCCCTTTCTGATCTTGGCATGGTAGAAGTAATTGACGAACGGTACGGCATAATCCTTGGACAGCGCGTCGATCTCCGCTTCGAGCTGCTCCCAGTAGGACAGGTCACCCTTGCGGTAGATCGCCTTGTAGCCATCAAGGAGCTGCGGATACTTCTCCGCGATATAATCCAGAATCGCCCCCTTTGCTTCACCGCGCAGGTTCAGGTTCTCGAAACAGACCTGGTCAACGTGACCGTTGACCGCTTCGACAAGAGCGCGAATATCTGTAATATACGGGAAGATCGGCGAAACAAACAGATACGTCGTGATCCCTGCATCGTGCAGCGTTTCCAGAGCCCTCAGCCGGCGCTGTACAGAGGGAGCGCCCGGCTCCATATCCTTCCGGAATTCGTCATCGAGGGTATTCAGCGAGATCCCGACGGACAGATCCGGCATCTGTGTGAGCAGCTCCAGATCCCGTACCATGAGATCCGATTTGCTCAGGATCTCGACATGTGCGCCCGTCCCCCGCAGACGCTCGAGAACTGCACGACTCTTGTGGAACTTCGCTTCATAGGGATTGTAGGGATCGGTCACGGACGAGAGCAGAACGGTCTTGCCGGAGAGGGACTTCGGGAGTTTGTCGGACTCGTACTCCTTGACATCCAGAAACGAACCCCAGTCCTCGTCATGACCGGTGAAACGCTTCATGAAGCACGCATAGCAGTAGCGGCACAGATGTGTACAGCCGCCGTAGGGGTTTGCCACATAGTCGGATGCAGGAAGATTCGACTTGACGAGGATGGACTTAGCCTTTACTGTGGATACTTTCATGGTGATTCTCCTTTCTGGAAATCAGCGCCATCGCAGCAGCGGCGAGCAGCGCACTGGCGGAACCGAATACCAGCATGATCTGCGGCGAGGTACTGCCGAAACCCGCAGACACAACAACCGCTGTCAGAAGTCCCAGCGTATGACCGATATTCTCGGCGATCGTCATGGAATCCTTCTGATAGCTGCCAGTGACTTTGGCTCTGGCGGAAATGGTGTAAACCGCACCGCCGCCGAAGCCGGTCACGAGCCAGAGTACGATGAACACCGGCACAGATGTGACGTCATGCATTACAAAGAGCAGGATGCCGATGCCGATGTGTCCAGCGTAGAACACGGGCAGGATCCTACTTGTCAGTCGGGAAACGATCGGCTCCACGGACATATATGTCACCCACGTTCCGCAGAACAGAAGTGCAGCATACACAATACCGATCATGCTGTTATGCGAGAGCAGCAGGCTCATGGCAGTGAGTGTGATATGTGCGTAGAAGAAGTAGTGCAGCTGATGGAAGGTCATCACGAGCGAAAAGCCGTTCTGCCCTGTCATGCGTGTGATGCCGGGTTTTCCCTCATACGCATGCAGCGCCAGGAAAGCAACAACAGACGAGAGCACCAGAATTGCCGAAGGAACCACTGCTGCGAGCGGCGCAAGGGCAAATCCTCCCACGCGGAACACACGCTTTAGCAGGCGATTGCCGTCGCTTTTCATCCCGCTGCGCACAGACTGGATCACTGCCGATAACAGGAACAGTGCAATGCACGTCAGCACAAATACAGCCTTTTCCGAAAGCTGCACTGCAAACGTAAGGATCCCTGCCATGGCGGACAGAAAGCACATGATCCGCAGCATACTGCGGCTGAGTGAGAACGGCTTTGGGAAAAGGTTGCCAATGTGGTAGGCAAGCGGATAACACAGGATCTGCCAGAGTGGGAGTGAATGCGCCGCACCGAAGGCGATCCACCCGCACTCCAGAACACCTGTCAGCAAACTCAGCAGATAAAACATCATGCAACACTCCTTTCAGCAGCACTGCCGGAGCCAAGTTCACAGCAGTGCTCACAGTCGGACCAGTAACGTGCCTTCTCGCCGTTCAGGATTTTCAGGAGGGAATTGTCCTTCACGTTACCAAGGAGGAACTTGGGGTCAACGGCACCGGTACTGCTGTCGAGTGCCCAGAAGCAGGCGACAACGTCCCCGTTCGGAAGGATCCCGATCGAATGCCGCACACAGCGGCAGACGTTGGTATACTTCCTGTGACCCGGCATGAGGTAGTGGAAGTCCACCTCCGGCTTGTGACCAACGGGCAGAGAATCCACCATCCCCTGCACCATGCGGACATACGCCTCACACTGTGCATCGGTCATGGCAGCTTCCGGATAGGCGGCACCTCTGCCGGACGGGAAGAAGCGCAGGATGCTCCAGTTGTCTATGCCGTTGGCACAAGCCCACGCAAAGACAGCAAGTGCATCAACGTAGCTGCTGTTGTAGGTACTCGCAACGGTCTGGAGCCCGACTTCGCAGCCTGCTTCCTTCAACAACGCAACTGCCTTTGCGGCAGCCACACTGTAAGCGGCAGGGCGAAGCTTGTAGGGATGATGCGGAACAACGTCCATTGTCATCTCCACATCGTGGACAGTCCTGCCGAGGAAATCGGCAAGTTTGCTGTCGATGCCATAGCCGGAGCAGCTCACGCCGAGCTTGTCCTTGCCAATGACTTTTGACAGTGCAGTTAGCAGCTCAGTGTGCGAAGGGATGTCAGTGAACAGCTCTCCGCCAGAGAGATCCATGCGAACATCATAGCCGTTCGTTTGCAGCTCACGTACCTGACGGGCAACGTCGAGCTTCTGCTCCTGAGTAAGCTCGTCACTTCTGCAAGCCTTGTCCGAGGTTGCACCCATACAGCAGATGGCACAATTCCAGGGACACAGAGCGGTAACATCATAAATGATAGACAGCTTTTTCATAGTGATTCCTCCTCATAGTTGGTTCTGTTGGTTGGGTGGCTTTTGCTTACAAACTTATTATAGCACAATACAGGAATAGCTTCAATTGACATCGAAAGGAAATTTTGTCAGTAATCCAACTGAATATTGACATAATATAAGGATTTATGCTATAATATTGTCAGTTGAAAACTGACAATACAGCTGAGGGGGATTAAAGCATGGAATCATTTGACGCAGGGGCGCTTTCACGATATGATATGAGCGACAGTACATATCGTCAGCTTCAGCGGGATCATATCAGATTTGAGGAGGAGTGTGCCGAGAAATTCAGCAACGGCTTTATTTGCAGGATACTAATCAATTATATGTGCTATGCTCAGGAAAACTTTTTAAAACGATTCGAAAGCGATATTGAAAAAGCTTTTGTTAATACAGAACATGATCAATACAAAAAAGATGACCGCATCAGCTTTACTAAACAACTGACAGAAAAAATAGCTGAGTTTGACTTCTCAACCAATACATCATTTAAGAAACGTGTCGTAATAACATATTTATTGGAACAATTTACTCAGTTGCCTCTTTCAGAACGGGAAATAGTTTATTGTTATCATCAATATACATCCATTAAACAGGCTATGGATAAAAAAGAACTCCTTATTGTAAAACAACTCACTGGAAAAGAATACGAGGTCAAGCCGTTTGACATCAGAATAGACGAAAACACGCTGTCATACTATCTTATCGGTTATTCAAGACTGAAAGGAAGTATTGGTGATTTTGAAAGCCATTCATTCAAGTTAAGCCGTATTAAAGAATGCCGATCAAAGCACAAAGAAGCCAGACTATCATATACAGAAATAAAAACAATAAAAGAAATCAATGATAAATTTGGAAGTGCTTATATTGCAAGAAATCTTGTAAAAAAAGATATAGAAAAAACTATCGTGCGCTTAACAAAAAAAGGGTATGAAAATCTATATCTAAAAACCATTTCTCACCAAAGACCTGTCCCAATTACACTCCCTAAGCAGATCGTTTTAAATGGGGAAGAGTATTTTGAGCTGACTTTTGACTGCTCATTTCAGCACATTAGAAACTATTTTTTCTCATTTGGTGCAGAAGCTGAGGTTATCTCTCCATTATGGCTTAGAGAATTGTTTATGAATGATTATAGGAAAGCACTAGAAATATATCACGGTGATTAGTTTTTAAATTAATGAAAAAGACAGACACCCTACATACGAAGGTATCTGTCTTTTATTGCTATAGCCCACTGTATAGGTCTTTACATAATATTTCTTGAAAAACTTCTATATTAGTATCGACCTAAGTCCTTCGGGGCGCAGCTTTTTTCAGCCTTACCGCATGCAGATATAGACCATGTAGCCTGCATAGATCAGCAGCATGGTGATGCCCTGCCAGCGTACCAGCTTTTTGCCCGTCCAGCAGTACACCCATACAAGGATGCTCATGGCGATGAGTGCGATCAGGTCCACGGCATTCTCCATGGTGAACGCCAGCGGTGAGATGGCGCCTGCGATGCCCAGTACCATCAGAATGTTGAACAGGTTCGAGCCGATGACATTGCCCAGCGCCATATCCACTTCC
The DNA here is from genome assembly GCA_017460955.1 of Oscillospiraceae bacterium. Classification (GTDB taxonomy): domain Bacteria; phylum Bacillota; class Clostridia; order Oscillospirales; family Ruminococcaceae; genus UBA3855. Next base: position 10,692 of record JAFTZY010000051.1, read on the forward strand.
TTCTTCCGGGCAGCCACCGCGGAGGTGACAAGCTCCGGCAGGCTCGTGCCGAAGGCAACGACCGTCAGACCGATCAGGTTCTCGGACAGTCCGAAGAAGGCGGCGATGTAGGACGCCGAGTCCACGACCAGGTTGCCGCCGAAAATGATGGCGGCCGCACCGCCGACAATGAACACGATGCACTTCCACACGGGCAGGATCTTGTACTCCTCCTCGGGAGCCGTGTCCGCCGCTTCCTTGCGGGATCTGAGTGCCGAGAGCACCATCCACACGATGAAGGCGGCAAACAGTACTACCAGCAGAAAGCCCTCCGGGCGTCCCACGGACATCCCCGTCAGACCGAATACCAGCAGGAGCGCTGCCACGCCGACGGAGAGGGGATACTCCCTGAGCAGGGTGGAACGCTGTACCGCAAGCGGACAGAACAGCGAACAGACACCGCACACGACCAGCAGATTGAACATGTTTGAGCCTACGGCGTTGGAAATGGCCAGTGCGTTCTGGTCATGCAGCGAGGCACTGACACTGACCGAGCATTCCGGCAGGCTCGTACCCATGGCCACGATCGTCAGACCGATGATGAGGGAGGGCACCTTGAGCATCTTGGCAACACTGGAGCTGCCGTCCACGAAGAAATCGGCCCCCTTGACCAGCAGCACAAAGCCCAGCACCAGCAGCAAAAGCTGTAATACAAACGCCATATGCTGCCTCCTTAGCCTTCCTGGAGGCGGGAGATGAGCATCGGCAGTGCCGTTTCAAACTTTACGCCGTACCAGTGGGAGGCATCCCCCTGCGTGTTCTCGATGCACTGCAGCGTATAATCCGCAGCAAGGGAAGCAGCCTTGAAGGCATCCATTCCCTGCATGTAGGCACCCACGAAGCAGGAGGCGTAGACATCGCCCGTGCCGTGGCAGCCCTTCTCGATGCGTCTGTGCTTGTAGTAGCGTCTGCCCGATGCATCGGCAACGATCACGCCCGTGGTGTCCGGCGTGTAGCCGATGCCCGTGAGGATGACCGTCTTTGCGCCGGCGGCTTCGAGCCGGTCGAGGACCTGCGTGATATAGGCCTCGTCATAGGTCTCCTTGTAGGGCATGTCCGTCAGCAGGCAGGCCTCGGTGAGGTTCGGCAGGACGACATCCGCCCCGAAGCACAGCGGCTTCATGGCATTGGCATAGTCCATGTCAAAGGCACCGTACAAAACGCCGTTGTCCGCCATGGCGGGATCCACGAAGGTCTTGGCCCCCTCGGCGCGGAGCGTGTCGAAAATATCCTGTACATAGCCGATCTGCGTGATGCTGCCAAGGTATCCGGTGTAGATGGCATCAAAGAGGATGCCCTCCTTCTTCCAGTGGGCTGCGATCCCGGGCATGTCCTCGGTCAGGTCACGGACGGTAAAGCCCTTGAACCCGGCAGTGTGCGTGGAGAGCACGGCGGACGGCAGGATGCAGGTCTCCGCACCGCAGGCGGACAGGATGGGCAGTGCCACCGTCAGAGAGCATTGCCCGACACAGGAAATATCCTGGATGGTCAGAAGCTTGGGATAAAGCATGGAAATGATCCTCCTTTAAGTTTTCTATTGGAACAAGGATTATTATAGCATATTTTGTCCGGCAAGTCAAATGAATTTGCAGGAAGGCGGGCAGCTTTTGGCGCATTTTAGCATCTTATACAAGCTGTGCGGCGCGATGGCAAAAAAAATGTTCAAAAAAGCAAAAAATGATTGACAACTGCCGTATGCCGTGGTATAATGAAAGCAGTATGGTGTGTGCCGGCCTGATTTTCTGTTCACGCCATCCTGCAACATTTATGAAGATCCGAAAGGAGTAGTATTATGGGACTTTTGAAAGCTGTACTCGGCGCTGCCAGCAGCACGCTGGCCGATCAGTGGAAGGAATTCTTTTATTGTGAAGCACTGCCGCCCAATGTGATGGTGGTCAAGGGCCAGAAGGTCATTGGCAACAAATCCTCGAACAAGAAGGGCAGTGACAATATCATCACGCAGGGAAGCGGCATCGTTGTCGCAGACGGCCAGTGCATGATCATCGTGGATCAGGGCAGGGTCGTGGAGATCTGCGCCGAGCCCGGCGAGTATACATATGATATGTCCTCGGAGCCGAGCATCTTCTCCGGCAGCCTCGGCACGAGCATCAAGGAGACCTTCAAGACCATCGGCAAGCGTATTGCCTACGGCGGCGATACCGGCCACGATCAGAGAGTGTACTACTTCAATATCAAGGAAATGATCGACAACAAGTTCGGCACGCAGAACCCCATCCCGTTCCGTGTGGCCTATCAGGACATCGGCAGGTCCTTCACCGTGGGCGTGCGCTGCAACGGCGTGTACTCCTATAAGATCGTCGATCCGCTCCTGTTCTATACCAATGTCTGCGGCAATGTGTCCCAGCAGTACACCCGCGCAGAGATCGAGAACCAGCTCAAGAGCGAGTTCCTCAGCGCACTGCAGCCGGCATTTGCCAAGCTCTCCGCCGGCGGCATCCAGTACGATCAGCTCCCGGCCCATACCCTCGAGATCAGCGACGCCATGGATGAGGTCCTGACCAAGTCCTGGAAGGAAAAGCGCGGTCTTGCCATCGTCTCCGTTGCCATCAATTCCACGACCATCTCTCCCGAGGATGAAAAGCGCATCCAGAAGTACGAGGATCTGGCCTGGAACCGCGATCCCTCCAATGCAGCCGGTGTGATGGTCGATGCACAGGCCAATGCCATGCAGGCAGCTGCCTCCAATGCGGGCGGCGCCATGATGGGCTTCATGGGCATGAACATGGCCCAGGCCGCAGGCGGCATGAATGCACAGAATCTCTTCCAGATGGGCCAGCAGCAGGCCATGCAGCAGCAGACGATGCAGCAGCCCCAGGTACAGCAGCAGCCCCAGCAGCCGGCAGCACCTGCCGCCAACAGCTGGACGTGCGCATGCGGTACCCAGAATACCGGCAAGTTCTGTCTGGAGTGCGGAAAGCCCAAGCCCGCACCGGCAGCCGCTGACGGCTGGACCTGCAAGTGCGGTGCCGTGAACAAGGGCAAGTTCTGCGCTGAGTGCGGCAGTCCCAAGCCCGCAGGCGCTCCGCTCTACCGCTGCGACAAGTGCGGCTGGGAGCCCAAGGATCCGACCAAACCGCCGAAGTTCTGCCCGGAGTGCGGCGACGTCTTCGACGACAACGATATCAAGTAAGAAAACGATACAAGCAGGGCGGCGCTGGCTGCCCTGCTTGTCTGTAACGGAGGAGGAGAGCAGATGCTGTCGTTCATACTCGGCGGGTGCGGTACGGGAAAATCCACCGTACTGCTCGACCGCCTGCGCCGGGATCTGGAGGCGGGGCTGGATGTCATGGTGCTCGTACCCGAGCAGTTTTCCTTTGAGGAGGAAAAGAAGCTGTATGCCGCCCTGGGACCCGTGCTGTTCAACCGGATGGAGACGCGCAGCTTTGCTACGCTCTCCCGGCAGATCCTGGACACCTGTGCAGGGGGCGCCCGCAGCTATGCCACGGAGCAGGAGAAGCTTTTGTACCTGTATCTGGCTGTGCAGGAGTGCCTGGAGGAGGGACGCTTCCGGGCGCTTGCAAGGCGCTTTGGCTCCCATGCCTTCCTGACGGAGAGCTTTTCCCTCATCACGAAGCTGCGCAGAGCCGGCGTGTCCGGGGAGCAGCTGATTGACCTGTCCCCGGATCTGCCCGATCTTCTGAGCGACAAGACCCATGATCTCGGACAGCTCCTCTATGCCTATGACCGCGTGCTTGCCGCGCATGACCGCAGGGACAGCCTTGCGGATCTGACACAGGCGGCCGCACTCGCACAGATGCATTACTATTTTGAGGGAAAACAGCTCTACCTCGATGAATTCGACAGCTTCACGGGCGATCAGTACCAGATGCTCGCGGTGTGTCTGGAACAGGCAGAGAACGTCACTGCCGCCATCCGTGCCGATCTTCCCGGCGAAAAGCCCTCCGGCGTGTTCACGGGCGGCTGCCGGACCTATGAGAATTTAAGACGCATGGCACAGGAGACGTATCACCTGCCCGTGGACGTCACAGCATGCCGCACCTACTGCCGCAGCCGTCACGCGGATCTGCGGACCGTGAGTGAGAGCCTGCTGCACCGCCGCCCGGAGAAGGCGGCCTACGAGGGGCATGTCCACCTGTTTGCCGCGAAGGATCCGGAGGGGGAGGCGGAGTATATCTGCGCCGAGATCTGCCGGCTGCTTTCGGAGGATTCCGGCCTTCGCTGCCGGGACATTGCCGTTGCCCTCAAGGAGCCGGAGCACTATGCGCATCTGTTCACCCGCGCCATGGAGCGCTATGCGCTGCCCTATGACCTTGCCGAGCCAAGACCGGTCTATCACACGGAGCTCGTGCGCTTCTTCCTGACACTGCTCACCCTGCTCACCGAGAGCACGCCCCGTACCGAGACCATCCTGCGCTATGTCAAGTCGCCGCTGTCCGGCTGCCCGCTCGAGGCCGCCTCCATGCTCGAGCACTACTGCTATACCTGGAGCGTGGAGGGCACATACTGGGAGACGCCGTTCGGCGCCGAGGAGGCACTGAACGAAGAAATGGCGCAGCAGTTCGATCTGCCCCGCCTGGAAGCGCTGCGTGCCTCGCTGATGGACGAGCTGTCCGCCCTGCGTGATGCCTGCCGCGGCAGCAATGTCCGGCGCATCTGCAAGGGACTCTATACCTTCCTGCAAAAGCATGAGAAGGCCTATACGCCGACACTCGAGGGCGTGCGCCGCCAGGAGTTCATCACGGTATGGAACCTCCTGTGCGAGTGCATGGACACTGTTGTGGGCTGCCTGGGGGAGATGCCGCTTTCCGTCAGAACGCTCTCCGACAGCTTCCGGCTGCTGCTGCAAAGCATCAGCTTTTCCACGCCGCCCCAGACACTCGACAGCGTGCGCATCGTCCGTGCTGCCACCTCCCGCCTGAATGCGCCAAGGATCGTGTTCATGCCGGATTTCTGTACCGGTGTGTACCCGGCGGATGTGTCCATCGGCGGCTTCTTCACCGGACAGGAGCTCGAGCAGCTCGAGCGCAGAACGGGCGTGAGCATCGCCAGACTCCTGCCGGAGCTGCATTCCGACGAGCTCCTCATTCTTACAAAGCTCCTCTCCGCCCCCTCCGAGCAGCTGTACCTGACGTACCCGGCCGTCAATACCGCCGGGGAGAGCAGCCTGCCGTCCCCGGCGGCGGATACGCTCATGCGGCTCTTCCCCGGACAGGATGCGCTGTGCCTGCATGCAGAAGAGGTCGCGCTGCATACCTATGTGTACACCCCGGCGGGTGCGTACTATCATCTTGTACGGCACCTGCGGGAGGATTCCGGGGAGACGGCAGCACTGCGCCGGCTGCTTGAGGACGATCCCGCCTATGCAAGGCGCCTGCAGCGTTTGAGCGATGCGCAGCCGGGGGCGGCCCTGTCCGTGTCGTCTGAGACGATGCAGGCAATGCTCGGCGAGAAGCTCGTGCTCTCCCCGTCGGGGATCGACCAGTTCTTCCACTGTCCGTTCGCGTATTTCTGCGGACGCTGCCTGAAGCTGTACAGCCCCGAGCGCATCTCCCTGTCCGTGCAGAAGATCGGCAGCTTCTCGCATTACTGCCTTGAGCAGATCCTGCGCCGCTATGCACCCGAGCAGTTCATTGAGCTGACGCAGGCACAGCTGCGCGAGGAGATCACGCAGCTGTCCGAGGTGTTCTCGGGTGCAAATTTCTCCGATGCCGTGCGCCGGGACGGGCGCTTCCAGCTCAATTACCACATGACCGGACAGGGCATCCTCCCGATGCTACTGCATCTGCAAAAGGAGCTGCGGGAGAGCGCGTTCCGTCCCGCGGGCTTCGAGGTCCCCGTGGATGCCGCGGAGGGGGCATTGCCGCCGCTCAAGCTCGATGACGGGCGCATTGTCTGCCGCGGACGCATCGACCGCGTGGACATCTGCCATACACAGGAGGGCGACCTCATGCGCGTGGTCGATTACAAGACGGGGCGTAAGTTCTTCTCGCCCGAAAAGCTTGCCGACGGCCTGGACATGCAGATGCTCATCTACCTCTTCGCACTCGGCAGCAGCGGCGCGTATGACGGCGCAAAGCCCGGCGGCGTGCTCTACAGCCCGAGCGGGCAGCTCCGGAAATTCGACAGCCGCGGCAGTAAGGCCCGCGCCCCCCAGGAGATCCTGGAGGAGCATTTCCGGATGAAGGGCCTGATGCTCGACACGGCAGCCCCCCTGATGGAGGCAGGGCTTGCCGAGCAGGCGGTGCCCGTGCTCGAGAGCGCCTCCGGCAAGCAGCATCTGTACAGCGTGACCGCGCCGCAGATGGAGCGTCTGCAAACGCTTGTGGAGCAGAACATCCTGCGTATGGCAAAGCGTCTGCACAGCGGCGATGTCGCGCCCGCGCCCTATCTCTATGAGGAGTATACGCCCTGCGGCTACTGCGGCTATGCCGACATCTGCGGCAGCGCACAGACCGAGACCGTCAAACGGTCCGAGGAGGAGACAGTACTTGCACTAAAAGCCGCATTCGGCGAAGGAAGGGAAGGTGAGGAAGCATGAACTGGACACCGCAGCAGCATGAGGCGATCACTGCCGACGGCAGGAGCCTCCTTGTGTCCGCTGCCGCCGGCAGCGGCAAGACCGCCGTTCTGGTCGAGCGCCTGACGCGCCTTCTGTCGGATCCGGTACATCGTCTGCCCGCCGACCGGATGATCGTGGTGACCTTCACCAAGGACGCCGCAGCGCAGATGAAGCAGCGCCTTGCCGACCGCATTGCCGCGCAGCTCGATGCGCTCTCCGACGGCAGCGACCCGGATGCCTATGACTGGCTGCTCGAGCAGCGCTCCGCACTCGGCAGTGCCCATATCTCCACCATCCACAGCTTCTGCTTCGACCTGATCCGGGAGCATGCCGATCTGCTCGGCGTCTCCCCGCAGTTCACCATCGCCGAGCCCTCCCAGGAATCCGTCTACCAGGAGCGTGCCATGCAGAGCGTGCTCGATATATGGGGACGCGAGCGCCGTGCGGATATGGAGCTGCTGGCATCGTATTTCTGCCTCCAGAACGACAGGGAGCTCGAGGGGATGATCGCAAGGCTTGCAGAGTTCACAAAATCCCTCGACTTCCACCGCCTGTGGTACCGCCGCGTCCGCGAGGTCCTCGACCGGGAGGATGCCCTGCCCGAGCGCCTGCGTGAGGGCTTCCTTACGCAGGTGCAGGCGCTCCTGCACTTTGCCGCAATGGCCAAGCCCCATGCCGCCGCCGTCATCCCCGATCCTGCAAACAACCCCTTCCTGGATCTTTTGCACGAGGACCTTGCCGCCATGGAGGGGGCCTGTGATGCGATCCGGGAGATGCAGGCGCAGGAGCTGCCCTTGCGGTGGCAGACGGCAGCCCTTCATTTTTCCGCCTTCCCGCGTGTCAGAAAGGGCGTGGATGCGGACCGCAAGGCGGATTTCAAGCAGTTCCGCGACTATTATAAGAAATGGTATGATACCCTTGTGGAAAGCTGGCTGCGCCCCCTTGCATATGCGGTGACAGATCTGTCCGTACAGCGCCGGACCGTGCCGCTGCTGCTCGAGCTCACGGAGAGCTATCTTGAAGCGCTCTTTGCCGAGAAATGCCGGCAGGATGTCCTGTGCTTCTCCGACGCCGAGGAGCTCACGCTCGAGCTCCTGTGCGAGATCGACGAGGCTGGCGTGCTGCACCGCACGGAGCTTGCATGCACCCTCTCCGAGCGCTATCAGCTTCTGATGGTGGACGAATACCAGGACACCAACAACAAGCAGGATACCATCTTCAAGCTGCTCTCCCGCGGCGGTAGGATCGCGGACGGTGTCCCCGTCTACGGCACAAACGCCTTTCTTGTGGGCGATGTCAAGCAGTCCATCTACAGCTTCCGCCAGGCCAATCCCGAGAACTTCCGTCTTGCCGTCGAGCACAGCCGGCACCTCTCCGAATGCACGGGCGAGGAGATGGCGTGCCTCTACCTCAATCAGAATTTCCGCAGCTCACGGGATGTGATCGGCTTTGTCAATGCCCTGTTCCGGCTCCTGATGACACCCTCCTGCGGCGGACTTGCCTATCAGGAGAGCGAGGAGCTGCATTTCGGTGCCCTTGCCTACAGGGAGGCACCCCCGATGCCGACCACGGTCATCGCCGCGGTGCCCGAGGAGGGCACGCAGGAGGATGTGCAGGCGCTGTGTGTGGCCGAGCGCATCGACCGGATGCTCCGGGAGGGCGCACCGGTCCATCTGCCGGACGGGACCGTCAGACCGTGCGAGCCCTCGGATTTCTGCGTACTGGTGCGTTCCGTGCGCAAGAGCGGGGGCGCCGTGGAACAGGCGCTGCGTGAGAGGCAGATCGCCGTGAGCTGCGAGAGCTCCGCGCATCTGCTCTCGCTGCCCGAGATCCGGCTTTTGTGGAACCTTCTGAAGATCATCGACAATCCCATGACGGATACGGCCATGGCCGCTGTCCTTGTCTCCCCCCTGTGCGGTGCGACAGCAGAGGAGCTGGCAAGGCTGCGTCTGGTGGCCCGCGACAGGCGGCTCTATCTGGAAATGCAGCGACTGATCCGCCGGGAGGACCATGCACCGGAGGATGCCCGGCTGTACAAAAAATGCGCCGAGTTTCTCGAGCTGCTCGCACGTCTGCGCAGTCTTGCCGAAACGCTTCCCCTGGAGGAGTGCCTGCGGGAGATCTGTGACCTGACGGATCTGTTCTCCCTGCAGAGCCTCTATGAGGATGCCGCGCAGCGCCGGGAGCATCTGGAGCTGTTCATCCGCCAGGCCGAGGGCTACCGGAGCCATGCGGACCTTACGGCATCCGGCTGCCTGAGCGGCTGGCTGCGGTATCTGGAGCGCCTGCAGGAATCCGGACGCGATCCGGAGATCCCGTCACTGGGCGGGGACCCGCCGGGGAGCGTCGTGCTCAAGACCATCCATAAATCCAAGGGGCTGGAGTACCCGTTCGTGTTCCTTGTACACCTCGAGAGCAGGTTCCACACGGACAACCAGCCCCCCGCCGTGATCCCGGATCCGTCCGGCATCGTGGGGCTGCGTACACTCGACCGGGACACCCTCCAGTCCGCGCGGGATACCGCCTATACCTATGTGACCGCACGGATGCAGGCACAGCAGAAAAGCGAGGAGCTGCGCCTTCTGTATGTGGCGCTGACCCGTGCCAGACAGCAGCTCTTCCTTGTGATGAACGCTGGCACACTCGATCCCGAGAAGCTCTCCGAGCGTGCGCTCTTCTTTGCACAGGAGCCCGGGATGGCCGGGGTCCTTGCCTCGAGAGCCATGCGGATGCAGGACTGGATCGTGGATTTCCTGCTTGCTGCGGACAGTACGCATTTTCTGCATATGCTCACACAGGAGGACTGCACGTCCCCGCTGTGCCGCTATGAACAGTGGACCCCCGCCGTGCAGGAGGAGGCACAGGCGCAGGCAGCCGCCGCAGCACCCGCCCTGCCCGATGAAGCGGCACTTGCGGCCATGCACCGCCAGCTTGCCTTCCGCTACAGCTCCCCGCAGACGGAGCTGGTCTCCAAATACAGCGTCACGGCCCTGTCCCATCCGCAGGCGCAGGCCGAGCAGCAGATGCGCACACCGGAGTTCCTGAAGGAGGACAGCCGCGGACACGAGAAGAAGCTGCGCGGCGCAGGACGCGGCAGTGCCATCCACAAGCTGATGCAGTTTCTGGATCCTGCGGCGGCGCGTGCGGATGTGAAGGCCGCGTGCGGGCAGCTCCTGACACAGGGCTTCCTGTCCCGGCAGGAGCTTGAAGCGCTCCCGGAGGAGGAGCTGCAGGCCTTCCTGCAAAGCGAGCTTTGCAGCAGGATCATCGCCTCTCCGGAGGTGCGCCGGGAATCCCAGTTCTTTGTCCGCATCGCCGACCTTGCCCTTCCTGAGGACTCGCAGATCGCACAGAGCTACACGGACACGGACGGCATCCTCATCGGCACGATGGACCTGATCTTCCGGGAGGGGGATCACTGGGTACTCGTGGATTACAAATCGGATCACGTCAGGACGGCGGATGAGCTGCTCGAGCGGTATGATCTCCAGCTCGGACTGTACCGGAAGGCAGCGGAGCTGCTCCTTGGCGAGCCCGTCACTCAGGGGTATCTCTATTCCTTCACGCTCAGGCAGGCCATTCCGGTGCCGCTTGAGCGCATCCGCTATGACTATGATAAGCTTGCACAAATTACGGAGGTTGAAAGATGATGAAGCAATTACTCGATTCCATGATCGAACAGAATCTTGCAAACGGACAGTTCGTCGGCGCCAATGCCGCCGTGTATAAGGACGGCACATGCCTGTACCTGCACTCGGCCGGGATGGCGGACAAGGAGCGCGGCCGTGCCATGACGCCGGATACCATCTTTCGCATCTATTCCCTGACCAAGCCCGTGACAGCCGTGGCCGTAATGCAGCTTGTCGAGCAGGGAAGGCTCCATCCGGATTTTCCCGTGTCATGGTATCTGCCGGAATTCCGGGACCCGAAGGTCTATGAAGCGGACGGCAGCGTGCGTCCGGCCGCCCGGGAGATCCTTGTGCAGGACCTTCTGAACATGACCTCGGGCCTGCCGTACCCCAATTGCCTCAACCGCACCCAGCAGGACGTGGCCTCCTTCTACGGGGATATGGCCGAGGTGCGGGATACCCCGCAGGCCATCGATACGATGGAGTATTGCAGACGCATGGCAGCCATCCCGCTCGAATTTGATCCCGGGACGCACTGGGATTACGGCACGTCTGCGGACATCCTGGGCGGTGTCGTACAGGCCGTGAGCGGGACGGAATACCGCGAATACCTCCGGCAGAACATTTTCCTGCCCCTTGGCATGGAGGATACGGATTTCTATGTGCCGAAGGAAAAGCAGGCACGCTTTGCACAGGCCTATATGCAGTCGGAGGACGGCCTTGTCCCGGATACGGACTGCCACCTCGGGCTCAATAATTACCTGACCCTCCCGGCCTTCATCTCCGGCGGTGCAGGGCTGTGCTCGACCATCACGGATTATGCACGCTTTGCCAATACGCTCGCAAACGGCGGCACCTCCAAGGAGGGCGTGCGCATCCTGGGCAGACAGGCGCTCGACTATATCCGCACGCCCCAGGTCATGGGCGAGGGCTTCCGGCAGGACCAGCAGTGGGATTCCCTGCGCGGCTATGACTACGGCAGCCTTGTCCGCGTGCTGACGAACAAGGCACGCGCCGGTACGATCGCAAGCCTCGGCGAATACGGCTGGGACGGCTGGACGGGCACCTATTTCTGTGTGGATCCGGCCGAAAAGCTGTCCATCCTCTTCTGGATCCAGGTCGCCAATGCCGGCACCTCCCCGGCGGCCAAGCTCATGCGCAACATCGTCTATGGGGCGCTGTAAGGCACTGCTCCTTGCCGCCTTGCTGTGTGTGCTGACAGGCTGCGGTGCGGACAGGATGCATGTGACACAGCTCGATAACGACAGCTTTATCCTGTGCAGGGTGGGGGAGATGTATGTGGATGCCTCCGATGCATGCCGGCAGGTGTACCTTCTGGAGGATGCCTCCTACCCGCCGCTGCAGGACGGCGAGTTCGCACAGGTCCGGGCCGATGTCACGGTCTATGAAGGCGGGGAGGCGGGCTTTACCGGCAACCGCTTTCTCCGCGTGGTGCATGGGTACACGGCGCTGACACCGCAGACGGCATGTGACTTGCTGAAGGTGCCGGAATATGATGCATCGCAGAGCAGCCCGCTCACCGTGTACCGGGACAACGGGGCGCTGCTGTGCATCTTCCTGTATCAGGGCGCATACAGGATCTACCGGGACGGCAGCTTCGTCGGGACATATGACGATCCGGAGCCGGTGCTGTCATAAAAGCACACATTCTTCTTTGATGCCATACAATAATACGGGGGACGGGTCAAACCGCCCCCCGAAAGTTTTCAGGATAAGGAGAATGCTTCATGCCAAAGGTCTTTTTAAGCCCCTCCACCCAGGAGTGGAACCAATACAGCGGCGGCGGTACGGAGGAGCAGTACATGAATCTGCTTGCGGACCGTATGGAGCCGTATCTGCGGGCAAGCGGTATTACCTATGTGCGCAACGACCCGGACCGGAACGTCGGCGGCGCCATCGCCGATTCCAATGCCCAGGACTATGACGTCCATCTGGCGCTGCATTCCAATGCCTCCCCGGAGAGCATGGCAGGGCAGCTGCGGGGGATCGACATCTACTATTCCCCCTACAGCATGTCCAGTGAGCGTCTGGCCGTCATCATCGCCAATGACCTCGAGAGCATCTACCCGCTCCCGGAGAAGGTCACGGCACGCCCGACCACGACCCTCGGTGAGGTCAACCGGACACGCGCCGTGGCGGTGCTGTGTGAGCTCGGGTACCATGACAATGCAGAGGATGTTGCATGGATCCGCTCGAGCCTGGATGCCATCGCCGCCACGCTGACCGCCTCGCTGTGCGACTATTTCGGCATCCCGTTCGTGGAGCCGACGACGGTCGTGCGGGGCGTGGTCACAACGGACGGCTCAGGACTCAACCTGCGCAGCTTCCCGAGCACGAGCGGCGCAGTCCTTGCCTCCATCCCGAACGGAGCCGCCGTGACGGTGTACGGCAATGTCAACGGCTGGTACGTCGTTTCCTGGAACGGCCTGTCCGGCTATGCCTCCTCGCAGTTCATTGAGATCGGATAACAGACTGAAAGCCCCCGGGCACACGCTCAGGGGCTTTCTCTCATGTGTCGATCCGTATCATCTCGTCGAGCGCTCTGTTCCGGTACACCAGATCCGCCCGCACTGTAAATCCCATTTTCTCCCAGAATGCATTTCCTTGTGCGTTCCCGGAAAACACGACCAGTGCCGTTTTATGGATGCCCAGTGCATGCAGTGCCGTCATTGCTGCACCGACAAGCGCCTTGCCGATGCCCCGCCCCTGCATCGAAGGATGCACGGCGGTGTGGTAGAGATAGCCCCTTCTCCCGTCATTTCCGGCAAGAATGGCACCGATGATGTGCCGCGCCTCTACGGCCACAAAGCAGGTATCCGGGTTCCTCTCCAGGAACCGCCCGATCCCGTCGCGCGAGTCATCGAGTGAGTTGAGCCCCATGCCGGGGCAGGACATCCATAAGGCATGGATCGCATCATAATCCTCCGGTGTCATCCGCCTGATCTCCATCATAACTCCCTCCCTCTACGAAATATCACAGATGCGCACATACCGTCTGAGGGCATATTCCCCGTCGTGCGCTTCGCCAAGATAGGTGTCCGACATATCCCCGGCGTGCATGACCCGGGTGACACCGCTTTGCAGGAGGCTTTCCGTGAGCGCCCGGCGCCTTGACGCCTCACAGATCAGTCCCGCCGTCTGCAAATACCGGCTCGTCTGCCGCAGGACGGGGACGATGTCCTTAGACGGCAGGCGCTTGACAAGGCAATTGCCGTACAGCCCCGACAGTGTAAGCGATGCATCCTCACAGGCCGTCAGGCTGCTGCAGCGTCCCCGATAGACAGAGGGCTCTTCGCGCTCCGGTGCCATCGTATGCTCTAAGAACGCCGTGTACCGCCGCAGGGTGGACTGTGCCGCAGCGCCGGGGGACTGCCGGATCCCGGCACAGGCCGCATCGAGGACGGGCAGGAAGGCCTTGCAGAAATCGTATACCTCCACCATATCCTGCGTATCCAGGTAGATCACCTGACAGGAGCTGCACAGGAGCTGCTGGGTGGCAGCGATGTGTGCGGCCAGCTGCGAGAGCTCCAGTGTCCGGTCCTCATAGCCGGAAATATAGCAAAAGCCCAGCTTGTGGCCCCATTCGATCAGCCGGCAGCCGGGCGGTGCAAGCTGCCGCACGGCGCTGACAGCCGCATCCGAGCCCCAGACCGCAATGCCGTCACTCACTGAGATGAGGTGCTGCATGGCCGGCAGATCCGTCGAGGGGGTGTCGAATACATAGATATAGTCCCGCAGCTCGGGGGCAAGCTCCAGAAACGCCTCAAAAAAGCGGATCGTCAGCCCCGTGTCCGCCTGCGGGAGCTTGAGCAGGTTGATGTTCCCCGTCAGAAGCCCCTCCATCACACTGTACGCGGGCAGGACATCCATATTGCCGGCTGCGATGTGAAGGAGAACGCCGAGCGGCCGGTAGACCCTCCGGTGGGGCGTAAAGCCCTCGGGCAGGACCTGTGCATCAAGCGGCGGCAGCTCTGTTTGCAGCCGGTAGGTGACCGCCTCCCGGTGCAGCATCCGCGCTGCAAGGGACACCGCGCCTTGCAGCTGCACATCCGGCAGAAGCTCCGCGTATGCGCCCGCCTCCAGAAGGGAGGCCGCCCTGTCGAGCGCCTCCACCACCGTCCCCTGCGGGAGGGGCGGTCCGGACAGCGTCCTTGTCAGCGCCCCGGGGAGCGCATCGAGGAGCGCCTGCTGCTTTGCGGTATCGTAAACCGCGCCGTTTGCCAGGATCATGTGAGTCCTCCCTCCCCTCCGAGGAGCTGTGCGGCACCGGCGGCGCAGGTGCGGATGTCCTGCAGGCCCACACGGCCGAGAAGCTCCAGATACGGTGAGCGGATGCCGCAGGGACACGGCTCCTCATGCAGGATCCCCAGATCGTCCGTGAGGATGCTCGTGACGGGAACGGCGGTCATCAGCGGGGTGATGAGGTTGACAAGGCCGGGCTGTCCCGGCGGGAGTGCCTCCAGGGTGTGTACATCCCGGATGAGCACACGGCTGTAGATAGGGATGTGGAAATGATGGTACGGGCAGTCACAGTAGAGGATCGGATGCTCCACCGCGCCGAAGAACTCGATCACATGCGATTCCTCCACGCCGAGCAGCCGCCGGATCATCTCATAGAGGACCGGCTTGTCCACCTGCTGTGTGTAGAATTCCTTCCAGCCGCCGCCGAGCATGATCTTTGAGTGCTTCGGGAGCATGAGACGCACCCCCCGCTCCTCCATCCTCCGCAGCAGGAAGTAGGTGTAGGACGGAAAGCCCATGAAGCGCACCGGGAACGGCAGTCGGCTGTAGGCAGTAAGATGCGCAAGCACATGCTCGAGGTCCGGGACATAGCCGCCGTCCCGGTATTGCAGGGCGTAGCTGCGGTGGAGGGCCGGCGCGAGGAAGGTGGAGCCGAAGGCCGTTCTGGCCACGGCCATGCGGTTGCCGCGGTGGGGCTTGTAGCCAAGGATGATGTAATTGACCGGGCGGGGGGAGAGGAGCCTCCGGTGCGCGGCAGTGTGCAGGACCATCGGTGTGCCGCAGGCAAGGCTCCCAAGGTCAAAGGCGATGCGGCTGAAGCTGCCCTTCGTGCCGGAGGAGGTCGCCTCGAGGACGATCCGGTGCTCCGGCCGGGAGATCAGACGGTGGTGCTTGAACAGGAGCGTCGGCAGGGGCGGGAGACGCTCGAGGTCGCTTTCCGTTTGCAGGGAGCGGGGCGAAAACCCGCAGGCAGCAAGCATCCGGTGATAGCCCTCGCAGTGTGCGTCATGATGCAGGACATTCTCCCGGACTGCCTGCACGAACAGCTCCCGCGTGCCGTCCGTGTCATAGGGCCTTGTGTGCCGGAAGAGCCGTGTACGCTGTGACATACCGATCCCTCCTTATCGATCCTTCTCTATCCCTATCATATCCGATATTGTGAGAAAGCGCAAGGGGGATCGCCGGATTTTAACGGAATCTTTTCCAAATCTTTACCTAATATGAGAAAGCAGCAAGGCCGCACAAGACCTTGCTGCTTCATGTTATGCTTTCAGCAGTGCCTGCTTCATCTGCGACAGATCGAGCACCGTCAGGGTACCGTCGCCGTCACTGTCACCGGCTCTCCAGGCGGGAAGGGCCGTTCGTTCACGGACAAGGTACCGCTGGAGTGCGATGACATCGAGCAGTGTGAAGCTCCCGTCAAGGGTGACATCGAAGGCGCATTCCGGCAGCGGATAGCCGTAGAGGGCCAGCTCGTTGAGGTCACCGCCGCCCTTGACGATCTTCAGCCGGTCCGTCGGCAGGCTGTCCGCCGTGAGTGTCATGCTGCGGCTCATGTAGCCGCCAAGGTCGCTCGACCACAGCAGTACATCCGTATGGGCATCGTACACCTCGATGCTGCCGGTGCCGTAGGTGTCGTACACTCCAAAGCCCGTGAGCACATAGCTGCCGTCAAGATCCACATAGCAGGTGATGCCGGACTGGTTGACATTGGTCGAGGGCGTCTCCAGCCCCGCCGTATCGCTGTAGATGTATTCGGGCATGGTGTCCTTCTCATCGAACATCCGGTAGAACTGACCGAGCTTTGTGTCCGCAGGCGCTGCCGACAGATCGCACAGCTCCGTGGAGCGGTCCTCACTCAGACAGAGCGCTTCCGGCGTAATGTAGCGGCCCCTCCCGTTCACGATGCCGGGCGCACTGCCGGAGAACCGAACGAAAACGGGCGTCTCGGAGACATCGAGCGTCACGCTGTCCTTCTGAACTGTCAGAGCGCTGGTCACACCCTCGGCATAGGTGCCGGGGACCGTCAGGCTCGCAAAGCCCGCACCGTCTGCGGAGAGCTTGTAGTCCGCGATCTCTTTGCCCTCGGCCGTTGGCAGCCACAGACAGTGGACGGTCTCGCCCGTCTGCCGGTCGGTAAAGACATAGTCGCAGACGCTGTCCGCGCTGCGGTCCTCCGTGAGGTCACAGTTTTCGAGTACATCCGTCATGCAGGCCACATAGTACCATGCAAGCTTCTTGCTCCACTCGCCCTTGCCGGTGACAAGGCCGGAATTGTAGTACACGCCCTCGCCCTCGTCACGCAGCTGGAACTTGGTGATGCGGTCCACGCCCGCACCGATGCACGCAAGATAGGTCCGGGCCACGCGCTGTGCATACCGGAGCTGATAGAGCTCGTTGTCGTGGTTGTCCACGCCTTCCGTCTCGCAGTCGGACATGGGGATCTCAAACTCGGAGATCCACAGCTCCGCGCCCGGTGCGTTCTTGTCGATCCAGTCCTGGAGCTTGCGGATATAGGCAAGATAGCTGCCCTCCTCGGGGATGCCGGAGCCCGGACCGAGGTGGACATTGATGATGTCCACGGCAAAAACGCCGTCGGTGCGGTTGTAGTCGAACCACATCTTCATCTCGTCGAGGTACTCGATGAGGGATGCCGTGGAGAGCATGCCGCCCATGGCCAGCTTGAAATTGGGATCGGCCTGCTTGACACCGGCATTCGGGATGGTCCCCTCATGCCCGTCATAGTCCGCCGAGCACATGGCGGCCAGCTCATAGGGCGTGAAGTAATTGGCCTTGCCGCTCCAGGTCTTGTTGGGCTCGTTGGAATTCTCGGCTGCCTCGAGCAGCCCCATGCCGATCTTTACCTCCTGCGCATCGGTGATATTGATCGTGGCGGGATCCACATCCGGATTGCTGCCGTAGCGGGCTGCGACCTGGTAGAGTGCCCGGGCATGGACCGCATAGCTTGCCGGGTCCAGGGTGTCGGCACCGGCGGGCACGCAGATCTCCGGCGCACTGTCCCCGGAAACGGACGCACTGCCGCCCTGGAAGCAGGGGATAATGCTGATGTTCTGCGCCTTCATGGCCGCATAATAGCTGTCCATATCCCCCCAGGTGCCCTGCGTGAAGCGCACCCGTCCGGTCTCGTCGATGAGCCAGTTGAAATTGTGGTATTCCCGGACATTGCCGCCGGCCATGATGGCGGTCATCGGGTCGTCGATGAAGGCGTTAAAGCCGATCTTCTGTCCGGCCGTCAGGGTACACGGCGCACTGCCCGTGCCGCGGGCAGCAGTCTTTTTCTTCTGTGCATCCGTCAGATCCGAGACCTTGTAGCCGTAGATGGCAAGCTCGGCCACGCCCGTTTCTCCGGAGGAGGAGGAAAAGCGCAGGTAGCGCGTCTCCCTCGGATCCTCAAAGCGCAGACCGCGCCAGGAATTGTACCAGTCCGTGTCAAAGCTTGTGATCTCGTTCCAGCCGAAGGGCTCGCCGTCCTCGACCTTCCAGGTCTTGATGTCGTTCGTGTCAAGGAAGCAGATGCCGGTGACAACGTAATTGGCCCCCATGTCGATGAGGAAGGAATCCTCGCCGAATTCCGCCTGCCAGTTGGGCTTCCAGTTCTTTCGGCTGGTCGCCTCCCAGACCTCGGAGGACACCGAGGCGTTGTCCGGACTTGCCGGGACCTTGTCCTGGTCATCGAACAGGACGGTGCAGTCGGTCAGGTAATCCGCGCCGATGTAGACTAAATTCTCATCCATGATCCGGAAGCCCGATACATCGAGCAGTCCCTCCTCCGGTGCCGCACTGATGGCCTGCAGCGGGAGTGTGCCGAGCAGCACGGCGGCTGCCGCGGCAATGCCTGTGATCTTTCTGAACATATATGACCCTCCATTTTTTGATTGGGATACCTATATTATACAGCGTTTTGGAGGATCTGTCAAGAACAAGATGCAAAACGTGCAAAAAAATGCCGCCCTTATACAAGGGCGGCACAGTCTGTCAAAATAGTACAGGACGGCCGGATCGGCCTTCCTGTACTTGCGGGGTGCGGGGCCGCAGGCCCCGCCAGCTAGCCCCCG
>JAFTZY010000013.1 GCA_017460955.1 Oscillospiraceae bacterium
CACCGGAGAGCCCGTGCTCCAGTCGGTGCAGTTGTACTTATCGTAGCCGATGATGTCCACATAGGCATCGCCGGGATACCAGTTCTCGGAGGTGCTGTAGTTATAGCTGTTGAATTCCCAGATCAGGTTGTGGCAGCCCTTGGTCTCGGTCAGATACTTGTAGGTGTAGATATAGAGCTGTCTGTAGACCTTGGAGCCTTCCTTGCCCCACCAGAACCACGAGCCGCTCTCACCGCCGCCGCCTTCTGCCTCATGCAGCGGTCTCCAGATGATCGGGATGCCCTTTTCCTGGAGGATCAGGAACTGCTCGGCCAGATTGTCCAGCGCCTGTGTATAGTACTGGTTCTCCTTGGTGCCCTCGGTCGCAGCCTTGGACGGGGAGAAATCGGTCTCATCCGGCTTGTAGGTCGTCTGGTCCCATCCAATGCGGTCGCCGATGCTGTAGCTTGCGAAATCCTTGGGCACGTTGATATGCCAGGAAGCCGTGGCGATACCGCCCTTGGCAGCCCATGCGATCACACGGTCGGTGGAGCCATCATCGCTGCCGAACGCCGGGCAGGTGAAGTTGCCGTAGTCAAAGCCGCGGATGGCCGGAAGCTTGCCGGTCTTGGACTCAATGTACTCAAACTCGGTCTCGATGGAATGCGGACCGTACTGGTAGATCTCCTGCTGTCCGGAGAGGATGTGCTCGCCGTATACGCTTGCCAGATACGCCATGAGCTGCTTGGTCGGCTCGGTGGCATCCGGATCGCAGGTATTGATCTGCGTTGCCTTGATCTCGCCAAGGGATGCCTCTTCCAGTGTGATGTAGTCAAAATTGGTCCAGCCCCAGCTGCCCTTGATGGTGATGGTGTTTTCACCGGCATTCAGCTTGACATTGCCGAAGGTGAGCTCGGACCAATTGGGATTCTCCGGGAAGCTCATCTGGCCCTGGTCCACATCGTTGACCACGATGTTCTGGATCTTGTCGGAGCCGAAGTTGTTCTGATAGCAGATGGTCAGCGTGTACATACCGGCTTTGGAGACGGTGACCGGGATGTTCAGCACATCGCCGTTGTCCTCCAGGTACATGTAGCCGTCACCGGAATAGCCTGCCTCGCTCGTCTTGACACCGCCGGTGCCAACGAGCGTACCGGTCTCGGCCTCCACCTTGACAGCGGCAGCCGATGTGGCAAACGGTACCATCAGCATGCTGTTGATAGCCATTGCTGCTGCGATCATACCGCCTGCAAAACGTTTTTTCGACATTTTTAAGTTCCTCCTGTCATATCATATTCGACTTCCCCGGAATCTTCCAAAGCACCGTCCTGCCGGTCTCTTTTGCCCTGCGCATTCCGGCACTTTTCCGGTTTCCGAGTCAGTCTTTGCACGGTCCCCTACCGCACACACATTTATTATAGCATGGTTTGACAGGCGATACAAGATTTCTTTTTCTCTTTTGGTGAAAATGTCTAATTTTTTTGTCAGATATGCACAAAAAAGAGGACGGGCACAAGGCTCGTCCTCTTGATCGTTTTGCGGATCAATTATTCATTGATGGCAATAACAACGCCGGAACCAACGGTTCTGCCGCCCTCACGGATAGCGAAGCGGAGGTTCTGCTCGATAGCGATCGGGGTGATCAGCTCAACGTCCATTTCAACGTTGTCGCCAGGACGGCACATCTCAGTGCCCTCCGGCAGAGTGATCGTGCCGGTAACGTCGGTGGTTCTGAAATAGAACTGCGGTCTGTAGTTGTTGAAGAACGGAGTATGACGGCCTCCCTCTTCCTTCTTCAGAACGTAAACCTGGCCCTTGAACTTGGTGTACGGATGGATGGAGCCGGGCTTGCAGAGGACCTGACCTCTCTCAACGTCCTTTCTCTGGATACCACGGAGCAGTGCGCCAACATTGTCGCCGGCCTCGCAGAAGTCCAGGGTCTTGCGGAACATTTCCAGACCGGTAACAACGGTCTTGGTCTTCTCATCCTGCAGACCTACGATCTCCACTTCCTCGCCGACATTCAGCTTACCACGCTCTACACGGCCGGTAACAACGGTACCACGGCCGGAGATGGTCATGGTGTCCTCGATCGGCATCAGGAACGGCTTTGCATCGTCGCGCTCAGGGGTCGGGATATAGTTGTCAACAGCTTCCATCAGCTCAAGGATCGGAGCGTATGCCGGATCGGACAGATCGTCCGGAGCTTCCAGAGCCTTCAGAGCGGAGCCCTTGATGATCGGAATATCATCGCCAGGGAACTCATAGGAGGACAGGGTATCACGGATATCCATCTCAACGAGCTCGAGCAGCTCTTCGTCATCCACCTGGTCAGCCTTGTTCATGAAAACAACGATGGCCGGAACGCCTACCTGACGGGCAAGCAGGATGTGCTCCTTGGTCTGTGCCATCGGGCCGTCGGAAGCAGCAACTACGAGAATTGCGCCGTCCATCTGAGCAGCACCGGTGATCATGTTCTTTACATAGTCAGCATGGCCGGGGCAGTCAACGTGTGCATAGTGACGTGCATCGGTCTCATACTCAACGTGTGCGGTGTTGATCGTGATACCACGTTCTCTCTCCTCAGGAGCCTTATCGATCATATCATAAGCCTCATACTGAGCCTGGCCCTTCATAGCCAGAGTCTTGGTGATAGCAGCGGTCAGAGTGGTCTTGCCGTGGTCAACGTGGCCGATGGTACCAATGTTAACGTGCGGCTTGTTTCTTTCAAATTTTGCCTTTGCCATTGGAAGTTTCCTCCTTTAATTGCGTTTTCATTATGATACTGCATGCGGCGCAGTATGCAATACAGTTATTATAGCACATTCCGCGGGAAATTGCAAGTGTTTTTCAAAAATTTTCTTTCCAAAAAGCACTTTTTTATGCAATTCCACGTTATATACGGGTTTTAGCCCTTGTTTCTGGAAGTCATGATCGTCTCTGCGATGTTCTTCGGCACTTCCTTGAAGCTGTGCGGCTCCATGGAGTACTGACCGCGGCCCTGGGTGTTGGAACGCAGGGTGTTGGAGTAGCCGAACATCTCGGAGAGCGGCACGAGTGCATCGACCTGCACGCTGCCGGGTCTGGTCTCCTGGCCGAGGATCTCACCGCGGCGGGAGGACAGGTCGCCGATGACGTTGCCCAGATAATCGTCGGGGGCGATGACGGAAACCTTCATGATCGGCTCCATCAGGGCCGGATCCGCCTTGCGCATAGCCTCCTTGAAGGCCATGGAGCCGGCGATCTTGAACGCCATTTCCGAGGAGTCCACCTCATGGTAGGATCCATCGTACAGCTCGACCTTGACATCGACTACCTGGTAGCCTGCGAGGATACCTGCCTGCATCGCGCCCTTGATACCGGCGTCAACTGCGGGGATATACTCCTTCGGTACAGAGCCGCCGACAACGGAGTTGACGAACTCATAGCCCTTGCCGGACTCGTTCGGTGCCACACGGATCTTGACATGACCGTACTGACCGGAACCGCCGGACTGCTTCTTGTACTTGTAATCCACATCGGCTGTGCCCTTGATGGTCTCCTTGTAGGATACCTGCGGTGCGCCGACGTCTGCCTCGACCTTGAACTCACGCAGCAGTCTGTCCACGATGATGTCCAGATGCAGCTCGCCCATGCCGGCGATGATGGTCTGACCGGTCTCCTCGTCGGTCCAGGTACGGAAGGTCGGGTCCTCCTCGGCAAGCTTTGCCAGGGCCACGCCCATCTTCTCCTGGCCGGCCTTGGTCTTGGGCTCGATGGCCAGATTGATGACCGGCTCCGGGAATTCCATGGACTCGAGGATAACGGGGTGGTTCTCATCGCACAGCGTATCGCCGGTGGTGGTCTGCTTCAGACCGATGGCAGCGGCGATATCACCGGAGTACACCTTCTCGAGCTCCTTGCGGGCATTGGCATGCATCTGTACGATACGGCCGATGCGCTCGTGCTTGTCCTTGGTGGAGTTGAGCACGGCAGAGCCCTTGTCGAGTACGCCCGAATATACACGGAAGAAGGTCAGCTTACCAACGAACGGGTCGGTCGCGATCTTGAATGCAAGTGCTGCGAACGGCTCGTCGTCGGAGGACGGACGCTCTTCCTCCTCACCGGTCTCGGGGTTCACGCCCTTGATGGCGGGAACGTCGAGCGGGGAGGGCATATAATCCACAATGGCATCCAGAAGCTTCTGTACGCCCTTGTTCTTGTAGGAAGTACCGCAGGTGACCGGTACCATGGTGTTGGCCAGGGTGGACTTTCTGATGCAGGACTTGATCTCCTCGATGGTGAGCGTCTCGCCTGCAAAATACTTCTCCATCAGCTCGTCGTCCTGCTCGGCAACATGCTCGACCAGGGACTCGTGATACTCCTGTGCCTTCTCCTGCATATCCTCCGGGATCTCCTCCACGCGGATATCCTTGCCCAGGTCATCGTAGTACACATAGGCCTTCATCTCCACGAGGTCGATGATGCCCTTGAAGGTCTCCTCGGCGCCGATGGGGAGCTGGATCGGGACTGCATTACACTTCAGGCGGTCCTTCATCATCTCCACGACTCTGTAGAAGTCGGCACCCATGATATCCATCTTGTTGACGTATACCATTCTCGGTACCTGGTACTTGTCGGCCTGACGCCAAACGGTCTCGGACTGGGGCTCAACGCCGCCCTTGGCGCACAGAACGGTCACAGAGCCGTCGAGTACACGCAGGGAGCGCTCCACCTCAACGGTGAAGTCCACATGTCCGGGGGTGTCGATGATATTGATTCTGTGGCCGGCCCAGTAAGCGGTGGTAGCAGCGGAGGTGATGGTGATACCTCTCTCCTGCTCCTGTGCCATCCAGTCCATGGTGGCAGCGCCCTCATGGGTCTCGCCGATCTTGTGGTTGACACCGGTGTAGAACAGGATACGCTCGGTCGTCGTGGTCTTACCGGCATCGATATGAGCCATGATGCCGATATTTCTGGTACGTTCCAGGGAACAATCTCTTGCCATAACGTAGCCTCCTTACCAGCGATAGTGAGCAAAGGCCTTGTTGGCCTCGGCCATCTTATGCGTATCCTCACGCTTCTTGCAGGCACCGCCGGTACCCTGCAGGGCATCGAGGATCTCTCCTGCCAGTCTTTCCTTCATGGTCTTTTCATTGCGCTCTCTGGAATACTTGGTGATCCATCTCAGACCCAGGGTCTGACGCCGTTCCGGACGCACCTCCATGGGCACCTGATAGGTCGCACCGCCCAGACGGCGGGCCTTGACCTCGAGCTGAGGCATGATGTTTTCCATAGCCTCTTCAAAAACCTCCAGTGCATCCCTGCCGGTCTTTTCAGCGACAATATCAAATGCACCGTAAACGATCTTCTGCGCAACACCCTTCTTGCCATCCAGCATCACGTTGTTGATCAGACGTGTAACGAGCTTGGAATTGTAAACAGGATCCTGCAGAACATCACGCTTTGCGACATTACCTCTTCTTGGCATTTCGCTTCCCTCCTTCACATTATTTGGTGCAGCAGCGCACGCTGCCGCAGTTTCATGAATTCATCGGTACTCGTCCCGGGAGTCCCGGGCACGTTCAGGCCGTGGAGAGGCTTGTCATATCTATATGAAAAGCTCCACATAACCTGTGGTATGCTAATGATTCATTGACAGTCCTGCCTTACGGCAGAATCTTACTTCTTGCCAGCCTTCGGCTTCTTGGCACCGTACTTGGAACGGGCCTGGTTTCTGTTGGCAACGCCCTGTGCATCGAGAGCACCACGGATGATGTGATAACGCACACCGGGGAGATCCTTGACACGTCCGCCGCGGATCAGTACCACGCTGTGCTCCTGCAGGTTGTGGCCGATGCCGGGGATGTAGGATGTTACCTCATAACCATTGGTCAGCTTGACTCTGGCGATCTTACGCATTGCAGAGTTCGGCTTCTTCGGGGTCGTGGTCTTTACGACGGTGCACACGCCTCTCTTCTGGGGTGCGCTCTGGTCGATCTGCACCTTCTTCTTGGCGTTGTAACCCTTCTGCAGAGCCGGTGCGGTGGACTTGCTCTGCTGCACCTTTCTGCCCTTGCGTACGAGCTGGTTAAATGTTGGCATTTGGTTTCCTCCTTTTCAGATAATATTATACACGGCACAGGTATGCCGCATACCCAAATATTATACACCATAATTCCCGGCTTGTCAATAGTTTTTTTCAGAAAATTTGAACGCCGCCCATGCACGGGCGGCGCTGCTCGTTTTGTCCTACTCGGCGCTGAAGGTGACCGGACGGCTGCCGGAAATAATGCCGATATAGCTCTTGCCGGGGTTCACCGACAGCTCACTGCCGTCGGCATGGAACACGCGGATCGGGGCTGCTTCCCCGTTCTTCGACCAGGTGATCGTCTCCACGCCGCCCTTGGACACATAGTAGCCCGAGCCGCCGTCGAGCGCCACGCTGCGCAGATAATTCCCCTCATCCAGGAACCCGATCTCCGTCTGGAGCACGAACACATTCGTGAAGGCCAGCTGCTGCTCGGTCTTGCCGTCGATCTGCGGATTGTCATAATAGTACAGAAGATAGGTCTGCGTCCCCTCATCATATGTAAAGTGACTCTCACGGCTCTCGGAGAAGTTCACATTCACGCGCTTTGCCGTATTCTCCGCCGGCACATAGCTCCCGTCGGAGAAGGAGAACGCACCGCTGTTCGTGTACGCATCCGTCCGGAAGCCGTACTGCTCGATGGCCTTCGGGAGCTCCTCACCCTTGAGATAGCCCGTATGCTCGGAGGCATACTTCCCCACACGGTCGGGATCGCGGTAGAACAGGAGGCTGCGCTCCATGGCGCTGCCGTCGAGATGGTCGATGCCAAGGCTGTTGAGCTTTGCCACGGCATGGTTCTGCTCGGCGCCCCAGTGGCAGTAGATGGCATCCATGCCCATGGCCACGACCGGGAAATAATACCGGCAGCTGCGCACAGAGCATACATCCGGCACATTCGTATAATCGGCATAGATCGCCATAAAGCGCGTGATGCCGCCCTCCACGGGGATCTCATAGATGATGTCCGCCTGGGACACGCCGTACTGCGGGTAGGACAGGCTCAGGTTGTTGACCATGACAGCCACCGGGCGCTTGCCCTCGGCAGCTTCGTTATAGCCGGCTTCGCCCGTGAGCGGATTGATGCCGCCGCCGATCTCCGGCAGGGGGTCCTCCTCCACGGGGGGTGCCTCGGTCTCCTGCGCCGGCGCCTCGGCCTGTGTCTCCTGCACGGGGGCGGGTGCTTCGCTCTCGGGTGCCTCCGGAATGGACTGGCCGCAGCCGGTCAGCAGCAGGGCCGCTGCCAGAAGGGATGTCAGTTTCGTTACAGTTTTCATGGTGGTTCCTCTTTTCTTTCGGAAGGCGTCCGGGGATCTGACGAAAATCATGCCGCGTCCGCCGTGAATTTTGTGCATATGGATGAAATTTGCAGGAAGCTCTTGACAATCTTTATAAAATGTAATATAATTTTAAAATGCATCATAATGGCATTTTGTGCGCATCCGTGCAATATTGTAAAATAGTATAGCACATCCGCCGGTATTTGTCAAGCCCTATTTTTCAAAAAACGGGCAGGCAGATCCCATGCCGTTATATCATACAAGCTGTCGGGCCCATACCGGCCGATCCGCCGGTATCCCGACCGATCTCTTAGAGGAGGTAACCGCCTATGGTCAATGTAACCGCCAAGCAGCTCGGCAAGAACGTCAGAATGAGCTTCGGCAAGATCCCGGAAGTCCTGGATATGCCGAACCTGATCGAGATCCAGAAAAACTCCTACAAATGGTTCCGCGAGGAGGGACTCAAGGAGGTCTTCAAGGATTTCTCCGCGACCGATTACAACGGCAATCTCGTCCTGACCTTCGTGGGCTATCGTTTTGACGATGAGCATCTGAAATACAAGACGATCGCCAAGGCCAAGGAGCACCAGGCTACTTATGCTTCCCCCCTGCGCGTCACTGCCAAGCTCTGGAACAAGGAGACGGGCGAGGTCAAGGAAAGCGAGATCTTCATGGGTGATTTCCCGCTGATGACGGAGAGCGGCACGTTTGTCATCAATGGCGCAGAGCGTGTCATCGTATCCCAGCTCGTCCGCTCCCCGGGTGTATATTATGACATGGAAAAGGACAAGACCGGCAAGGAGCTGTTCAAGTCCACCATCATCCCGAACCGCGGCGCGTGGCTCGAGTATGAGATGGATTCCAACGACGTGGTCTATGTCCGCATCGACAAGAACCGCAAGATCCCGCTGACCACCTTCATCCGCTCGATCGGTCTTGGCACGGACGAGGCGATCGAGGAGATGTTCGGCCATGACGAGCGGCTCTACCAGACGATCCTCCAGAAGGATACGACCAAGAACGCCGAGGACGGCCTGATCGAGGTCTACAAGAAGCTGCGTCCCGGCGAGCCGCCGACGGTCGAGAGCGCCCAGTCCCATCTGGATATGCTCTTCTTCGACCCCAGACGCTACGATCTGTGCAAGTTCGGCCGCTACAAGTACAACAAGAAGCTTGGCATTGCCTCCCGCATCTCCGGCCGCACGGCCTCCCGTCCGGTGGTGGACACCCGCACGGGCGAGGTGCTTGCCGAGGCAGGCGAGCTCATCACCGCCGAGAAGGCCGCTGCCATCGAGCAGGCCGGCATCTTCGAGGCCTTCCTCACGGTAGAATCCAAGCAGTACTACACCAATGAGCAGGGGCAGACCGCTGTGCGCATGGTCGAGAAGGAGATCAAGGTGCTCGGCAACGGCATGGTGGATCTGGCAGGCTATGTGGACTTTGATCCGGCAGAATGCGGCATCAAGGAGAAGGTCTCCGTCAGAGTCCTGCATGAGATCCTTGAGAACACCGCGCCCGGGGACCTCAAGGAGGTCATCCGCCGCCGGGCCGAGGAGCTCGTTCCGAATCACATCACGCTCGATGACATCTTCGCCTCCATCAGCTACTTCCTGAACCTGTGCGAGGGTGTGGGCAACATCGACGACATCGACCATCTGGGCAACCGCCGCATCCGCCGTGTCGGCGAGCTCCTCCAGAACACCATGCGCTCGGGCATGGCCAGAATGGAGCGCGGCATCCGCGAGAGAATGAACCTCCAGACACAGGACATGGATGTCATCACGCCGCAGGCGCTGGTCAACATCCGTCCCGTGACCTCCCAGGTCAAGGAGTTCTTCTGCTCCTCCCCGCTGTCCCAGTTCATGGACCAGAACAATCCCCTGGCAGAGCTGACGCACAAGCGCCGTCTGTCCGCACTGGGCCCGGGCGGTCTGTCCCGTGACCGTGCCGGATTCGAGGTGCGTGACGTACACTACTCCCACTATGGCAGAATGTGCCCCATCGAGACCCCCGAAGGCCCGAACATCGGCCTGATCTCGTACCTGGCCACCTTCGCCAAGATCAACGAATACGGCTTCGTGGAGGCACCCTACCGCCGTGTGGACAAATCCACCGGCATCGTCACCGATGAGGTCGTGTATATGCCTGCGGACATGGAGGACAACTATGTCGTTGCCCAGGCCAATGAGCCCCTGACCGAGGAGGGCAAGTTCGCCCGCGCCAAGGTCAATGCCCGCTACCGTGACAAGATCCTCGAGTGCGAGAACAGCCTCGTGGACTTCATGGATGTTTCCCCGAAGATGGTCGTTTCCGTTGCTACGGCGATGATCCCCTTCCTTGAAAACGACGACGCCAACCGTGCCCTGATGGGTGCGAACATGCAGCGCCAGGCAGTGCCGCTGCTCAAGACCGAGCGTCCCTTCGTCGGCACCGGCATGGAGTACAAGGCCGCTGTCGATTCCGGTGTGTGCGTGCTGTCCGAGACCGACGGCGTGGTCACCTTCGTATCCGCCGATAAGGTCGTGGTACAGGATCCCGACCACATCGACCACACCTATGAAATGATCAAGTTCCAGCGCTCGAACCAGGATACCTGTGTCAACCAGCGCCCCATCGTCTCCGTGGGCGATACCATCCGCAAGGGCCAGGTGCTCGCGGACGGTCCGGCAACCGCGGACGGTGAGATCTCCCTTGGCAAGAATGCCCTGATCGGCTTCATGACCTGGGAGGGCTACAACTACGAGGACGCCGTTCTTCTTAACGAGCGTCTGGTGCGTGAGGACGTCTTTACCTCCATCCACATCGAGGAATACGAGCTCGAGTGCCGCGACACCAAGCTCGGTCCGGAGGAGATCACCCGCGATATTCCCAATGTCGGTGAGGATGCTCTGAAGAACCTCGATGAGCACGGCATTATCCGCATCGGTGCGGAGGTCACGGCCGGTGACATCCTCGTCGGCAAGGTCACCCCGAAGGGCGAGACCGAGCTGACGGCCGAGGAGCGCCTGCTGCGTGCCATCTTCGGCGAGAAGGCAAGAGAGGTCCGCGACAACTCCCTGAAGGTGCCCCACGGCGAGGGCGGTATCGTCATCGACGTGAAGATCTTCAAGCGCGGCGAGAAGGTCTCCGATGACACCGATGCCGAGGTCTCCGAGCTCGGAACGGGCGTCAACATGCTCGTGCGCTGCTATATCGCACAGAAGCGCAAGATCTCCGTCGGCGACAAGATGGCCGGCCGCCACGGCAACAAGGGTGTCGTATCCCGCATCCTGCCCGAGGAGGATATGCCCTTCCTGCCCGACGGCACGCCGCTTGACATCGTGCTCAACCCCCTGGGCGTACCGTCCCGTATGAACATCGGACAGGTACTCGAGGTGCATCTGGGCATGAGTGCCAAGGCCCTGGGCTGGCACATCATGACGCCCGTATTCGACGGTGCGCATGAGGATGACATCCGTGCCTGCTTCCGTGAAGCCAACGAAAAGAATGCGCCGTACCGCAGTGAGCCCTTTGAGCTCGACAAGATGGACAAGGTCATCAACCCCAAGGCGATCGACATGTCCGAGGACGGCAAGTTCACCCTCTACGACGGCCGGACCGGTGAGAAGTTCGACAACCGCGTCACCGTCGGCTATATGTACTACCTCAAGCTCCATCATCTGGTCGATGATAAGATCCACGCCAGAAGTGTGGGCCCGTACTCCCTCGTCACCCAGCAGCCCCTGGGCGGTAAGGCACAGTTCGGCGGCCAGCGCTTCGGTGAGATGGAGGTGTGGGCACTCGAGGCCTACGGTGCCGCCTACACCCTGCAGGAGATCCTGACGGTCAAGTCCGATGATACCATCGGCCGTGTCAACACCTACGAACACATCGTCAAGGGACAGAATGTACCCAAGCCCGGCATTCCGGAGTCCTTCAAGGTGCTCATCAAGGAGATGCAGTCCCTGGGTCTGGATGTCAAGGTGCTCGATGCCAACCATGAGGAGATTGACCTCAAGCAGCACTTCGAGGAGGACGACGACATCCCGATGCCTGCGACCGACTTCATTGAGGACTTCCGCGGCGACGATGCCGAGTTCGAGAACAACGGCTATTCCACCGGTGATGTGGAGGATATCGACCGCTACGATTCCGATTCCGAGGACGGCGATGAGCCGCTTCTTGACATTTCCGATCCGGATGCAGGCAGCGATTTCGGCGACGACGGCGATTTCTTCGCGTAACGTCCCCTGCAACGGCTGTTCCCCTGACTGCGGCCCGGCCGCAGCCCCGACTTTAGATTTAGGAGGTACATGGTTTGGAATCTAATACATTTGAATCCCTGCAGATCGGACTTGCGTCGCCCGACCGGATCAGAGAATGGTCCTACGGCGTGGTAGAACGTCCCGAGACCATCAACTACAGGACCCAGAAGCCCGAGACCGGCGGCCTGTACTGTGAGCGCATCTTCGGTCCGACCAAGGACTGGGAGTGCCACTGCGGCAAGTTCAAGAAGATCCGCTTCAAGGGCAAGGTCTGCGACCGCTGCGGCGTAGAGGTCACCCGCGCCAAGGTAAGACGTGAGCGCATGGGCCACATCGAGCTGGCTGCCCCGGTATCCCACATCTGGTACTTCAAGGGCACGCCCTCCCGCATCGGCCAGGTGCTCGAGATCTCCCAGAAGCGCCTTGAAGAGGTCCTGTACTTTACCAAATACGTTGTCATCGAGCCCGGAGAGACCTCCCTGCTCAAAAACCAGCTCCTCACCGAGAAGGAATACCTCGAGACCCAGGAGCAGTACGGCGATACCTTCATCGCAGAGATGGGTGCCGAGGCCGTGCAGTGGCTCCTCGATGAGTACGACCCCGACAGCTATGTGAAGTTCTTTGAGATGAACATGCCCCTGATCTCCCGTGTCATCGGCCTGTCCGAGCAGGAGATCCACAAGTACCTGCACCGCTTCTCCTATTATGTGGAGGAGGCCGGTGAATCCGGGTACCATAACGGCGACGTCATCTCCTATGCCGAGTACAAGGAGATGATCCTTCCCTACAACCGCAAGTGCGAGGACGACACCAACACCCCCGCACAGGTCAAGACCGGCTTTGCCTACATGCTCGAGCTCTTCGATCAGAATTTCGATCCGACCGATGAGGAATTCGCCACCGTCCGCAAGGAGAACTGGATCGGTGACCTGCAGTACACGGCAAACGGCCTCAAGGAGGAGCTGCGAGACCTGCCCAACGGCCAGAAGAAGATCAAGCTTTTAAAGCGTCTCGAGATCGTCGAGGCCTTCCTCCAGTCCGGCAACAAGCCCTCCTGGATGGTCATGAATGTCGTTCCGGTCATCCCGCCGGATCTGCGCCCGATGGTCATGCTCGACGGCGGCCGCTATGCCACCTCGGACCTCAATGACCTGTACCGGCGTGTCATCAACCGCAACAACCGTCTGCAAAGAATGCTCAAGCTCGAAGCGCCCGACATCATCGTGCGCAACGAGAAGCGCATGCTCCAGGAGGCTGTGGATGCCCTCATCGACAACGGCCGTCACGGCAGACCCGTCACCGGCCCGAACAACCGCGCCCTCAAATCCCTGTCCGATATGCTCAAGGGCAAGCAGGGCCGCTTCCGTCAGAACCTGCTGGGCAAGCGCGTGGACTACTCCGGCCGAAGCGTTATCGTTGTCGGCCCCGAGCTCAAAATGTACCAGTGCGGCCTCCCCAAGGAGATGGCCCTCGAGCTGTTCAAGCCCTTCGTCCTCAAGCGTCTGGTCGATACGGGTGTGATCGCCAACATCAAGAGCGCCCGCAAGATCGTGGACAGAGCCACCGACAAGGCGGTATGGGATGCCCTCGAGCATGTCATCAAGTCCCATCCGGTGCTCCTCAACCGCGCCCCCACGCTGCACAGACTGGGCATCCAGGCCTTCGAGCCGATCCTCGTTGAGGGCCGTGCGCTCAAGCTCCACCCGCTCGTATGCTCGGCCTTCAATGCCGACTTCGACGGCGACCAGATGGCCGTGCATCTGCCCCTGTCTGCTGAGGCACAGGCGGAGGCCCGCTTCCTGATGCTCGCTGCCAACAACCTGCTCAAGCCCTCCGACGGCCGCCCCGTGGCAGTTCCGTCCCAGGATATGGTGCTCGGCTCCTACTACCTGACGCTCCTCAAGGAGGACGACAAGGGTGCCGGCAAGTGCTTCCGCGATGTGGATGAGGCCATGATGGCCTACTATGAGGGCGATGTCACCCTGCATGCGCCCATCAAGGTGCGCATCACCAAGGATGTGGCTGAAAAGAAGCTGTCCAAGATCATCGACTGCACCATCGGCCGTCTGATCTTCAACGAGAACATCCCGCAGAATCTGGGCTATGTGGACCGCACCAATTCCGAGCGGCAGTTCGACCTCGAGGTCTCCTTCCTTGTCAAGAAGGGCAAGCTCTCCGAGATCATCGACCGCTGCATCAAGATCCACGGCACCACCACCACCTCCGAGGTGCTCGACAAGATCAAGGCCCTGGGCTTTAAGTACTCCACCCGCTCGGGCATCACGACGGCTGTCTGCGATGCCACGATCCCGCCGCAGAAGAAGGATATCCTGAAGGCCGCGGATGAGAAGATCGACGAGATCAACGACCACTACAACATGGGCTACATCTCCGCCGACGAGAAATCCAAGCTCGTCGTGGAGACCTGGAACCGTGCCACCGATGAGGTCACCGATGCACTGAAGGCCAACATGGACCCGTACAACCCCATCCAGATGATGGCGGACTCCGGTGCCCGTGGTTCGATCGCCCAGCTGCGTCAGCTCGCCGGCATGCGCGGCCTGATCGCCAACACCTCCGGTACGACCATCGAGATCCCGATCCGTGCCAACTACCGTGAGGGTCTGAACATCCTCGAATACTTCATCTCCTCCCGCGGCGCCCGCAAGGGTCTGGCCGATACGGCACTGCGTACCGCGGACTCCGGTTACCTGACCCGCCGTCTGGTCGATGTTTCCCAGGATGTCATCATCCGTGAGCAGGACTGCGGCACCGAGGACGGTATCGATGTATACGAGATCCGCAACGGCACGGAGCTCATCGAGCCCATGCGCGACCGTCTGGCAGGACGCTTCCTGTGCCACGATCTGCGCGATGCCGAGAGCGGCGAGCTCATCGTGAGCAAGGATAAGCTCCTGACCGAGCGGGATGCGCAGCGCATCGCCGAAATGGGCATCGAGCGCATCAAGATCCGCAGCGTCCTCAAATGCAAGGCAAAGCAGGGTGTATGCGCCAAGTGCTACGGCGCGAACCTTGCCAACAACAATCTGGTTTCCGTCGGTGAGGCCGTCGGCATCATCGCCGCACAGTCCATCGGTGAGCCCGGTACCCAGCTGACCATGCGTACCTTCCATACGGGCGGTATCGCATCGGGCGGTGAGGGTGACATCACACAGGGTCTGCCCCGTGTCGAGGAGCTCTTTGAGGCCAGAAAGCCCAAGAATGCGGCCATCATCGCCAGCATCGACGGCACCATCCATCTCGAGGAGATCAAGACCACCCGGACCCTGACCATCCACAACTATGAGACGGGCGAGGAGGAGGTCCAGACCATCCCCTACAACTACAAGTACCGTGTCAAGGAGGGTGACGTTGTCCGGAAGGGTGACCGCCTGACCGAGGGCAATGTGTTCCCGTCGAGGATCCTTGAAGTCCTTGACACCTCCGCCGTGCAGGACTATATCATCATCGAGGTACAGAAGGTATACCGTCTCCAGGGTGTTGACATCAACGACAAGCACATCGAGGTCATCGTCCGCCAGATGCTCCGCAAGGTCAAGGTGGAGGATGCCGGAAGCTCCAATGAGCTGCCGGGTGTAGAATATCTGCTGCCGGGCACGCTCGTGGACCGCAAGCGCATTGACGAGGTCAATGAGCGCATCCGCCAGTGCATCGAGGCAGGGCAGGTCGATCTCACGCCCGTCACCACCTCCCCCGTGCTCCAGGGTATCACCAAGGCCGCATCGAGCTCCGAGAGCTTCATGTCCGCCGCTTCCTTCCAGGAGACCACCAAGGCACTGACCGACGCGGCCATCCGCGGCAAGGTCGATCACCTCGAGGGCCTGAAGGAAAATGTCATCATCGGCAAGCTCATCCCGGCCGGCACCGGCATGGACATCTACAACAATGTCCAGCTCGTCAAGACGGCCAAGGCCGAGCCCGCCCCCGAGCATACCGCAGCCCCCATCCCGAATATGATCTGATGCGACAAAGCGCTCCGCTGTGTATTGCAGCGGAGCGCTTTATTTTTTGAATTTTTCCAGGTTTTTTGGCTTGACAAATGAAGTCCGATGCAGTATAATGGAGGAAAGAACGTGAGAGGAGTCCTGTATGGTATGCCAAAGCTAACCAAAGAACAGATCACACTCGCCGTCAAAAACGGTGATTTCATCAAGGTCACCGGATCACGCCGGAATCTCAAAACACACGAGTACTACGAGCACATTGCCGATCTTCTGGAGCTCGACGAGGTGCAGGCGCTCAAGGAATTCCGTCACCATATCATGACCACACGGTATCAGCACAGCCTGAACGTTTCCTATTATAATTACCGGCTCTGCCGAATGCTCGGTCTGGACGCTGCCTCCGCTGCAAGGGCGGGGCTTTTGCACGACCTGTACTTCTACGAGACCCGGCATTACACGCGCCGCAAGCCCGGCATCCGCCATGCCCGGTACCATCCGATGGTGGCCCTTGAGCATGCGCAGGAGCTCCTGCCGCTCAACGAGCGCGAGCAGGACATGATCGAAAAGCACATGTGGCCGGTCACGCTCAGCCGTCCGCGCTATGCGGAGACCTATGTCATCACGCTGGTGGATAAGTACTGTGCGGTCATCGAGTTTTTGCTCCCCCAGCCGGGACGGCTCGTGCAGTGGGTCGTCAGACGCAGGGATGCACGGAAAATAAGGAAATACGAATAAGAAGCGCCCTCCGGCCAGAACCGGAGGGCGTTGTGCTATGCCGTCACCGGCGGAAATTGCAGCTCCACCT
Source organism: Oscillospiraceae bacterium (assembly GCA_017460955.1). Classification (GTDB taxonomy): domain Bacteria; phylum Bacillota; class Clostridia; order Oscillospirales; family Ruminococcaceae; genus UBA3855. The sequence continues at coordinate 16,341 of JAFTZY010000013.1, forward strand.
TGAACAGATCCCCGTCCACTGTCAGTGTCAGACTGCCGCCCTGGAGCTGCATCAGGCTCTGGGCGATCGACAGTCCCAGGCCGCTGCCCTCCGTATTCCGGGAGCGGTCCCCGCGCACAAAGCGCTCGAGCAGTGCCTCCGAGGAGATGTTCAGGGGCGCCGCCGAGATGTTCCGCACCGTCAGGTGTACCCCGTCCTGTGCCTGCACCGCATCAAGGTACACGCGGGTGCCGGGCATGGCATACTTGCAGATGTTGCCAAAGAGATTGTCCATCACCCGCCACAGGAGCCTGCCGTCGGCCATCACGGGCAGATCCGTTTCCGGAACACTTTGCACGGCCGTGAGCTGCTTTGCCTCCATTCGCTCGGAGTACTCCCCCTCGATCTGCTCGAGCAGGACCCTCAGATCCATACGCTCGCATTCCGCCTTCATATTCCCCGTGGTCGCCTTCGATGCCTCGAGCACATCCTCCGTGAGCTTGCGAAGGCGTGCCGACTGCCGGGTGAGCACCTCGAGGTATTCGCGTGCCTGCGCATCCTCGAGCTCGAGCTTGGACAGAAGATCCGTATAATTGATGATCGAGGTCAGCGGCGTGCGGATGTCGTGGGACACATTGGCGATAAGCTCGGTCTTGAACATCTCACTGCGCAGCCGTGCCTGTACGGCCTTGTCCATGCCCTCCCGGAGCTGTCCGAGATGCTGTGCATGGCGGCGGAAGCGTCCGATGAGCTGCCCCTCCGGGATGGGCTCGTCGAAGGTACCGGATGCCAGCCGCTCCCCGGTTTTTTCAAGAATATGGAGCTGCACGGCAATGGCACATACAGTGAGCAGCAATGCCAGATACAGCATCAGCAGGAGGAACGCACCCGCGCCCCGTCCGTGCAGGAGCATCACCACGGCAAATGCATTGACCAGAATGTAGCCGAGCGCTGCGAGCACTGCCTGCCAGAGGATGGACAGATGCTGCGTGACAAGGGTCACCGCCCGCCGGAGCGTGCGCCAGAGCCAGCGCACGATGATGCAGCACAGGCAGTTTTGGAACAAGGTCCTTGTCCGGATGCGCACGGCGGTGCTCATCATCCACCACAGGAGCAGAAGGCTCCACATCACGATCACGCCGCACGACGCGGCAATGATCAGCGCGTCCTGACGATACCCCATATTTCCCAGTACCAGTGCCCCCGCCCCTGCCGGAAACAGGAGGAGCACGGTGAACACGTCATAGGGGATGCGCTCAAAGACCGAGAGTGACGGCGCCGCATCCCCTTTGCGCAGGCCCGCCGTCCCCACCAGGCAGATCACGGCGGCAAGGAACACGAGCAGTCCGATGCCCCCGGCGGCCGGCACGGCATACCGCCAGCGGTAGCACAGGTCGATGAACTGCCGGTCCCGGACATAGCCGTCGGACGCCTTCAGCTCCTGGCTAACATAGCCCGTGATATGATGGGGGACGGATTCCTCCGCATAACTGGCATAGAGATCATAGTTCAGATCGTAGACGGCACCGCTTTCGGTGTCCGTCATCTCGGTACCGTCCGCGCTGTAGGCATAGGCATCGATGAACGGTCCCGCATCATAGAGCTCGTCGGGCTGACCGTCCGGGACATCCTGGCCCTCCCGGAGTACCCAGACCTCCTGGAGCGCATAGCCCACCATGTCCATGTTGTGCGTCTGCTGGAAGGTCTCCCATTCCTCCGGCGTCAGCCGCTCCTCGTAGGAGCGCTCCTCATACTCCGTGAAATATTCCGTGTGGGCGTACTGGTACTCCCCCTCCTCCCCGGAGGAGAGCAGGAGCGTATCGTCCGCATCGAAGTACTCGAACCGGAAATTGCGCTGTGCGGGATCAAATTCCGACAGATAGGCCGCATAGAGCTGATCGCGGTAGCCCTCCTTTGTCGTTTCATCGAAATAGCCCGCTGCTTCGAGCATAGAAACGGCCTCGTTGGCATCCTGGATGTCCTGGAAGCAGCGGCGCTCGAGCAGCGTGCGCTGTGTCTGTGCGGGCGTTTTCGTATAGTACCCGTATTCGGCCATATAGACTGTCCCCAGCACGGCAGCGGCCGTGACCGGCACGCTCACAAGGTACAGAAGCAGCATCAGGCCCTTGAGGAAGCCGGATGCACCCGGTGTTCTCTTCATATGCTCATCCCCTCTCCAGCTTGTAGCCCTGTCCCCAGACGGCCTTAAGATAGCGCGGCTCGGCCGGATTGATCTCCACCTTTTCCCGCAGATGCCGGATATGGACGGCGATCGTGCCCTCCGCCCCGTAGGGCAGCTCCCCGCGCACGGCCGTGTAGATCTCCTGCGGGGAGAACACCTTCCCCGGCGAGCGCATCAGAAAGAGCAGGATCGCATACTCCGTGGGCGTCAGACTGACCGGCTCCCCGTCGCAGGTGACGCGCTTTTCCCGGTCATCGAGCACGATGCTCCCGCAGACATACCGTGAGGGCACGTCCTGCACATCGCCCCCGAGCTGCTTGTAGCGCCGCAGCTGCGACTTCACCCGGGCCAGCACCTCCATGGGATTGAAGGGCTTGGTGATGTAGTCGTCCGCCCCGAGGTTGAGGCCTAAGATCTTGTCGGTGTCCTCACTCTTGGCCGTGAGCAGGATCACGGGCAGATTATAGCTTTGCCGGATCCTGGAAATGGTTTCAATGCCGTCCATTTCGGGCATCATAATATCGAGGAGCACCAGGTCCATCGGCTGCTGCTGCAGGATCGAAAGCGCCTCCCGGCCGTTGTAGGCACAGTGCAGCGTGTAGTCCTCCTGGGACAGATAGATCTTCAGCGCACTGACGATATCCTTCTCATCATCACAAATCAGGATCTGATAAGCCATTACCCATTCCTCCTGTGCTTGCACACTCTGTATTCTATTGTCTATTATACAGGAAAACCCTTTAAGATGCAAGGTGCAAAATTTTTAAGAAAAAATAAAGAAGTGCCCCCGCATGCAGGGAGCACTCACGAAAGCTCGTAGCCCTTGCGCAAAAGCGCAAGCTTTGGCAGGATCAGGTCCTTGGCCAGGATCTCATCCCCGTCGGACAGGAGGATGTGGGACATCGCCGGCGCACAGGCGGTGATGCAGATCCGGATGAGCACCACAAGCTCCTCCTCGTTCTCCACACGCAGCCGGTCAAGGTCGATCCTATGCAGGATGTGATGCAGCACCGGCTGGGCTTCCAGGGAGAAATCCCCCGATTTCCACATCAGGCCGTCCATCACGATCCCCTGGAACAGATGGTTGCGGAATTTCCTCGAATCCTTATGGCAGAACATGCGCACCGCAAACAGCACCGTATCCTTGAGCATGTCAAAGAAGCTGCCGTCCTTCTCCCGGATGCACGCCTCGGCATGCTCCACGATCAGACGGTTATAATCGGATACAAGATAGATGTATATATCGTCCCGGTTCTTGAAATACTGATAGAAGCTCCCCCTCGAGATCCCGCACGAGCGCACGATCCGGTTGATGGAAAAGTCCTCGTAGCTGTAGCCCGCGATCTCCTCCTTGAGTGCCGCCTTGATCCGTGCCTGCTTGGCCTCGTTCAGGCGGTAGAAGGACTCATTCGGCATGCATGCTCACCTCCCTTGTCGATTCCCTTCCTCTATTGTAACACGGATCCTGCCGCATTTTGTGTATATTGCATGAACAACATATGAATTTTCCCACATACGGCCATGAAGTACGGCAAAATGCGGGCGCAGAATGCGAGAAAAGTTTTGTTTTTGCAGCATCCCTTCATCTGGCACAGTGTGCCTGATTGTCACCGATTTTTAACGGAAAATTCCGCACAAAGAGTTGACAAATCACGAAAAAAGTAGTATGATATAGGATAGAGCCCATAACAGTAGACTGACCGGGAGACCGTAGAAGTGCCATGCTGCGCATGGGAAAGCGGTGTTTGGGAAGATCCCGGGAACGTCAAGTAAAGAGAGGGAATTGTGGCATGATAACGAGCAACGAGGTCTGCCTGATCGCATGCGGGCAGCAGGCAGAAGCAGGGGAAATGACATTCCGCTCCGAGAAGGAGCAGGAATATCTGCTGGTGATGTGCGGCATCCGCACCACGCTGACCATTGACGGGAAGCAATTCCAGTTCCAGCCCTTCACCTATGTAATGTATCCGCTGCGTCCGGAGGGCGTTTCCGTGCATTCCGAGGGAATGACGGCCTACCGGTACATGCAGCTGCGTTTTACCGACCGCTATCTCAAGCGTGTTTCCGATCAGGTACCCGAATGCTATGAGGTACACACTCTGGCACAGCCCCTGGCGATCGAGGAGATCTGGAAGATCCTCCTGCCGGCCATGGAGCGTACCGGTCATCCGGAGCTGGGGATCCATGCACTGCATCTGTTCCTGTGTCTGCTCATGGAGAGCTCCGACGGCACGGTGACCCGTGCTGCGGAGGTACCGCATTATGACAAGCTGACGGCACTGCGCCACCGCATCTATTCCCATCCGGCCGAGAGCTGGTACATTCAGGACATCTGTGATGAGCTGGGCATCAGCCGGCCGTACTTCCACAAGATCTATCTGGCGGCCTTCGGCACCACCTGCACGCAGGATGTCATTGCCAGCCGGATCGCCTATTCCAAGCGGCTGCTGGAGACCACGGATGCAGCCATTGCCTCCGTCTCCCAGCAATGCGGCTTTGAGACCGATGTCTATTTCATGCGGCAGTTCAAGCGCCATGTGGGCATGACCCCCACGGCCTACCGCCGGGTCTACCGGCAGTCCGCCGTCAAGGCAGGACGCTGAGCTTCCGAATATAGAGGAGAATTCTGATCTATGAAATTTACACGAATGCTTTCGGGTCTGCAAAGATCGACGAAAATCACGATGATCGGCTGTCTTGGCGTACTGGCAGTCACAGCGATGATCCTGCTGATCCTGATGCTCTTCCCCATTGAGCCAAAGCAGCAGACGGTCACAGTGATGCACCAGACCCTCCCTGTGGAGGAGGAGACCGCGGAAGCTGTCCTTCCGGAAACGGAAGCACCGTTCTCACTGTCCGATTGGACGTCCGACTGGGCGGCATCGGCGGACAGCACGGAGCGGGACGATTCACAGTATCAGCAGGCGGAAACGGAAGCACCGTTCTACACGCTCCCACCCGTCCAGGTCCAGACACAGCCGCCCGTCCAGACGCAGGCACCCCTGCCCGCTGTCACGGCGGCACCGCAGCCTGCCGCGACACAGCCCCCCGCCGTGGAGGTGCAGCCGCAGCAGCCCGTGATCACCTCCGCTCCGGAGATCACCCGTGAGACGCAGACCGTTGCTGTTGCAACGCAGCCGGCGGTCGCAGAGCCTGTTCCGGAGGAGCCCGCCACCGCGGCACCGGCACCGGAGGATCCGCCCGCGCCCGTTGTACCGGACGATCCGGTCGTAGAGCCCATTGCGCCGGTCGATCCCGAGCCCGCCGTACCGGAGGTCCCCGCCGAGCCGGAAGCACCAGCCGATCCGGAGGCAGAATAACCCAAGAGATCAGAAGAGCCGCCCGAGAAGGATCGGGCGGCTTTTGTTATGCGATCGAGCGGGGAGCGTATCACAGGAACCGGCGGTGATACAGCCGCGAGAGCATGACCTCATAGAGATTGAAATAGCGCTCCCTTGTCACCGGACGCTGGCTGCCAAGGGAAATATTCCCGGTCATCTCCGCACGCGGCAGAGTGATACGGCAGACGGGGGGCTGTGCGGCCGGATCGAGCGTAAAGCTGCCGCCCATCCTTTGGCAGTACCGCTGCAAAAGCTGTTCCTCCTGCGCGAGCGGTCCGAAGCCCTCGGCGGATTGGGGGCGGCTGATCTCCTGGGCAAGGGGCTGCGCTGTGAGCGTCAGTACGACGCTCGCCTCCTCGGTGCGTGCGCTCAGGTGCAGGGTATGCCAGACCTCCGGCGTTTCTGCGCACAGGCGTGTCACCGCGGCAAGCAGCGCCGTGCAGAATTCCTCCGGTGTCCCGGCCAGGAACGTCTTGTCCTCCGGCAGCTCAAGTGCGGTGTCCTCCACCTCAGCACAATCCCGCAGGAGATTGTGCAGCTGCTCCCACAGGGCCAGCAGCGTCTGGCGCACGCCAAAGCTCTCCCGCCCCGGCAGCGGCTCTGTGAGCGCCTGCGCTGCCCGCTGCAGATAGGTCTGCCGGTAGATCCGGTAGACACTGCCCATGATCGTCTCAAGCTGCTCCTCGCCCGCAAGACCGTTCTCCTCGAGGATCCCGTGCAGATACTGACAGGCCAGGGTCGTGGTGTGCATCACATGCCGGACGGACTGCTCATCAAGCTGCGGCACGGGCGTCAGGCGCACGACACGGATCCCGCTGTCGGGCTCTTCAAGACAGCGCCCCTCATAGCACCTGCCGTCGAGCGTCAGCCGGACGGCACCCGGGGCATCCAGCACCTCCCGGAGTGCCTCGGGCTGTGACAGTCCCTCACTGTGCCACAGGCATCTGCCCTTTGCATCGAACAGTGCCGCCGGTTCCCTGCTCCCGGAATAGAGCCGGATGAGTGCCTGGATCACTTGCTCCTGCATCATTCTCTCCCCCTTGTCGGATTTTTTCGGATCCTGTCGATCCGTTTCTCTTATTATACTCCTTTTTGCCGCCGTTGTAAAGAGGGTTTTGAAAGGAATACCGCTGCCGTGCCTTCCCGCGGACAGACTCTTGACAAATCCCGCATTCCGTGCTATAATAAGTGCATAAGGAAAAGGCTATGACGGGGAGGAGTACCCCGGTATGCACGGCAAAGAGAGGTCCCGGTCGGTGGAAGGGGCCGTGTGCGTCCGACGGGAAGGTAGCCCCCGAGCTTCGGTGTGAACCTTGCAGCAGTGCATCAGTAGCTCCCGACGGGTGCTCCCGTTACAGAGCGGGCCAGGCCGGTGTATTCCCGGCAGGCCGTGAGTGCGGATCCGCATGGGTCCGAATTTAGGTGGTAACACGGACAGGACATGTTCGCCCTAAAGCAAAAATGCTTTGGGGCATTTTTTATGCCCCGGAAAAGGAGAGTCATCACACATGGCAAAAGAACTTGCAAAAACCTATGCCCCCGAGGAATTCGAGGACAGGATCTATCAGGACTGGATGCAGAAAGGGTGCTTCCACGCCGAGATCGACGAGACCAAACAGCCCTACACCATCGTCATCCCCCCGCCGAACATCACCGGGCAGCTCCACATGGGACATGCCCTGGATGAGACGCTCCAGGACATCCTCATCCGCTGGAAGCGCATGAGCGGCTACTGCACGCTCTGGCTCCCCGGCACCGACCATGCCGCCATCGCGACCGAGGCCAAGATCGTGGCCGCCATGCGTGAGGAGGGCGTGACCAAGGAGGATCTGGGCCGTGAGGGCTTCATGGAGCGTGCCTGGGAATGGAAGCGCCAGTACGGCGGCAGGATCGTCGAGCAGCTCAAAAAGCTCGGCTCCTCGTGCGACTGGGACCGTGAGCGCTTCACCATGGACGAGGGCTGCTCCAAGGCCGTCAAGGAGGTTTTTGTCAAGTACTATGAGAAGGGACTCATCTACCGCGGTGAGCGCATCATCAACTGGTGCCCGAACTGCCTGACCTCCCTCTCCGATGCCGAGGTCAACTATGAGGACCAGGCAGGGCATTTCTGGCACCTGCGCTATAAGTTCAAGGATTCCGACGAGTATCTGGAGCTTGCCACCACCCGTCCGGAGACGCTGCTGGGCGATACGGCCGTGGCTGTCAATCCGGAGGATGAACGCTACAAGCATCTGGTGGGCAGGATCCTCATTTTGCCGATCGTTCACCGGGAGATCCCGGTCGTGGCCGACGACTATGTCGAGACGGACTTCGGGACGGGCGTTGTGAAGATCACCCCGGCCCACGACCCGAACGACTTTGAGGTCGGCAAGCGCCACGATCTGCCCGTCATCAATGTCATGACCGATGATGCAAGGATCTGTGACGACTACCCGCAGTATGCCGGCATGGACCGCTACGAGGCCCGCAAGGCCATCGTCCGCGACCTTGAGGCCGAGGGGGCGCTCGTGCGCGTGGAGGACTACTCCCACAACGTCGGCACCTGCTACCGCTGCGGCACCACGGTCGAGCCGAAGGTCTCCACGCAGTGGTTCGTGAAGATGCAGCCCCTGGCAGGTCCGGCCATCGATGCGGTCCGGCAGGGACGCACCCGCTTTGTACCGGAGCGCTTTGACAAGATCTACTATCACTGGCTCGAGAACATCAAGGACTGGTGCATCTCCCGTCAGATCTGGTGGGGCCATCAGATCCCGGCCTTCTACTGCGATGACTGCGGCGAGATGACCGTCACCAAGGAGCTGTCCTGCAACTGCCCCAAGTGCGGCAGGGCCATGCGGCAGGATCCGGATACGCTCGATACCTGGTTCAGCTCCGCGCTCTGGCCATTCTCCACGCTCGGCTGGCCGGAACAGACCCCGGACCTCAAGTACTTCTACCCCACCAACACCCTTGTCACGGGCTATGACATCATCTTCTTCTGGGTCATCCGCATGATGTTCTCGGCACTTGAAAACATGGGCGAGGTTCCCTTTGACACGGTGCTCATCCATGGACTCGTGCGCGATGCACAGGGCCGCAAGATGTCCAAGTCCCTGGGCAACGGCATCGACCCGCTCGAGGTCATCAAGGAATACGGTGCGGACGCGCTGCGCTTCATGCTGGCCACCGGCAATGCCCCCGGCAACGACATGCGCTATATCGACGACAAGGTCAAGGCCGCCCGCAATTTCGCCAACAAGCTCTGGAACGCCTCCCGCTTTGTCATGATGAACCTCCCCGAGGACTTCACCTTCACCGGGCTCCCGGAGCGCCTGACCATGGAGGACAAGTGGCTTATCTCCAAGTTCAATCAGCTTGCCCGTGAGGTCAACCAGAACCTTGATGCCTTCGAGCTGGGTGTGGCCTGCACGAAGCTCTATGACTTCATCTGGGATGTGTTCTGCGACTGGTACATCGAGCTGACCAAGCCGCGCATCCAGGCCGGCGGTTCGCAGAAGGAAAGCGCCCAGCAGGTCCTGGTATGGGCCATGCAGGGCATCCTCAAGCTCCTGCATCCGTTCATGCCCTTCATCACCGAGGAGATCTGGCAGACCCTCGTGGGCGACGGCAGCATGATCATGCTGCAAAGCTTCCCCGTTTATGACGAGGCACTCTGCTTTGCCGCCGAGGAAGCGGACTTTGAGAAGATCATCGCCGCCATCAAGGCCGTGCGCAACACCCGCACCGAGCTCAATGTCCCGCCGAGTGTCAAGGCAAAGCTCTATATCGAGACGCAGGAGAGTGCCCTCTTCGACAGCGCCGCACTCTTCTTTGAGAAGCTGGCCTCCGCCTCCGGCATCGAAACGGGTACACATTTTGACATGCCCGATGCTGCCGGTGCCGTGACCCATGCGGCGCGGATCTTCATCCCGATGGACCAGCTCGTGGACAGGGAAAAGGAGCTGGCGCGTCTGAAGAAGGAGCAGGAAAAGGCACAGAAGGACATCGACTTCCTCTCGAAGAAGCTCGGCAACGAGGGCTTCCTTGCCAAGGCACCCGAGCAGCTTGTCGCTGCCGAGCGCGAGAAGCTCCGGAAGGCACAGGAGAAGATGGACAAGATCCTTGCCTCCATGAAGGCATTCCAGTAAACAGCAAGCACTCCGCAGGGCGCCGGACATTCCCGGAGCCCTGCGGCTGTATCAGGAGGTTTCACAGTTATGACATATGACGAAGCTATGGACTATATCGGGAGCTTTTCCCGTTCCGGGGCGCCGGTGACGGATCTGTCGCGCATTGCCGCCCTGCTGCACCGCCTGGGCGATCCCCAGGATGCCCTGCAATTTGTCCACATCGCCGGCACCAACGGCAAGGGCTCGCTTGCCGAGTACCTCACCGGGATCCTGCGCTGTGCCGGGTACCGCACGGGGACCTTCACCTCCCCGTACATCCGCCGCTACCGGGACCGCATCCGGCTCGATGGGAAGGACATCCCCGAGGAGGCACTGTGCAGACTTTGCGATACGGTACGCGCCGCCGCCGGGGAGGCCCCCTACTCACAGTTTGAGCTGACCTTCGCCATCGCCCTGTGCTACTACAGGGAGGTGGGGGCGCAGATCGTGGTCCTTGAAACGGGCATCGGCGGCACCCTCGATGCCACAAACATCATCGCCCCGCCGCTTGCGTGCGTCATCACCTCCGTGTCCCTCGATCACACGGCCCTGCTCGGCACGACGCTCGAGGAGATCGCCCGGCACAAGGCCGGCATCATCAAGCCCGGGAGCACGGCGGTCGTCTCCGCGGACAACCGCACGAGTGTCCTCGAGCTCATGGAGGACACGGCAAGGGCGCAGGGATGCGATTTCCGGGTACCCGACACCGCCCAATGCGTGACGCAGGCCGTCTCCCTCACCGGCAATGCCTTCACCTACCGGGGACTCCCCTGCCGCACCTCGATGGGCGGCAGCCACCAGATCGCCAATGCGCTCACTGCCCTCGAAACGGCCTTCGTCCTGCGCGAGAAGGGGCTCACCATCCCGGATGCGGCCCTGCAGGAGGGGCTCTATGCGGCCAGCATCCCCGCACGCATCCAGGTTTTGCAGGAAGACCCGCTCGTTATCCTCGACGGCGGACACAATGCCGGGGGCGTGGGGGCGCTGTGTGAGGCGCTGAACACCGGCGGGACCGACTACTGGGTCGGCATCTGCGGCATGATGGACGGCAAGGATGCGGCCGCCGCGGCCTTCCAGCTCTCCATCGTCCTCTCGCAGGTGCTGTGCGTGGACGGCTTTGCGGACGGCGCCCTGCCGGCGGACACCCTTGACGACTACTTTAGGCGCGAGCACATGCACAGCGCACCTGCCGCGCTTGAGGAAGCGCTCCCCCGTGCGCTGGAAGCGGCGCGGGAGCACGGCGGCGGCGTGGTCATCTGCGGCTCGCTGTACCTGGCAAGCTGGTACCTTGCATCGCTGGCATGAACAGCGGATTCCGGCAGAAAACAGCGCTTTTCCTGGCGGTGCTGCTCTTAGCAGCGGGACTTGCAGCGCTGATGCGCGGCAGGCACAGGGCGCTGTCCCGCGGGGAGATCTATGAGGCACTGGTCGCCGGGATCGGTGCCTTCGAGACGCAGATCGAGCTGGGGACAACGGTCGATCACCGGGAGGCGGAGCAGGCCTTCTTCCAGGTATGCTACCTGCATCCGGAATTTTTCTGGCTCAAAAGCTGCACCTATGTGGACGGGCCGGAGGGCACCTGCGTGCAGATCGACTGCCCCTATCCGGTGCAGGAGCTCTCGGACATGTACCGCCGTCTGTGTTCACGCGCTGCACAGGTCACCGACCGGATGCCCTCATACGGGACGGAATACCGCCGGGTGCTGTATCTGCACGATTATCTCGTGACACATGTACAGCCCGCAGAGACTTCGGAGTCCGGGCGCATCTACGATGCCTACGGCGCCCTTGTCGAGGGACGGGCGGTCTGCGGCGGCTATTCCCATGCGATGCTCCTGCTGATGCAGAACGCCGGGCTGACCGGCTGCATCGTTGAGGGGCCGGCCGGCGGGGACCGGCACAGCTGGAACTATGTGCGTGTGGACGGGCAGTACTACTGGCTCGATGTCACCTGGGACGATCCGGGCGGCAGCGGACTGCTGCACGACTACTGCCTGACGGACGATGCCCATCTTCTGCGCAGTCACACGGTCGATACGGACGCCTCGCTCTACTACATCCCCTTCGTGCCGGAATGCGGCTCGATGGACGGGAGCTTCTATGCGCAGGAGGGGACGCTGCTGGACCGCTACGATCTGGAAACGCTGTCGGCGCTGGTGCGCAGTCATGACGGCAGAGTGGAGCTCATGTTCACGCAGCATGACGATTACACGGCCTGCCTGCGGGAGCTGCGGGACGAGAGGCGCTTCTGGGAGATCCCCGGGACGGACGGCCGTACCCTGACGACCACACAGAACGATGTGATGGACACGCTCATACTGCAATACTGATACTGATCTCCGATCGGACCGGTCTGAGATCAGTATGACGGGAGGAACGCTATGGAGATCATCATTGGTGCAGTCATCATCATCGTCCTGCTCCTGTTTTTAGGGGTGCGGCCGATGACCATCATTGCGGGGATCGTCGTGCTGTTCGCCCTGGGCGCGGTACTGATGACGGGCTTCTTTGCGGTCAGCCTTGTGCTGATGCTGCTGGCAAAGCCGGTGCGTGTGGATTTCCTGCGCATCGAGCAGAACGAAGGACCCGGCTCCCATGCCGTGTACCGGATCGGGGAGCGCGAATACGACAACGCCTTCCCGGCGGAGATGATCCTACAGGACAGGATCTACCGCCGTCCGACGGTGTATGCAAGGCTGCTCCAGGGAAAGAAGCGCTATTTCCTCTTCGACTGGTACACCGTCATCATCATCCTGGTCGGCCTGCCCGTGAGTGCGGGCCTGACGGCGGGATTCCTGTGGGGCTTTCTGCTGCTGCGGGAAGTCATGAGCTTTATGTAAAAACACTGCCCCCTGCTCAGAAAGCAAGGGGCAGTGTTTCTTTGATCCGGCGCGTTATGCCGGATCGGCGCTCTCCTCTTCGGCAGGCGCGAGGACCGTACCGTCGCCGGACTGGCTGACCCATTCGCGGTCACTGTTCAGGCCATAGAACACACCGGCGCCGATGTCCCAGGCGATGGAGCCCATCTCCCAGCATGCAGGAGGTGTCAGGGGGATGTCCTGTGCGCTGTCACAGCGCAGCTCCACGAGCTTCATCGGGATGCCGCCGCGGGTCCTGACGGGGGTCGTGCTGCTGATCACATACATAAGCCTTCTCCAATCTGGGGGGAGCTTTGGACGGATCGGGGGGAGCACCTTTATTCTACCATATAAAAATGCGGCATGGTAGGACAACGATCAGAAGCCCAGTACACCAATCAGATAATCATAGGTCGTCTGCGGGACGAGCTTCTTGACCTCATCATACTGCTTTTCCTGCAACAGCTTGCGGACACGGGAGGCGCTGATGACGGCCTCACCGGATTCCTTGCGCTTGATCTCAATGAGCTGCATACCGTATTCCGGCAGCATCTCCTTCATGCGCATATTGTACTGATTGGTCACGCGGTCAAGCGGCTCCTCGCCGACAAAGCGCGTCTTGATATGCAGTGCCGGTGCGATCTTCGTGCAGAAGATCTCAATATCCGTGGTGGTGTCGATGGTCTCATCCTGCAAAGCGCCCTTCTCGAAATACTCCGGGAAGGTCAGTGCGGAGATGACGAACTTGCCGCTCGGGATGACCTCCACGCCGGGCAGATCTGCCACGCCCCGGCGCATCATTTCGATGCGGTCCTTGAACTTGAAAACGGAGCGGTCCTCCTCCACGGCCAGGATGTACAGATGGTCCACCTGTGCGCGTGCCGTCTCGATGAGATAGCGGTGGCCGAGCGTGAAGGGATTGCAGTTCATGACGATGGCACCGCAGTGCTCCGGCTTGCCCTCGGAGAGCCGGTGGAGCTCCTGCAGGTAATCCCACATGCCCTTGTACTGCGCATCCACGGCATAATGGCGGTGTGCCTCGTAGGCATCCTGCGTCAGCTGTGTGATCTTCGGGTCATCGAGCAGGCGGTCGCGTTCGATGACCGTGCGCACATAGCCTGCCAGCACACCGGCGATGCACCGGGAGCCCTCGGGGGAGAAATGCGAATAGTCCACAAAGAAGCAGGTGCGCTCGGTATTGATGATGTTCTCCGTCAGGTCGATGACCTTCACGCCGCAGGACATGGCAAGCTGCTTCATGCGGTCATGACTGCGGTCGGGCGCATAGGTCAGACCGTAGGAATCCGCAATGTGCTGCTCGAGCTTTGTCAGGTTGGGGATGTCCTTGAGATAGGGATGGTAGACAAAGAAGATCTCCGCGCCGCGCTCGTGGCAGTACTGCGTCATTTCATACATGATGCGCACACGGACTCTGCGCAGATCGTCAAATTCCTTGACCTTGAAGTCATAGTATTCCCCGACCGGACAGGTACTGCACAGGATGATGTCCTCCGGTCCGACGGACAGGTTGCGCAGGGCGGCGAATTCATTCTGAATGACATTGGCACGCACGCTCAGGTTGCGTACCTCACAATTGAGCTTGCCTGCCATGAACCGCTTTTGCAGATAATTGGCAAGCGTCAGCTCCGTCGGTACAAAGGAATTGACGAAGCGGCTGTCACCGATCATGGTCACATTGTATTTCTTCTTCCCCTCGATCGGACGATACCCCGTGACCTTGCGGAAGCCGTTTTTGAGCTCGGAGTACTTGGTCTGCATATCCTCGTACAGATAGAATTCTCCGTTCGACAGCACTCTGCCGGATACCTGCTTGGAATCAAAGCCCTCGCGGTCCGCCTCCGGCATATCCTTATTGAGAATATCCAGGAACCACGGCCAGCTGTTGAGGTAGGAGATCCGGTTGATGACACGCTCCGTGCCGTTGACCACTGCCGTATCGCGGATGTGCGTGAAATGTCCGAGGTAGCAGTTCACATTCTGCTGCTCAAAATAGTGCTTGATCTTTCCAAAGAAGCGGATATCATTCTTCACCACGATCACAAGTGGCTCGGTACTGCCGGCAAGTGCCTGCGGTGTGATGCAGGGGTAGCCGCATTTGTTCATAAACGCACCGATACGTTCACGCACACTGACATGACGCAGCGCAAGCAGCCCTTCATCCTGCACACCGCCCTCCGGCGCAAGTCCGACAACAGCCAGCGCTTCCTTGAGGACCTGGATGTCATTCTTGTTCTCAAACAGTGTGAAATACACCTTCGGGGTCTTCCCCTGCGCGAACATATCGCTCAGATCGGTTACGAGATTATGGGTCTTGGATACGGTCACACTCATGTTTTACCTCCTAAATTTGTTGGTTCCAGAAACTGCATCTTCCCCGGGCTCTGCTCCCCGGCTGTAAACTTTTCACAAAACTGCGCAGCGCTCTCCACCGGGATCATGCAGGCCGCACTCTCCGGCTCGATCTCCCGGTAGGTGTTCATCCCGCACCGAAACTGCATGGGGTCGGGGATGAAGCTGAACACCGGCCGCCCTAAGTACAGGAAATCAAAGGCATAGGATGAGAAATCCGTCACCAGCGCGGCATACGTCTCCGGCGGTCCGGCCTGTCCGACGATCCGGATGCGCTCACCGGGCGATGTGAAATCCCCGCGGTAGCACGCAAAGATCGGATGGAGCTTGAAATCGAGCACATAGTCATGCGCCTCCAGCCACTGCCCCAGCGCCGGATCGTGCAGGAACGCCGTCACGCCCCGGTAGTAGTCCGAGGTGAGGAAGGCGCGCTCGCGCATCTCCCACTTGCCGTCAATGTTGTCCCCCACCAGGTACGCCCGCCAGCTCGGCGCATACAGGATGCGCTTTTGCGGCGCGGCCGTGCGGTCAAGCGAACGGAAGCGCGGCATCAGCGATTCATAGATGTCCTCGGGACGAAAATGGTAGCGCTCCGTGAACAGGCGTCTTTCGTACTCCGTCGAAATGCAGATCTTATCCGCCATCACCGCCTGTGGGGTGAATTTCCACGGCACACGCGCATGGAGTATGCCGTGCTGGAGATACTCCACGGTGAAATCAAAGAGATCCGACACCATGGGCAGCTCCTCCGGGGTGAAGGGGAAGAGATTGTTGTCCTCGATGAAGGCCGTGAAAATGCGCTTTGCGGCCAGGACCAGGAGCCTGTGGCGCTTCGAGCCGAAGGGCACCATACGCTTTCGCTGGGCTCTCGTAAAGAGCCGTCCGTACCGGGGATTGTCCGGGTCGCAGATATAGTAGCGCTCCACGCCGTCACGCTTGTCAAAGTCCGCCTGAAAACGGTAATACCCGTTGTCCTTCTCCACGCCCCGGCAGTCGTAGTACAGATGGATGCACGAGCGCTCCCGGAGGGCAGCGGCTCTGTTGCGCAGGGTGTGGATGCCAAAGCCCATAAGGCTGCTCCTGGAATTGTCCGTGCGGATGGCAAGGGCTGGTGCAGGATCGCGCACAAAGCGGCGGGCCTGCGGCTCATAGCGCATCCCGATGCCGTCCACCGACACCCGGTAGCGCCCATAATACTCGGAAAACGGTGCCTTGGGCTGGAATTCACAGAAGCACGGGTAGGTCGCCCCCATAAGCTCCATCTCAAAGGACAGCTCGGAAAACGCCGCACACGGGATCTCCAGGCAGAACGCATAGAATAAATTAGTCTGTGTATGGCACAGATAATAGCTCTGGGAGGCGCGGAAGAGCGGCACCTCCTGCCGTTTCGGGAGCCTTGCAAAGAGCTGCGGGGCCTGTGTGAAGGAGAACACGCCGGACTTTAAGAAGCCGCGGAAAATGAGGGTGTCCCCGTCCCGGCGGATGCGGGTGATGGCGATGCGCCCCTGCGCTTCCTCCAAAAGCGTCTTTCCTGCGCATTGCAGGCCGAAGCCCCGTGCCTCACAGAAGGCGGTGACACCGGCATCGGGCTTCTGGGTGAGCCAGTAGCATTTGTGGTAGGGGTCGATGTCCGGGTGCTCCCAGATGACCTGCGTTTCCACGCGCCGCAAAAGTGTGCGGATGCGTGTCTGCGCCCGTGCAAAGTCCGCGGCATCGTAGTGGTAGGGGTAGAGGATGTTGGAGCGCAGCTTCCATGCCAGGTCGTTGATGTACAGCCCCTGGAAGGCCTTGGGGACCTCCCCGGGATAGCGTGCAAAGATGCGCTCGAACATCTGCATGGACTGCTCAAAGACGTAGCACGCGCCGGACAGGCGTCCGGAGGAGGTGTTCTCACTGCGGTGGTAAATGTAGGCCGCCTCCTTGCAGTAGCCCATTTTGAGCGTGCGGTGCAGCACATCGCAGCAGTACATCTGGTCCTCGGAAAAGGTCATCTGCGTGTCAAAGAGCACATTCTCCTCAAAGCGGTTGCGCACGGCGATGTTCATCGTCGTCTGCCCGATGTAGGGGTGGTCGCGCAGGTCGTAGATGCCCGAGTAGGTCAGGAATTTGTACCGGAAATGCGGCGCGAGCAGGTACCCCCGGTAGAGCGTCTCGATGGGATAGGTCACAAGATCCACCGCCTCCGGGCAGGCATCGAAAAACTTCACGATCGCCTCCACGGAGCCGGGACGCAGGTCGTCGTCCGCGTCGAGGAACATGATATAGCGTCCCCTTGCTGCACGGATACCGGCGTTCCTTGTATCAGAAACGCCGGTATGTGCCTTGCGGATGAGCCGTACCTCGGGACAGCGCTTTTCGAGCGCCGCTGCACGGTCGGCGGAATCGTCCTCCGAGCCGTCATCGACCAGCAGGATCTCCTTCTCCGTGCGTGCATGGAGCACGGACGGCGGGATCCCGGCAAAGCCGTTGTAGATGGGAATGATGATCGAGATCATTGTCAGCCCTCAAGCTTTTTTTGGAGTGCCTCCACGGCCTTCCGGAGTGCGGTGACCTCCTCAGTGAGCTTCCGGTTGGTCTCCTCCTGCTCCTTCACATGCTGCATCACGATGTCCATATCCGTCAGGTCCGTCATGCCCTTCCCCTTCAGGGCGGCATGCAGGAGCTCCCGGCAGCGGGTGATCTCCGGACCCAGCTTCTCATACACGCTGTCATAATCAATGGGCGTGAGGAGCGCGTCGGTGAAGTTCGAGCCGTCCGGCTTGATGATGCGGTCCTCCAGGCCGATGCGGCCGAGCAGGGACTGGAAACGGTCGATGAAGTCACGGGGCATGACCACGAAATCCTTGCGGAAGATCAGGCAGAAGCAGACACCGTGGTACGAATCGGTCACGAAGAACCGGCTGTTGTAGATGGTTTCGAGCGTGCTCTCCACGGGGAAGGCATCCTTCGTCTCAAAATCGTTCAGGATCCCCGCATCCTTGATACGCCCCTTCTGCTCCTCGCTCGTGATGATCTCGGAGGCGCAGTCGGGAAAAGCAGTCTGTACCTTCTGGTAGAGCTCCACGAGCTCCGGCTTCGGGATGATCATATAGGCCGCAATATAGGGATTTTCCCGGGGTACCTTGACGGAGTTCACAAGCTCGAGGAATTTATCTTTCTTGCACAGGAACACGGGATCGAGCACCCAGCTCACCTGTTTGTTGAGCTTTAAGGTCTCGTTTGCAAATTTTACGCCGTCATCCTCACGGCAGGTGAGGGAGGAGAAGCGGTTCAGGTAATATTTGAGC
The DNA here is from genome assembly GCA_017460955.1 of Oscillospiraceae bacterium. Lineage (GTDB taxonomy): Bacteria > Bacillota > Clostridia > Oscillospirales > Ruminococcaceae > UBA3855. The sequence continues at coordinate 34,506 of JAFTZY010000013.1, forward strand.
TCGCGGTAGTATTCCTTGCTGCCGCGGGCACCGGGGCCGCCGAACGAGCAGGCATAGCCGACCTTGTTCTTGCCCGGATCGACCCATTTGAGGAAATAGCAGTGCCCCCGCAGCTCGGACATCTTGGCAAGATAGATCTGGTCGGAGCCGACCACGAACTGGCTGCACTTCTCATTGAGGGCCCGCATGGCATCGATGCTCTCATACTGCACGGGCTGTGCATAGCCGCGCAGCCAGCGCTTGGTAAAGGTCTGCGCCTTCTCGCTCACCGGCAGCGGGGAATCGAGCGGACGCTCGATGGGGAGTACGCTGTAGCCCAGCTCGGCCAAGGTGCGGTAGAGCCCGTAATAGGTCAGGATGCTGCCGATGTTCTCATTGCCCATCACGCCCACAAGGCCGATGTCGTACTGCCTGTTGTAGGCCAGACGGAAGGCCTCGGAAAAGCTCTTGTAGCGCAGCAGATCGAGGAAGCGCCGGCGCAGCACACTGGGCTTTGCCTGGGGGGTGACGCGGTTCGGGATCTTCTTGTAATCGTCCACATGGATCTCATTGCAGTACACGGCACGCTTTTTGAGCTTTTTGAAAAGCTTGGCAGCGCGTTTGTTGTTGACAAAGAGGAAGGACGTTCCCTTCTTGTCGTTGCTCTTCGGGTCGAGCTTGTCCGAATGCCACAGATCGCCGATGGTAAAATCGCCCTGACGGGGATAATCGGCGAACTGGCAGTCATAGCAGGAGTAGCGCATCATCATATTCTTGAGATACGCTTCCTCATAGGATTCCTTATGTCTCGGCCAGTTGATGCCCACATATTCCGTACCGTCATCAAAGGTCACGATAATGCCCTTGTGTGCCCAGCCAAGGCGCTTGTTGCGGAATTCCACATTGACCGCCTTTTTCCCCTTGGACACTTCCCTGACATACTTATCTAAGAATTTCTGGGAAGGAACACCGTGGCAGATCACATCGGCTGTGATGAGGTTGTCCGGATGCTTGCCAATGACCTTATAGAGGGCCGCCACCTGACAGGGGGTGCCGCAGAAGAACACGAGCCTGCCGCTGGTGAGAAGCCGCTTGATGCGCTTGTAGACATCGTTCGTGTCGCTCTGGACATACTTCGAGGAGCGCAGGGGGGGGAGATCCTCGCGGCGCTCGATGATGACATGCCGCAGCTGCACATTCTCCCCGTAGGCAGCGCCGCACACGCAGCCGCCATGACTAAGGACGTATTCCGCAATGACCGAGAACATACCGCCCGATGCGCTCACCGCACGGGTCTCATCATCCGCACAGAAGGCATAGAAGGCCGGCTCCTTGTCGTTGACAAATTCCGGGTTCAGCTCGGGACAGGCCTTGGTACACATCCCGCAGTTCACACATTTATCGGTGTTGATGGTGGGGACGATGAACTGGTTCTTGCTGTATTCCATGGTGATGGCATTCACAGGACATACGTTGGCACAGGCGCGGCAGCCGCAGCACTTGGCTTCGTCCGGTAATTTTCCATAGATCATAGATTATCTCCTTATCCGGAGCTTCGCAGGCTCCTGCGCACTCCGGCTGCAAAGCACCCCCGCACGGCATCCGCCGGAGGGCGCAATGCACGGGCGGGGGTGTTCAGATTCGGTTTGACAGATCAGGCTTCCTGTGTCAGCAGCCTGTACAGATCGCCGCACGGATCCTTCATCGGCAGATAGAAGCTGTCCATGCGCTCCTGGTAGACGGGCTCGGGTACAAACTCCCGCTCCATCACGGCGATGACCTCGGCAATGGCCTCCTCTGCGTCGGTGACGAGCTTGCCGAAGGCCTTCTCAAAGGGCAGGTCAAGCTTGCGGTACTGGTTGAGGCCCGCATTGAACTCGTACATATCCGGTACAAAGTACATGATGGGCAGCTTGCAGAAGGCAAAGTCAAAGGTGAACGACGAGAAGTCCGTGATGAACATAGCGTAATCGTTCTGATTGCCGATGGCGTTGACCATCACGATGCGCTCGGACTTCACCTCAAAGAGCGGCTCATAGATCTCAAAGATCGGGTGCATCTTCACTTCCAGAATGCAGTTGTGCGCCTCGAGTGCCTCGGTGAGCGCATCGCTGCACAGGAAATCGTTGAAATGCTTGAAATAGTTCGATTCTGCGAACTTTTTCTCCTCCGGGAGCCAGGTGCCGTCCGCTGCCTGGGAGATCAGGTACTGCCGCCAGGTCGGCGCAAAGAGGATGCGCCGGGGTGCGCCCTCCTCCACGGGTGCCTTCGGGGCGATGCGGTTAAAGCGGCCCATGCCGGTGGGCAGGATGTCCTGCGCCCGGAAATTGTAGTGCTTATTGAAGTTCTCCTGCTCAAAATAGGAGGAGACGACCACCTTGTCGGCAAGCGAGCGCTCGGGGGTGTACTTCCACGGCAGGGTAGCATGCAGGATGCCGTGCTGGAGGTAGATCAGCTCATAGCGCAGCAGATCGGACAGCTGCCGGTACTCCTCCCCGGTGAGCGGGTTGTAATTGTACGGCTCGATGAACGCCGTGAGGATCTTCTCACAGCATGCAAACATGATCTTGTGCTTGATGCTCCCGTACATCACGACCTTCGGATACAGATCCGGGCGGACATATTCCCGCATGAACTCGGGGGGATTGTTGGAGATATAGTAGCGCTCGATCCCGTCCTCGAGGAGGGCATCGTGCTCGAACTGATAGTAGCCGTTGTCGCCCTTGACGTTCTTGCAGTCGTAGTACAGCCAGATGCGCTTGTCCATGTACTTGACGGCCTCGTTGCGGATGGAGATGATGGTCTTGTCCTTGACCGTCTTGGTGTAGGCATTGATGAGCTGGCGTCTGCCGTTGTCATCGAGCGGGGTGAGTGTGAACACGCCGTCCTTGAAGTGCAGCGAGTGGGTGCCGACGATCGTGGCCGAGCGCTTGGCACCGTTGAAGAGCGCGGTGTTGGGCATGAAATAGTACCGGGCCGGGTAGCGGATGCCGCCGACCTCGATGAAGATCTCGAAGGAATCCACACTGTTCATATCCGGCTCATAATAGAATGCCCAGAAGGTATTGGTCAGCTCCCTGGCCTTATAGTAGCTGTCGGAGGACACGAAGGGCGTCAGGCGGCATTCGCGCACCTGTCCGGCAGTGGTCTCCTGCACATAGATGTTCGGCCGGCCCGTGAAGGAGCCGTACATGCTCTTGAACATGGCCAGGAATTGCAGACGGCTGCCCTTTGCCTTGATCTTGTTGACGATGATCTCGCAGGAGGTCTCCTTGCGCAGTACCTGATCGTTATAGAGCACCGAGAGCTCCTCGGTATCCGGATAGACCATGATCTCGTCCTTCCGGGTGAGCTCGAGGAAGTAGTACTTGTGGAAATTGTCCACCGTCGGTGCCCGCATGATGGCGTCCACATCCAGGCGCTTCATCAGGGCGATGAGCCTTGCATACTGCTTCTCAAATTCCTCGCCCTGGTACTGGTACGGGAACAGGCAGTGCTGCTTGAGCTTCCAGCCGCAGTCATGGAGGAACAGCTGCTGGTAATACTCCGGCACATGGTCGGGATACAGTGCAAATACGCCCTCAAAGAAGGCAATGGAATGGTCGAAGATGGTGATGACATTGGTGGAGGTCATGACGATACCGCTGTCATTCTTCATGTAGTTGTACTGTGCTTCCTTGACAAAGCCGAGCTTGAGCTTGTCGGCGAGCATATGGCAGCAGTACTTCTGGTCCTCCTGGTACATCATGTCCTCATCGAAGAGCAGATTGTCCTCGAAGCGGTTCTTCACGCAGATATTCAGGCGCACCTGCATGGCAAACACGGTATTGTTCAGGTCATAGATGCCCGTATGGGTCAGATATTTGTAGCGCATATGGGGCGCGAGCTTCTTGCCGTTCTCATAGTACTGGTCATAGTAGGAGACCACATCGATCTCGTCATAGTGCTTGTCGAAGAACTCCGTGACCAGCTGCACGGTCTTGGGGGTATAGGTATCGTCGCTGTCCAGGAACATGATGTACTGTCCCTGTGCATGGCGGATACCGAAGTTTCTGGTAGCCGATACGCCCTCATTCTCCTTGTCAAAGACCTTGAAAATGAAGTCGCTCTGCGCATATTCATAGCAGATCTCAAGGCTTTCATCCGTGGAGCCATCGTTGATCAGCAGCACCTCCATCTGGCTGTGGTCGATGGTCTGTGCGATCAGCGAATCCAGACAGTCCCGGAGGTATTCCTCCACATTGTAGACGGGCACGATGATGGAAACCTTGTATTTATATTCGTTCATGCTCTCATCCTCCTGCCTTACTTCTTCCTCGAGAATTTATAGCGCAGCCAGCCGTTAAAGCTCCGGAACACGACCTTCAGTCCGAGCTTGCCCGTGGCAAAGAGGTAGGGCACCTCGTTGACCGGATCCTGGAAGCCGACGGGGGCGCCGGAGCCAGCCGTGAAATTCCCCTGCTCCATATTCTGCATCAGGAAATGCATGTTGGCCGTCATGGCAGCGATCTCGTCGCGCAGCTTTCTGAGCTCCACACTCTCGCCGCTGCATTCCTTGCTCAGAGTCTTGACGGAATTCTCGATGCGGCGCACATTCTCGGCATAGCGCTGGTTGGAGTGGTCCACGATGTCCGTCACGGCAGCCACGCTGCTCTCGGTATCGCTCAGGCGGAACAGCTCACTGCGCAGTGTCCGGTAGGCCTCCAGGTCCAGATGCTGCATATCCGCAGCCGGCACGCCCGTATTGAGTGAGAAGATCTTCTGGAGGGTGAAGTTGTCCCCCGCCTGCTCGCCGAACCGCACGAGCGTCTCATAGGCCTTGCACTGCTCGGTATAAGGGACCTCCCCGGAATCGAGCACCTGCAGGAAGCGGTGGATGTACTTGGTGAACAGCTTGACGCGCACGGACGCGAGCGCCTCGCTGCCGACATTGTGCGAGATGACCAGGAGCTTGTCATAGTCATCCTCGGCGATGGTCGGACGGGTCACCTCGGGCAGGGCGATGTAGTAGCAGACCTGCTCGATGAAGGCAAGGGAGGTGCCGGAGCTGAGCAGGATGTCGATGAGCGTTTCCACGTCCTCGGGCGCACCCGTCAGATTGTCGGCATACCGGTCGAAGAGCTCCTTGGAAAAGCAGTAGGCAAATGCATCCAGGCCGCCTGCCTGCGTCTCATCCTCCCAGCTTCTCTGATAACGTCTTGTAAAGCCCTCGGCAGTTTTGATGATGGTTGCGGGCAGCAGGAGCTGTGCGCCGCCGGCCCCCTCCTTCAGGGTACGCAGGGCATGGGGCACGGCCACCGTGCTCTCGGCTACAAGCTGCACATACTGTGCCTGCGGATCAACGAGCTTTGCGGCAGCGGCCAGACGGTCGTACTCCGGGCACTCCTCGATCACCTTGAAATTCGTTCGTTTCTCAAGCTGCTCCTGTACATACTGCTGCGCCTGTCCGAACTGCCATCCGGCAAGGACGATCTCAAAATCGTCTTCGCTCTGCCCGTACAGGGATTCGATACACCGGGCAAGGTAGGCATCATTCTGCCCGGGCGCGATCACATATGAAATAAACATTCCTCTTATCTCCTGTTAAATATTCCAGTTCATAACAACCTTGAAGTCGGCATTCTTGGCAAGCTCAAAAGCCTTGCTGATGTCGTTCGTGCCGGCCACATCGACCTCCTCGGAGATCATCTGGCGCATTCTGGCAGCGAAGGTATCATCCTCCTCGAGCAGGCGGACGGACTCGATGAAATCGCGTCTGCCCGAACGGCTCCGGCCGATCATGGTCAGGCCCTTCTCGAGCACCATGCGGGTATTGACGGGAACGGGCTCCTCGCTGACGCCGCAGAGCATCATTGTACCCTGGGGCTCGATGGTATCGATCATCTGGTCGATCGCCTTGCCGGAGGCAGCGCCGCCCACGCATTCAAACACATGGTCGAACTGCGGCCGGGTCTCGAGCTGGTTGACATTGAGCACATTGTCTAAAAAGCCGAAGTACTGGAGCTTGTTTGGGTTGATGCCCAGTACGGTGATCTGTGCATCCGGCAGACGGTTCTTCAGGATGCAGCAGATGATATAGGAGACGGCGCCGTCGCCCCAGACGGCGATGCGGTCCCTTCTGTCGTGGGAATAGCGCAGGAAGCTGTCCACGGCATGGACGCCCACGCTGATGAGCTCGGTGAAGGCAAAGACATTGTCCATCCCTTCCCTTGTATAGGGCACGACCTGCTGCTTGTTGATGCGCAGCGCCTCCTGCAGAAAGCCGTCGGCGCGGCTTGAGCGGAAGAGTGAATCGAGCCGGTAGTTCTCGTCATAGAAGGTATCCTTGCCGGGCATATTCGGCAGGAGCACGACCTTGGCGCCGGTGGCAAATTCACCGGTCGGGTCGTGCAGCACCTCACCGCACGCCTCATGGATGAGTGCCATCGGCAGGCGCTTTTTGAGCACCTCCGGGTCACGCAGGCCGAAATAGTAGCGGATATCCGCCTTACAAACGGACAGCTTGCGCGGTCTGACGACGATGTGCTCGCTGCCCTGCACCTTCACATCCTGGAAAAAGGATTCGATCCGGAAGGGTGCCACAAGCTTATACTGCTGACTAATCATTTTTGATATTCTCCATCATGATCTGTGCAACCTTATAGTCATAAGGATACGTAATTTTGATATTGGAAACATGACCTTCCACAAGCTGGACATGATAGCCCTTGAGCATGAACATCTTGCACGCATCGGTGACCACATTCAGCTCCTCCTGTGTCATGGAGCTGTACACCTGCTCGAACAGCGAGATCTTGAAGCTCTGGGGGGTCTGCCCCTGATAGGTCTGGCTGCGCACGGGGATGTCCGTGATATAGCTGCCGTTGTCGGAATACACGATGGTATCCGTTGCCGGGATGACGGTATCGCAAACGCCGAACTGCCGTGCTGCGGCGATATTGTCCGAGATCATCTTGAGCGTCACGAAGGGTCTGACGGCATCGTGGGTCACGATGATGTCCTCGTCATCCTGGCTGTGCCGTCTTGCTTCCTTGATGACGGCATCGATCGTCTCGTTGCGGTCATTGCCGCCCTTGACGACGACCAGATTCTTGAATTCGCTCAGATACTTTGCCTGGATGTCCAGCATATTCTGATACCATGCCGGATTGATGCCCATGATGACCAGGTCCACCTCATTGTGGAGCAGAAACTTCTCCGCAACATGGACGATGATGGGTCTGTCATTGATCGGCAGAAACTGCTTCGGAATGTTGTAATTGCCCATTCTCGAGCCGACACCGCCTGCCAGGATTCCCGCAAAAACCATAATTACTGTTTCCTCCCAATTTCTTTTCTTGCCATCGGATCATGCCGCATATCCACACTTCCCCGGATATGTGTACACTTATTTTATATTATAGCATATCTCCTTTTGTTTTGCAAGGGAAAATGCAAAAAAAATGCCCTTTTCCCGATTTTTCCGCCAATGGGGAGGGGAGACTGCGTGGATGCCCACCCCCAACCCCCCTCCCTTCTCCCGCTTCGCGGGAGGGGAGGGGGCATTTTCTTTTTCTTGCAGGGGGACTGCGTCCCCCCGCATCCCCTGTTTTTCGCGGGAGGGGCTTTTCGCTTTTGTGCGGTGCTGCGGCCTCCACATTCCCTGCTTTTCACGGTAGGGGCTTTTCGCTTTTGTGCGGAGCTGCGGCATCCACATTCCCTGCTTTTCACGGGAGGGGCTTTTTGTGCGGGACAGCATCCCTCATCCCCTGCAAGTATCGGGGGTCTCTGTGAGGCCCCCGATACATTTTCGACAGACTGTTTGCCTCCCACAGAGGGTGGCATGCTGACATCTCACCTCTAACTTCTGCGGGCTTGTCTCTGAGTCAGATCTTTTCCTTCTTCCCGCCCGTCGTCTCATCGAACACGCAGTCCCGGAACACACTTGCGGGATAATCCTTGCCGGCGTTCACCGCCGTCATGAACGGCGCATAGGCATCACTGCCGGAGATCCGGCGCATATAGGGCATCGAAGAGAAGGCCTCCAGCCAGTCCCTGCAGAAATCGAGCTCCCCGGCATGGATGCGCCGGATGGTCTCCGCATTCTCACTCTCCGTATCGAACCGCAGGCCCGTTTCCGTAAAGCCCAGGAAGGACGGCTCGGGTGCGCCGAAAAGCAGCTCAAAATAGACATTGTGCTTATCCGCCGGATAATGCGTCTCATACGCCATACGCTCATGCTCCGCCGAAAAGCAGTAGGACACGAGCCTGCCCGTGCGGAAATACGTCTCGGAGAAATCGCTGTCACTCTGCCGCAGTGCGTTCGAGCCGCACAGCACACCCGTGACCTCCACATCCAGTCCCATATGGCGCCGGAGGTACGCATCAAGGAAAATGCTCCCGCTGCCCGCCCAGCCGCAGTCTACGGTGAGGAGACGCTGCGCCTTCCCCACGGCCTGTGCAAGGTAGGCATCCGCCTGCGCATACGCCCCCTCATAGCACCGCAGGATCTCCGGCAGACGCCCGTTCAGATGCGCCCGCAGCTCCGGAAGATTCCGGTCGGTGAGGACTGTCTCCTTCGGATAAGGGACCTCAAGCCCGGACAGATCCATGGCCGACAGGAGCTCCTCCACCGTATAGCCGCGTCCGGCCTTCTGCTCGAGAAAGCGCCGGAAATAGTCATGCGGATACAGTCCCGCACAGAGCTTGGCTGCACAGGCGCGTGACCAGTGGAGATACACCGTTTCCTCCTCCGGGTACAGCCTGTCATAGACCTGCTTGACAAGATAGCCGTCTCGGGACAGGAACAGGATGCGCTGCGCTCCTGTGCGCTGTGCCTGCTCGTGCAGGAACCCGCAGAAGCCCAGCACCAGGATGCCGCCGCATTTGTACCCGTACTCATACGCGGGGTCGCATTGCTCCATGGCATACAGCCGCCGGTCCACCATCCCCCGGTAGGCCGAGCCGACCATCCATGACATATGCGGGGGCCGGTAGGGCGCACCGAGCTCGTGGATGTTCGGGAAATGCACGGCGGTAAAGCCCGCCGCCTGCGCCCGGCTGACGTCCGAGCCCCGGCTGTCGCCGATATGCGCATAGCTCCCGGCAGGAAGGGCCTCCTTCACCTTCGCAAAGAGCCGCCCGTCGTATTTCCCGCAGTCCGCCTCCCCGGACAAAAAGAGCTGTTCATAGCCCGTAAACCCGCATTTTTCCAGCATGGCTTCGATGGTCGCCCGGGGCAGGTACATGTCCGTGGTGACCACGATGCGCCGTCCGGCCTTCCGGACAAGCGCCCAGACCTTCTGCATATAGGGGTCTGGCAGGCACAGGGCGATCTCCGTTTCCGACTCGAGCGCGGCACCGGCGTCCGGGTCAAGGCCCGTCTCCTCATGGAGGACCTCATAGATCTGAGAGAGCGTGATCTCCCCGGTGCCGCTCTCCGCCATCTGCCGCTGCCGGGCGGTCTGCTCGGCGCGGGTGCGCAGTGTCCGGAAATCCGGGATGTCCAGCCGCTCCCCGAGCACATAGAACAGCGCCGTCGGCTCGGAGAACGGGCGGTGGAGGAGGGTATCGAACACATCGAAGGACACCACCTCACTGCGGCACAGGAGGGCGGCTGTTTCCTCGGGGGTGCGCTGCATCCCGGTGCCGCTCTCATTGCCGGCACGCAGATGCTCCCGCTCGGGCAGATGCAGGACATTATAACGCAGGTTCAGCAGCACAAGATACCCCCACGACACGGCACGGCAGCGCCGGTGCAGCGTCGGATGGGACAGCACAAAGCCCTCATAGCGCTGCTTGACGGCATAGTTGCGGTTGACGAGCTTCTGGTACAGGGCAAGGTTCATGCGGCACCTCCTCTTGGATATAAAGCGGAGCCTTCTCCCGGGACAGCCGGGGGAAGGCTCGGGTCATTTCTGTGTCGGTTCGTCCCGGTCCTCCCCGATACCGAACAGTGCATGGATGCTGCAAAAGGGGATCTGTGTCAGATCCGGGAGCTTTCCTGCGATCCGGTCGGTGAAGAACATGTCGGAAATGATGATGAGCTGCGTTTCGGGGAATTCCTGCGTCCCGCGGGGGATGACCGTATCACAGTGACGGCTTTCGGCAGTATTCTCCACGATATAATCGACCCCGATCTGCTCGCGCTCAAGCAGGGGGATGAGAAAATCCAGCACGGCCGTATCCCCATAGAAGGCCACGCGGCGGATCTCCCGCTCCTTCAGGTACTGCTGCATATGCGCCACATGCTCCGGATGCAGCACCAGCTCATCGAGCAGGGACAGGTACATCCGGTAGCGCACCTCCTTGTTATGGGCGTTGCGCATCGCCTGCTCGTGCTTCGCGGCACTGACGGTCGCAGGCTTGGCGGATGCGGTCTTTTTCACGGGCTTTTTCTTTTTCTGGCGCAGCTCCTCCAGGTCCGGACGGACCTTCGGGTCGGCGGCACGCAGCTTCAGGAAGCGTTCATAGAGCTCGAGCAGCTCGAGTGCCTCCTCGCGGTTTTGCGCAAAGGCGATCTGGTTGCCGTGGTCAAGCCACAAAAGCTTATTGGCAAGGCGCTTCATCGTGCTCGTGTTATGTCCGACGAACAGCGTGATGGCGCCGTTCTGGATGACCTCGAGCATCTTGTCGCCGCTCTTTTTGCGGAAGGAGCCGTCCCCGACGGAGAGCACCTCATCGAGGATGAGCACATCCGGGCTGACCAGGCAGCAGATGGAGAAGGCCAGACGCGAGCGCATGCCCGAGGAGAGCTGCTTGTACTTATACCACTGGAACTCCGTGAGCTCCGCAAATTCAAGGATCTCGTCCGTGCGCTCCTCGATGAACTCCCTCGAATAGCCGAGCAGCGCCCCGCGCATGAGGATGTTCTCACGAAGATTGAGGTCATTGTCAAAGCCCGTGCCGAGCTCGAGGAGGGCGACCACATTGCCGTCGGTCCGGATCGTGCCCTTCTTGGGCGGCAGGATCCCGGTGACGCTCTTGAGCAGGGTGGACTTGCCGGCGCCGTTGACGCCGATCACCCCCATGAAATCGCCCTTTTCCAGCTGGAAGCTCACGTCGTTCACAGCCCAGATGCCCTCGATCCTGCGCTCATGGTGGACACGCTGGATGACCCATTCCTTGAGGCCGACATCCGAAAAATCTCCGGCAAGGTAGCGGATGGATACATGATCTGCCAAAACCATAGTGCCGCCTCCTTACAGGTAGAAAATGAACCGGTTCTTGTTGCAGTTGTACACGATCACGCCGATGAGCATCATCACGGCAGCATAGCCGCACAGCCACAGATGCAGATCCAGTGACGGTACCGCGCCGTCGATGACGATGGTGCGGAAGTAGACGATGAAATCATAGACCGGATTGATCTTGAGCAGGCCCCGCGCCGCCTCCGGAAAGCGCTCCACAGTGTAGAAGATGGCGCAGCAGTAGTACAAAAGCCGGTTGAAAATGTGGTAGAAATAGAGCGTGTCCTTGAAGAAGATGAACAGGCTCGACAGAATGAGGCTCGCCCCGAAATTGATAAAGAACATCGTGATGACCGGGAACGGCAGCAGCAGCAGGTTCCAGGTGAACGCTACATTGTCGATGAGCATGAACACCGTGAGCACCACGCAGGTGATGAGGAAATTGAGCGTCGCCGACAGGTTCTTCGACAGCGGGAAGAGCCAGGTGGGCAGCTTGATCTTATTCATGATCGCCCCGTTGCTCAGAAGCGACTCCATGCCCTGGGTCGTCGCGTTGGTATAAAAATTGTAGCAGAGCACACCGGTGATGACATAGGTCGTATAATGGGGCGTATCCCGTCCGAAGATGTTCTTGAAGACAAGCACGAGCACGAAGAATTCGCACAGCGGGCTCATGATGCTCCAGAGCACGCCCAGTGTGGTCTTTTTATATTTCTGGATAAAGTCCCTCTTGACAAGTCTTGACAGGAGGAACCGGTATTTTTTCAGTGTTGTGAACATAGATCGTAAGCTCCTGTACAATTCCCCGGCACAGCGAGAATTGCCGTCAATTTGCATAATGAATTACTCTTCTTTTTGTACTATATCACAAAAACAGGAATCTGTCAAGAACGCTTTGCATTTCTTGACAGATTCCACAAACCATGCGGGATTCCCCCATGGATTTTCGACATTTGTGCCGGGAGCTACATCGTCAGCAGGAAGCGGATCCAGCGTCCCTGCTCGCAGGTCACGCGGATCTTGATCTTGTGTACCTCCATGATGCTCTTGGCAATGGCAAGCCCGAGGCCGTAGCCGTTCTTGCCCTTGTTGTTGCGCGCCTTGTCGCCGCGGTAGAACCGCTCGAAGATCTTTTCTGTCTCCTCCGGCGAGATCTCGCACCCCGTATTGTAGAACTCCATGATGCAGTTGTCCCCGCGCTTGAGCAGGGTGACCTTGATGATGCCGTTCTCGTCGGAGTATTTGAGGGCGTTGTCGATGAAGATCGCACAAAGCTGCCGGATATGCTGTTCACTGCCCCGGTACCGGACGTCGGGCTGGATGTCGATCTCGAGGTTCCTGTGCCGTTCAAATGCTGCACTCTCAAAAGGCAGTGCCGTTGCGGCAACGGCCGTGCTCAGGTTGAACTCCTGGAACACATACTCCTGCGCGGGATTGTCCATCCTGGCAAGGCGCAGAAGATCGCCGACGAGCTGACTCATGCGCCCGGTCTGCTCCTGCATGTACCCGAGCCACTTGTTCTCGCCGATCTCGTCCTGGAGGATGTCCGCATTTGCCGTCAGGACGGCAAGCGGGGTCTTGAGCTCGTGTCCGGCATCGGATACGAACTGCTTTTGCCGGTCAAAGGCCGTCTGCACGGGCTTTGTGATCCAGCGCGAGAAGAAGATCAGGAAGCCCAGCAGCACCAGCAGCGTCAGGATGCCGATGACGACCGTGGACGTGAACAGCTTGTTCAGCAGGCCCTGATCGGAGGTCTTGTCGGTCACGACGATGAGCGTGCCGTAGTCCTTCTCGGTGGTGTAGTATTGCAGCCAGCCGTACATGCCCTGCTTCCTGCCGAGTGCGAGGATCCCGTTCATGATCTCCTCGGCCTCCTCCTCGGTGTAGTCCTCGGTGTTGCGCAGGGCAAGGAAATTCCCGTCCTCATCGGACAGCAGTGCAAAATGGTCGATGGTGATCGTCAGGTTCCACTTGTCCATCCGCGGCTGACCGCCGTGCCCGTCATCCTGCGGGAGGGGGGGCGGCGTTTCGCGCTCGGTGGGGGGCACATCATCCGCATCGGTCTCCTGCGCCTGTGTGGGCTGCGTGCTCTCCGCCTCGGTCTCCCCGACGGTCTCCCCCGCACTCTCCTCCTCGGGCGGTGTTTCCTGCGGCGGCTCCTCCCCGTCCACGAAGGGGGGCTCCTCTCCGGGATCGGCGGGGGGCTCCTCCTGCTGCGGCGGATCGACAACGGCTGCCGGCTCTGCGGGCTCGGTCGCTGCCGGGGTATCCTGCGGCGGCGTCACGGCGGGCGCCTGGGTGG
>JAFTZY010000052.1 GCA_017460955.1 Oscillospiraceae bacterium
AAAAACGCTTGTTAGCCACGCCTAAGGCGCAGTAAATGTTTTTGTGCCTGATTTTTTCAAATAGGTGGTCTGGTCCAGGGCTGAAAGCCCTGGTCGCCCACCGCAGTGGGCGAAATCCCCTTACCCGCCGCTTTTTTCAGGGGTGAATTCAAAAAACAGTCCGGTGGACTGTTTTTTGAAGAGGGGCGCTTTTTTGCAAAAAAGCGCGCCCTACCTATCAATTTCAGCATGCTTTTCCTTGCCGCCTTTAGGCGGCAACAAGCTTTTTTTGACAGACTGAAACCGCCCCTTTTGGGGGCGGTTTTTTGATGACAAGCGTGCCGTGCGCTTATCCGCGGCTGTTCTTATCCTCCTCGAGCGTTTCCGCCCAGGCGCGGTCGATCTTCGCGCTGCGGCGCACGGCGCTGATGGGGGCGCTGAGGGCTTCAAACAGCACCTGCGTGCCTGCGCTGTCGGCGCGGTAATTGGCGGCGCGTTCCGCTGCGATGCCCATGCTTTCCGCCGTTTCGGCGGCATCGATGTTCGCACCGATGAAAATAAACTCCCAGCCGTAGCGCTCCTTCTGGCGTGCGATCATATGGCGCACATCCTCACGGGTGAACTTCCGGCTCGCGTTCTCCATCCCGTCGGTCGTGATGACGAACAGCGTGTGCGCCGGGACATCCTCCGGGCGGGCGTACTTGTGGATGTTCCCGATGTGGCGGATGGCACCGCCCACAGCATCGAACAGCGCCGTGCAGCCCCGTACCGTGTAATCCCGGTCCGTCATGGCCGGGACCTTCGCAAGGTCGATCCGGTCATGCAGCACCTTCGCCTCATCGTCAAAGAGGATGGTGGAGACATAGGCCGTGCCGTCCTCCTTCTTCTGCTTTTCGATCATGGCATTGAAGCCGCCGATGGTGTCGGACTCAAGTCCCCCCATGGACCCGCTTCTGTCCAGGATGAATACCAGCTCGGTGATGTTGTTCTGCTTCTTGTTCATAAGGCTCCTCCTTCATGTGTGTGCAGCGTGTGCGGCTGCGGTTTCCCTTGTCTGTGATCCTATGATACCACACCGGGAGGAGAAAAAGGTCGCTTTTGATGCGACAAATCAGGCGCCGAGCAGCGGCTGGTCAAAGGCAAAGAGCGTTTCGTTGATCTCGAGGATATTGTAGCGCTTCTTTGTGATGAAATACTCGATGATGATGTCGAACTTGCTGCTGTGGGAGAGGGTGAAGCCCGCCTTGCCGAGCAGATCCTGCGTGGTGGGGAGGTCGAGCTCAAGTGCAAGTGCAAAGGCGATGGCGGTGGTCTTTTTGGGGTGGTAGTGCAGGTCGCTGCGGATCTTCGAGAACAGCTTGCGGTCGATGTTCGCCTTTTTGTAGCACTGCGCATCGGTCATGCCGCTCTCGTCGATGAGCCGCAGGAGCATTTGCGAAAAGCTCTCGTCAAGCTGTCCGAGCGCCTCTGCCAGCGAGCCGCTGACCATGAAATTTGGCGCACTCGCCGGACTTGGGAGCGCCTGCGCCATGGGGAGAGCGTCCTCGTGCATCGCTTCAAGGGGCTCGGCATCACGGCGCCGCACGTCCTTATGGAGCGCCACATAGCGGTCATCCACAAAGCTTTGCAGCTCCTTGAAGCGCTCGCGTCCGATGGCGGTCGCTTCCTTGTCAAACACCACCAGATACACAGTCAGATCCGCATCACTGTGCGTGAGGAACTGCATAATGGCATCCTGTGCCGTCTGCATGGCCTGCTCTTTGGGATAGCCGTAGCGTCCCGTGGAGATGAGGGGGAAGGCGACGGAGGTACAGCCGTGTGCGGCGGCAAGGGTGAGGCTCTGTGTATAGCACGAGCGCAGGACGGCCTCCTCCCCATGTCCGCCGCCCTGCCAGACGGGGCCGACGGTATGGATGACATAGCGGCACGGCAGCTTGTAGCCGCGCGTGAGCTTGGCCTGTCCGGGCTTGCAGCCGTGGAGCTCCCGGCATTCCTCGAGCAGCTCCGGCCCTGCGGCACGGTGGATGGCACCGTCCACACCGCCGCCCCCGAGCAGGGAGGTATTGGCGGCATTGACGATGGCATCGGTCTTCATACGGGTGATGTCCTCACGGACGAGCAGCAGCGGCATAGGGTACGCCTCCTTGACAGATCTTTTCTCTATTATACTACGAAGGGGCCTCCTGTGTCAATAAAAAATGCCCGGCAGAGCTTTGCCGGGCATTTTTATGGAGGTGGGATCCCTTAACGGACGTAGGCATAAACCTCGCCGTCATACATGTCCTTGCCGTTGGCCTTGAACATCTCGGAGACGGTCACGATCTGCCAGCCCTGCTGCTTCATGTAGGGTGCCAGATACTCCATGGCCTCTGCGGTGGTGTCATAGGTCTCGTGCATGAGAACAACGTTGTTGTTCAGGCTGCCGTCATTCATCTTGGCGGTCACCTTGTTAATGATCTCCTGTGTGGTGGCATTGTTCCAGTCACCGGAATCAACGGCGCAGGTGATGAGGGGTGTGCCGGCATTGGCCTTGACGGTGTCGTTCACAGCCAGATACGGCGGGCGCAGGAGGAAATCCTGCTTGCCGGTGATGCGCGTGAGGATGTCGGCGGTCTGCTTGATCTCACTCTGGATCCCCGCTGCATCGAGCGTGGTCAGATCCGGGTGGGTGTAGGTGTGATTGGCGATCTCAAAGCCGAGGGAATCGGCACGGGCGATCTCGGCCTCGTTCCCGGAGTTGATGCGGTTGCCCCAGTAGAAGAAGGTCGCATGGAAGCCGTTGTCGGCCAGTGCATTCTGGATACGGTAGGCGGATCCGGAGCTGTCGCCCCACGGGCCGTCATCAAAGCACAGGGCGACCATCGGCTTGGACTTGTCGATCCAGGAGACGTCCGCTGTGTTGTAGAACACACCGTCCACGCGCTCGGGGGCCTCGGTGGGGTCCTCCGTGAGCGGCGGGTCGATCTGGGGGGTGAGCACGAGCTGCTTGAGCATCACAAGATCAATGACGTCGAGCCTGCCGTTATGGTCAAGATCGGCCGCCTCGCTGCTTACCTGTGCATCCATGCGCACCAGGAACTTCTGGAGTGCCACGATATCGAGCACGGATACTTCGCCGTCCCCGTTGACATCGCCCTCCTTGGCCGGAAGGTCCACGGTGATCTCGGTGCCCTCGGGAGCGCCGATGGCTTCATCCACGAAGAACGGAGAGGTCGAGCCGTCCGTCTCCACATACAGCAGGAGGCTGGAGGCCCCTGCGGGGATGGTATAGGAGGGATTGGCAAGCTGTACCCACTCGCCCTTGCCGGCGGAGGCGGTCGCAACGGAGGCATACTGCTCCTCGCCGCTTGCATCCTCATACTGGAGCGTCAGCTTGAAATCCTCAGCGGTCTGTGCCATAGCCATCGCACTGAAGCTGTAGGCCTTGCCGGGCTGGAACACTGCCGTGCTCAGAGGATACGCGCAGCCGTTCCAGGTATCCGTTCTGCCCGTTACGGCAAGGGACTGGCTCCCTGCAAATGCCTGTGCGGAGGAAGCGGCGACCTTGGCATCGCCTCTGCCCTGCCAGCTGTCGGTACCGGACTCGTAGGTCGAATGGAAGAAATAGCCGTCCGCATCGGGCTCGGGCTCGGTCGCAGGCTCGGTGGGCTTGGGATCGCCGCCGATGGTCAGCTCGTTCTTGGTGACATTGGCCGTACCCTGGCTCTGCCAGCCCTCGACGTTCAGGGCGACCTCATAGAGCTTGCCGAGGTTCAGGCCCATCGCATCCCATGCCTTGAAATGATCGGATACAGTAATGGTACCGCTCGTGCGCTTGCAGTCCTCCGTGCGCACGCTCCAGTACTGGTAGAACGTGGCCGTGCCGTCGATGGACGGCTGCTGCTCACGCAGGGTCTTGTAGACATCATAGGTACCGCCGTCCACGGTGATCTTTCCGAGGGAATCGGCTCCCGGCGGACGCCAGTTGCCCCAGGATTCAACGATGTAATACTCGATCAGGGGATCACGGCTCCAGCCGTATACGCACAGGTAGGAATTGCCGTTTGGGTGGTAATCACACTCGAAATCGAGCTGGATGTTCCCCATCTCCTCATAGGTCTGGGTGCAGTCGAACTTCTGGCCCGTGCGGAACAGGCAGTTGTTGATGTTGCTCCACTCGCACGAGTAGGTGCCCTTCTCCCCCACGACCATGGTGGTGGTGCCGGAGTCCTTCCACAGCTCATAGCTGTAGCCGTCATAGGTGCCGGTCTTGTTCTCCGTCAGCGTCACCGCCGCGCTCGCGGTGATGCCCGGAAACAGCGCTGCGCAAAGCGCTGCCGACGCCAGCAGACTCAGGAAGGATCTTGCTTGTTTCTTCATACTTCCATCTCCCTTTCTGTAAATAGATTGTTCCTCTCTATGAATTGCAGTGCCATGCCGTGTTTTATTTTTACCTTAACCGTTTACTTCATAAATTATACATGATTTTTTTACCACTCACAACCCACAAAACGCAGATTTAGTGGAGAATGTGCAGAAGAGGTGTAAAATAACCAACAGAGGTGGAGAATTTATCCCGCAGCAGGGTAGCCAAGGTCAAAGACGACGCGCACATCCTGGGCGGAGGCATGCTCCACGGAGACGGGCTCGCTGCCGTTGAGTGTGGCATAGACGATCGAGGAGGCGGCCTCTTCATCCGTGCAGTGGAGGGAAACCGTGAGGGTATAGGAGGAGCCCTCCTGGTAGACCTCGCCGGTCACGATATGGTAGCTCTTCTTGCCCGCATCCGTCTGCAATACATGGCTGCTGCCGGACATGGCAAGCTCTGCGGAGCCAATGCGCGCATCCTCATAATGCAGCTGCATCTCACTCAGATAGATCATATGCCCGACGGTAAAGCCGCCCGGGAAATCAAACTGGAGCGCCACTGTCTGCGCTGCAAGCTGTTCCTCGAGTGCCCGGGTGACATAGGACTTGAGCAGGGACAGGTCCAGAACGGTGATGCAATCATCCTTGTCGAGATCGCACAGGTTCACATGCACCTGCGACGGCTGCCGCACGAGATAGCGCTGCACGGCTACCACGTCAAGCAGTCCCACGCTGCCGTCGGCGTTGGCATCGCCGAGGGAAGCGGCCCGCAGGGTGATCTTCCGGGAGGTCAGGGTCGTATCACCGCTTGTGACCTCACACCGGATGACTGTGCCGTCATATTCCTTCGTGACGCTGCCCCCCAGATCCATGCCGGAGAATGCAAACACATTGCCGGCGCCGATGAACGACCTTGTGACACCGAGCGCATCCGAATCCGCAGTCCACTTATAATCCAGGTCCCCCTGGCTGTTTGCGACGTTCACAAAGAGGTCCACGCTCCCGGTGCCGGGGACAAAGTACACGACATCCGGGGACTGGCTGCTGATATACGGGGCATCCCCGCGGTACACATAGGTGCCGGTCCATTCTGCGGACAGGGCATTGCCCTTCTCCGTGTCCGTATCCAGTGCGATGAGGGAGAGCTCCATGGTCTGCCCTGCAAGCTCTGCCGGATCGACCTGCACCTCGCGGGCGAGCTGCTCGATGCAGGCATCAAGGTCCACGCTGGTATCCGTCAGCTGCTGATAGATCATTTCCGAGCCCGATGATGCAAGGCCGAACATGTAGGACTTCGCACCGGTGTAGGCATCCCAGGAGAGGGTGCTCCCGTCGATGGAGACACCCTGCATCGACCAGCCGATCGGCACGGTGCTGTCCTGCGTGACTTCAAAATAGCAGTAGTACGGCAGGGAAAGCTGCCCGACGCTCATTTCCTCATCCGCCACGCCTCTGTACGCCTCGATCAGCGTATCATTCACATAGATCTTCAGGTCTCCGGCAAAGCCGTAGGCATCGGACAGTGCCTCGGGGATGCGCGGGACCATCTCAAAGACGTACTGTCCCTCCATGTCGATGATGTCCTGGTCGCGGTACTGGATGCTGCCGCCATCCAGCATGCACTCCCACCAGCAGTCCTCGATCACGACGGGGAGTCCCTCGGTGATCTGCAGATCGAAGTAGGCTGCCTCCTGTCCGTAGACGGGCAAGGCATCGGTCACGGCGCGGATCTCGTGGATGAGCTGCTTTCCGGCTGCACGAGCCGGGAAGGCCGGCAGGGCTGCGGCTGCTACGCCAAGGGCGCACACGGCGGCAAGGGCTTTGGACATGCGGCATTTCATAAAAATTCCTCCTTTTATATAGGTTTTTTCCTGTGATACAGTTACCGTCTTTATTATAGCATGGATTTTCATTGTGCGCAAGGACAACAGCTGTAAAATATCGAAAACGTTTTTTGTGGAAATTGACGGAAAGGGGGTTGCTTTTTCCGGAAAAATGTGGTATAATCAAATTATAGAGGGCTATGCGCCCGGACAGGAGGACTTTCATGATGCAAGCAAAAGCTGTACTCTGTGCCGTCATTTCCGCTGTGATCGGCCTGACGGCGCTGCCGGCACTGCCGGGAACTGCCGAGGGCTTAGTGGATTCCGGCATGGACTATACCGAATCGACCGACACCCTGAACAATCCCGGTGCCGGCTACACCACCACACTCTGGTACACCTGCAGGCCCGGGGAGACGAAGGTGCAGAATCCCACGGGGAACCTGGTGCTGATGTTCATCAACATCGGCGCCTTCTCGAGCGGCGCAAACGGTGTGACGGACGATGCGGGCAACTATACGGAGGGCGTGGACTACGATCTGGAC
Organism: Oscillospiraceae bacterium; assembly: GCA_017460955.1. Classification (GTDB taxonomy): domain Bacteria; phylum Bacillota; class Clostridia; order Oscillospirales; family Ruminococcaceae; genus UBA3855. The sequence goes on from JAFTZY010000052.1 coordinate 6,695, forward strand.
GAGACCTTCTTTGCCGCCATGCGCGGGACCTTCGAGAACTGCCGCAAAAACGGCTGCACGGTCGCCGTGCGCTTCCGGTACGATGCCAACGGCAAGACAAATCCCGAGCCCGGGAGCTTTGACCAGGTCCTGCACCACATCGAGCAGATCCGGGAGGACGGCTTCCTTGAGGAGTACAAGGACATTCTCATGTTCGTGGAATCGGGCTTTGTGGGTGCATGGGGCGAGCAGCACAGCGGCAAATACACCTCCCTTGCCTACAAGGCGCAGCTCCTGGATGCGGTGCTCGACATGACACCCGACGACATCCCCGTGACCGTGCGCACGCCCAACATCTTCCGGGAGTGGAAGGGCCTGGACATGGACGGCATGGCGGCATGGACCTCGGCACCGGGCAGCCGGGAGGCCCGCGTCGGGATGTACAATGACGGCTACATGGGCAGTGATTCCGACCTTGGCACCTATTCCAACCGTGCCGTGGAGACGGCCTGGCTCGGCCGGCAGACGGCGTCCTACTACGGCGGGGAATTCTCCGGCAATCTCGAATGGGCGCAGAAATACGACACCTACCTTCCGGAAAACGCCATCCCGGAGATGTACAGGACCCACCTGAGCTACATCAATTCCAACATCTATGCGCTCTATGACAACTACACCTACTCGGCGCAGTACGACCCGGAGGGTGCGGACAACACAGCCTACTACGGGCAGACCGTGCGCAAATTCGTGCGGGACCACCTGGGCTACCGCTTCACGGTGCGCTCGTGCAAAATGAGCGATGCCTGCGAGCAGGGCAGCCTCTTTACGGTGCAGTTCGATGTGGAGAACACCGGCTTTGCCGCACCCGTGCGGGAGCAGCTGGCGCAGCTCCTCCTTGAGCGGGACGGCCAATACATCGTGACCGAGGTCCCCGTGGATACCAGGGAGTGGAAGTCCTGCACCACCGCGCAGGAGACGCTCTCGGTACATCTGCCGGGCAGCCTGACGCCGGGGGAGTGGAACGTGTATCTGCGCTTGTCCGTGGGGGAGCAAAGCGTGCAGGACAGTGCGATGCGCACGGTGCGCTTTGCCAATCCCGATATATGGAACGCCTCCCTCGGTGCCAACCGGCTCGGGCGCGTGACGGTCACACAGACATCCGATCCGCAGAAAGCCGCCGACCAGCGCTTTGGCACGCAGGATTCGGCTGAAAATGCCGTTCTCTACACGGTGAAGGGGGCCGTCATCCATGACGGGATGTGCTCGAGCGATTCGGAATGGACGGACGATACCCTCCTTGCGCAGGACGGGGACCGGTCCCTCTGGGTGACCAATGACGACAGCTACCTGTACATTGCCGCACGCATCCCCCAGGATGCAGAAAAGCCGGTCATCAATCTGCGTGTCAAGCCGGCCGGATCGGACACGACCTACTGGTACTACCGGCAGTCGGCGGGATGGATCTACTACAGTGCCGGGGACCACAGCGGGATCGCGCTGAAAGCGAGCGGGGATTTCATGGAATTTAGGATCGCTATCGGGGAGACGATGGAGCTGACTCCCGGCTGCACGATCGAGTCCGTGCGGATCTTTTTGCAGGATGAGGCGAACGAGTGGAAGAACGTCGGGGAGATCACCGGCGGTCCCTATACGCTCACGCCGGGCATCTCGCTCTACAGCGCGTACCAGGAGGTGACCCTCACGGCGGGGGACACCTATGCGATGGAGGCACCGGTCACGCCCTCGGATGCCGCGATCGAGTGGCTGCATGACGGGGTCTCCGTCGGCACGGGGGAGCGCTATGTCATTGACAGCGCCAAAGCCGGCGATGCGGGGACCTACCGCGTGCGCGTGACCACCGGGGGCGGTGCGCTCCTGGAACAGGACATCTGCACGGTGCTGGGCGTTCTGGACGCCCTGCCGGGGGATCTGGACCTTGACGGGGACGTGGATGCGCAGGATGCCGCCCTTTTGCAGCACTATCTGCACCGGGAGCGCGCTGACATCCGGGGCGATGCGGACTTAAACGGGGACGGCGTATGGAATGTCATTGACCTGACGATGCTAAAGCAGATGATACATAAAGCGTGACTGAAACGCCCCCTTGATGGGGGCGTTTTTTGCGCCAAAGCAGGGGGTGTGGGGGGACGCAGTCCCCCCACGATAAGAAAAAAGAATCCTCCCCGCACGCTATGCGTGCAAGGGGGGTGCAGCCGCAAAGCGGCTGCGGGGGGGGGCTCCGTCCCTTACAGGATCCCGCAGAACTGCTGGTACATGCGCTTGGCAAAGCTGTCGGTCATCCCGCAGATATGGTCCGTGACAAGGAGCAGGCGCAGGTACAGGCGGTATGCCTCCGGGCGGTCCTTGGAATAGAAGGCATAGATCTCCCGGTAATTGAGCGAGAGGATGCGCATGAGGCGGTCCTGCACGGGGGTGAGGGGCTCGTCCGTGTCATACCGGATGGCTGCCGGTACGAACCGGTCCATCAGGTCATGCAGGATATGCGCCGCGGAGACCTCGAGTGTCAGGATGGGGTCGGAATCGTAGATGTACTGCACGGCAATGCCGGCAAGCGCCCGCGTGAGGAGCGCGGTCTCCGAGACGGACAGGAGATCCGAGGGGAAGCTGCCGTCCATGATGGCGGCATAGTGATCCGTAAAGCTCTTCGCGGCACACCGGAGCATGGTCCCCTGCACATGGATGACCCAGTTCTGCACGGCGTTCATCTCGGGGTCCGGCAGGTGCTTGTCCTGCGCGTAGGAAAGCTTTTCCCGCAGCGCCCGGACGGCCTCATCGTAGCACGCCTGCTGCGCGGGGGGTGCAAGCGGATCCTGTCTGGCCTCAAGCTCCCGCAGCAGGCAGTCATAGGTGAGCACGCCCTTCTTGACCGCATCCTCCGTATCGGCGGTGAGATAGGCGATGTCATCGGCAGCCTCGAGCAGGAAGGTCAGCGGATAGCGGCATCCCACAGCCCCCGTGCTCCCGGTGATGTCCTTAAAGATCTCCTCCTCGGCAAGATAATACCCCATCTTATGGGTGCGGATATCCGGGGAGGACTTGTCGATCCCGCAGGAGGGGACGGGGTATTTGATGAGGGTATTGAGCAGGGCATAGGTCAGGTGCATACCGTTTTCGTCGATGAGGTAGTGGAGCTTGGTGAGCAGGCGCAGCGCCTGGGCATTGCCCTCAAAGCAGCACAGGTCCTGCTGCATCTGGGGATCGAGGAGGGTATCGAGCGTGCGGCCCTTGTAGTGAAGGCGCGGGAGGTTTTCCCGGAACCAGCTGCGAATGGCATCCTCCCCGAAATGCCCGAAGGGGGGATTGCCGATGTCATGCAGCAATCCCGCACACTCGAGGATGCTGCACACCTGTTCCTTGACAAGCCCATCGACCTGCGGGTCCGTGCCGTGGTCGATGAGGTACTGGAAGGCCATCTGCCCGAGGGATTTGGCAAAGGAGGAGACCTCGAGGGAATGCGTCAGGCGTGTGCGGATGAAATCGCTGTTGTCGAGCGGAAAGACCTGCGTTTTATCCTGGAGCCGCCGGAAGGAGGCACTGCAGATGATGCGGTGATAATCCTTCTGAAACTCACTGCGCAGATCTGTGCCGCTTTTGTGCTTGCGGTAGGAACGGTATCTCTTTTCACATAAAAGCTGTGTCCATTGCATGGCTTCTGCCCCCTTTGGGTGTTTGGTATTATTATACTATATTTCTGCGGGGAAATCAAGGGGGGAGGCGCCTGACAGGACCGCCCACCCCCAAACCCCCTCCCTTCTCCCGCTGACGCGGGAGGGGAGGGGG
>JAFTZY010000004.1 GCA_017460955.1 Oscillospiraceae bacterium
CGGCACCGGCGGCGAGAGCTGCTGGGGCGGGAAGTTCGACGGCGGCTACAGTCCCCAGCTCATCCATGTGGCAGGGGCACTGGCCTATGCCAACAGCGCGGGTACCTCGACCGACGGCAGTCAGTTCTATATCGTGACCGGCGGCGGGCTCGATGAGGAGTCCCTGGCGTTCTGTACGGAGAACTACGGGACGCAGTTCACGAATGAGGCCCGGGAGATGTACTACACGAACGGCGGTGCGCCCCATCTTGACGGGGGCGGATATACCGTGTTCGGACAGGTCATTGACGGTCTGGATGTGGTCTTTGAGATCTCCAGGGTGGAGACGGATGGCAACAACAAGCCGAAATCGGCCGTATATATGGAAAGTGTGACGGTAGAACAGTACGACGGCAGTGAAGTCCGCTTTGATCTGTCGGACTACGGGCTGAGCCGATAAAAACAGAAGTGCTCAGCATGAAGGAGAGAAAAGCGTGGAGAAATTTGTAATTGATGGCGGCACCCCGCTGCGCGGTGAGATCCATGTCAGCGGCGCCAAGAATTCAGCAGTGGCGATCCTGCCTGCGACGCTGCTGCTGGATGTGCCGGTCATCATTGAAAATGTGCCGGACATCAGTGATGTGGCGATCTGTCTGAAGATCCTCAGAGGACTCGGCGCACAGGTGGAGCGCATGGCCGGGGAACCGGATACTTACCGGATCTCCTGCGAGCATGTCAAGGAGCACTATGTCCCCTATGCGGAGGCAAAGAAAATGCGGGCCTCCTACTATTTCCTGGGGGCGCTCCTCGGACGGTGCGGCAGGGCTGCGGCAGCGATGCCGGGCGGATGCTCGATCGGGGCAAGACCCATCGACCAGCATCTCAAGGCATTTGAGGCGCTCGGCGCCGTGCATACCATGCAGGGAACGGATGTGGTGGAGGTATCCGCGGATGCACTCTACGGCAACACCATCTGCATGAACGTGGTCTCCGTCGGGGCGACCATGAATGCGATCCTGGCAGCGGTCAAGGCACAGGGCGTGACCGTGATCGAGAATGCGGCAAGGGAGCCGCATATTGTAGATCTTGCGAATTTTCTCAATTTTATGGGTGCGAGCATCAAGGGTGCCGGCACGGATGTCATCAAGATCACCGGAACGCCCGTCCTTCTGGGCAATGCCGGGGAGGGCTCCGTGGTGGATTACCGGTATTCCGTGGTACCCGATCAGATCGAGGCGGGCACCTTCATGGTGGCAGCCGCTGCGACACGCGGGGATGTGGTCATCCGCGGCGTGATCCCCAAGCATCTCGAGGCCATCACGGCCAAGCTGCGTGAGAGCGGTGTGCAGGTCGTGGAGAGCCAGGATGAGGATGTCATCCGCGTCTTTGTCGAGGAGGATGACGTGCTGCACGGCACGAACATCAAGACCAGTCCCTACCCGGGCTTCCCGACGGATATGCAGCCGCAGATGGCAACACTGCTCACCATTGCCGAGGGACAGAGCAATATCCGTGAGAGCGTGTGGGAGGACCGGTTCCGGTACGTCCATGAGCTCAAAAAGATGGGCGCACGCATCGAGATCACCCAGGACGGTGCCGTGGTACAGGGCGGTGCTTCCCTCCACGGGGCATGTGTGAATGCCTGCGATCTGCGGGCGGGTGCTGCGATGATCATTGCAGGCCTTGCTGCACAGGGCCGCACGGAGATCGTGGATATCCAGTTCATCGAACGCGGGTACGACAACATCGTCGGCAAGCTCCGCGGGATCGGTGCGAAGATGGAAAAGATCAGGAGTCTGCCGTAAGGCAGGCTCTTTGTGTAGAAGTTAGAGGTTTCAGAGGTTAGAGGTTAGAAGTCAAAGAGTAAGGAAGGATCGGATACCTATGGGAAAATTCTATCCGCTGTTCAGCTCAAGCAGTGCCAACGCATCCTATATCGGGGGGCGCAGTGAAGGGATCTTAGTGGATGCCGGGGCAAGCTGCAAAAAGCTCCTGACGGCTTTGTCGGACAACGGGATCGATGCAAGGAGCGTCCGGGGGATCTTCATCACCCACACGCACTCGGATCATATCAAGGGACTGCGTGTGCTGTCGGGGCGGCTGAAGGTGCCGGTCTACGCCACGGCCACGACCCTCGAGGTGCTTGCCCATGACGGGCAGGTGGCACCGGATGTCCCGCTCATCCCGATCGATACGGGCGCGATGGACTGCGGCGGCTGTGAGATCACGGCCTTCCCCACCATGCACGACGCCCCTGGGAGCTGCGGCTACCGCATCCGCACGGGGGATGACAAGCTGTGCGCGGTGTGTACGGATCTGGGACTTGTGACGGATGTGGTCCGGCGGGCGCTCGACGGGTGTGACATGGTCCTGCTCGAGGCCAATTACGAGCCGGACATGCTCTGGCAGGGCCCGTACCCCCTCTCGCTCAAGCGCCGGATCACCTCCGAATACGGGCATCTGTCCAACCAGGAAAGTGCGGGCCTTGCTGCCGAGCTTGTCAAGCGCGGGACGACCCGGCTCCTGCTCGGGCATTTAAGTCCCCACAACAACACCCCGGGACTGGCGGCGGATGCGGCCGCCAAGGGGCTGTCGGCCTTCACGCAGGGGCTGGATTACCTGCTCGGTATCGCCCCCGTGGAGACGCAGGGCGGGGCGGTGATGTTCTGATGCAGATCCGTCTGGTGACCGTCGGCAAGCTCCGTGAGCCCCATCTGACCCAGGCGCTCGAGGCCTATGAAAAGCGTCTGCGTCCGCTGTGTGATCTGCAATGCATTGCCCTGCCGGCACAGCGCCTGTCCGACAAGCCCTCCCGGAAGGAGATCGACCGTGCGCTTGCCGCGGAGGCACAGAGCATCCGCAAGGCAGCCAGGGGGTATCTGATCGCCATGTGCATCGAGGGAAAGTCCTGCACCAGTGAGGCGCTTTCACAGCTTCTGACGCGGGAGCTCCCGCAGCAGTACAGTGCCGTGACCTTTGTCATCGGCAGCTCCTTCGGGCTCGATCCCGTCCTTAAACAGGAGGCACAGCGCCGCCTTTCCATGTCGCCGATGACCTTCCCCCATGCCCTTGCATGCGTGATGCTCCTCGAGCAGATCTACCGCTGCTACCAGATCGACCGCGGCACCGGCTACCACAAATAGGCGGGGAGCCCGCGCGGGCAGTGATTTTGCTTGGCCGCAGGTCGGCGGGGAGCCCTGCGGGCAAGCCCTTTCTCATACTTTCATCACAGGAGGTTTTACCATGCAGCGTTCCATGACTGTCACCTACGAGGTGGGGGACAATCTCTATGTCAATCTGACCAACCGCTGTCCGTGCGCCTGTGTGTTCTGCATCCGCACGCATGATGACGGTGCCTACGGGTCGGATCCGCTCTGGCTCGAGCACGAGCCGACCTTTGCGGAGATCCGCGCCTCCTTTGAAGCGCGGGATATGTCGCGCTACCGGGAGATCGTGTTCTGCGGCTACGGGGAGCCGCTGATGCGCTTTGCCCTTGTGTGCGAGGTCGCCCGGTGGCTCCGGGAGCAGTATCCCGGCAAGCCCATCCGGCTCAACACCAACGGCCTGTGCGAGCTCTATGCACCGCAGGAGGCCCTTGCGGACGGTACCGGTGCTGCCGAAAAGCTGGCCGGATGCATCGACAAGGTGTCCGTCAGTCTCAATGCCGGGGATGCTGCCTGCTATGACCGGGTGACATGCCCGTCCGGACATCCCACGAATGCCTATGAGACCATGCTGCGCTTTGCCGCCGGCTGCAAGGCCCGCGGGATCGCCACGGCCTTTACCGTGGTGGATGTCCTCACCCCGGAGGAGACCGCACAGGCCGTCCGACAGGGAGAATCCATGGGCATCCCCGTCCATGTAAGGGCGTACATCGACTAAGGCAAATTGCACAAAAATAAGGCCTATATCTCCGGACTGTTTGTGAAAAACACAGATCCTTGAAAAAACTTTTTTCAGAGTTGCACGATTTCGTGCAACTTTTTTCGTTTTTTCGCTAAGGGTGAAAGGAGGTTTTCATCATGGCAGAGAAAACAGATACCGACCGGGTCCTGGAGGGTCTGCGCAAGCTTGCCTTCGGGAAGATCAACGATGCCGTGGAGCTGGCGTTTGCCGAGGAGGTCCCGCCGCAGGAGGCGCTGCGGCGGATGCAGCTGATGAACGTGGCCAGCATCAAGCGGGTCAAGGGCGGCGGTGTGGAGGTGCAGTTCTTCGACCGTCTCAAGGCACTCGAGCGGCTGTACGACTACGCACGGGAGAACCGCTCCGGGGATGCGGCCGAAAGCCTGATCCGGGCACTGGCAGGTGAGGACGAGTGACACGCTTCACCCGCTTTTCCGAAAAGCAGCGCCTTGCCATGCGCTGGTGGGCGCTCCCGGAATACCGGGACTGCGATGCGCTCATCTGCGACGGTGCCGTGCGCAGCGGCAAAACGCTGTCGATGTCGCTGGGCTTCGTGCTCTGGGCGATGCTGCGCTTTGACGGCGCGGCGTTTGCCCTGTGCGGCAAGACCGTCACCTCGCTCGAGCGCAATCTCGTGCGGCCCCTTGTGCCCATGCTTGAGGGGCTGGGGATCTCCTGTGCGCATCTGGTCAGCCGGCATGTGCTGGATGTCACCGCCTTCGGCCATGCCTGCCGCTTCTATCTGTTCGGCGGCAGGGACGAGAGCTCGGCGGCCCTCATCCAGGGCATGACGCTTGCCGGTGTGCTCTTTGACGAAGCGGCCCTCATGCCCCGGTCCTTCGTCGAGCAGGCGATCGCCCGCTGCTCCGTGCAGGGTGCCAGGCTCTGGTTCAACTGCAATCCCGAGCATCCCGGCCACTGGTTCTACCGGGAGTGGATCCGGAAGGCCGGTGAGAAACGGGCGCTGTATCTGCATTTCACCATGGAGGATAATCCTTCCCTTTCGGAGGCGGTGCGCGAGCGCTACCGGCGCATGTATTCCGGGGTGTTCTATGACCGCTTCATTCTGGGACGGTGGACAGTGCCCGAGGGCCTGATCTACCCGATGTTCGACAAGGCACGCCATGTCACGTCCGAGGTCCCTGCCTGCACGCAGTATGTCATTTCCTGTGACTACGGTACGATGAATCCGACCTCCATGGGTCTCTGGGGGGAGCACCGTGGGGTCTGGTACCGGGTGAAAGAGTATTACTATGCAGCCAGGCGTGAGGGTATGGCAAGAACGGACGAGCAGCACTACCGTGCGCTGTGCGAGCTGGCCGCGGACCGTCCGATCGCGTATGTCGTGGTCGATCCGTCCGCCGCAAGCTTCATTGCCTGCATCACCGCCCACGGACGCTTCCGTGTCCGCAAGGCGGATAACGATGTCTTAACGGGCATCCGGCGGGTCAGTGAGGCGCTCGTGCAGGGGCGTATCGCGTTCCATGCATCCTGCGAGGACACATTCCGGGAATTTACCCAGTATTGCTGGAAGGAAAACGGAGCCGGTGATGTCCCGCGCAAGGAGCACGATCACGCCATGGACGATATCCGCTACTTTGTCATGGCAGAGCTGCAAAACAGCGGGAGCGGGCGCTTTGCGGCGCTGTCCGTCTCCAGAGATCCGTGAGTATAGGAGGTGAAGTCATGAGATTTGGCAAAAAGAAACGCAGGGAGGAGCCGGTGCCGGCGTGTACGATCGCAAGGGCACAGGCGGAGGAATTCCCCGTGCAGCTGTATGCGTACGATCTCTTTGAGAAGGTGCGGCGCACGGTCCCGATCGTGGATGCGGCCGTCTCGAAGCTCATCCGGCTCATCGGCTCGTTCACGGTCGAGTGCGGGGATGCTGCGGCACAGCGGGCGCTCGATGCCTTCCTGGAGGAGGTGCCCGTGGGCCTGACGGGACAGTCGGTGTACAGCTTCATCGACAGCTACCTGGACAGCCTGCTCGTGTACGGCAATGCCGTGGGCGAGATCGTGACCGACCCGGAGACGGGCTGGGTGACGGGCCTGTGGAACGGCAGGGTCACGGATGTGGGTGTGCGGCAGGGCGGACATGCCATGGACCGGCAGTATGTGCTGCGCCGCGGCAGTGAGGCAATGGTCCTGCCCCATCCCGAGCGCATCCTCTTCACGGCCTTAAAGCCCCCGGCGGGCGGCGTGTACGGCGTCTCCCTTCTGCAGGGACTGCCGGCGATGGCGGAGATCTTGCTGCGCATCTATGAGTGCGTCGGCTCGAATTTCGAGCGTGCCGGGAATGTCCGCTATGCCGTGACGTACAAGCCCGACCCCGCGGAGGCCGGCTTTGCGGCGGACCGCGCCAAGGACATCGCCGCACAGTGGTCCGAGGGGATGCGTGCGGCAGCCCGGGGCGAGATCCGGGATTTCGTCTCCGTGGGGGATGTGGAGATCCGTGTGATCGGTGCCGAGGGGGTCATGCCGGCCACGGAGGTACCCGTGCGGCAGCTCCTTGAGCAGATGCTCTCGAAGCTGTCGGTGCCGCCGTTCCTGCTCGGCCTGAACTGGTCCTCGACCGAGCGCATGTCGGCACAGCAGGCGGATATCCTCACCTCGGAGCTCGAGTATTACCGAAGGCTCATCGAGCCGGTCATCCTGCGCATCGCAAGGAGCTATCTTGCGGCGGGCGGCTGGCATACGCACACCCGCGTGGTGTGGGACCATATCAATCTGCAGGACGAGGTGGAGCTTGCACAGGCACAGCTCTACCGGGCACAGGCAGCCGAGATCGAAGCCCGGCTTGCCGATGCATGAAAGGAGAATGTGTATGTATCAGGAGATCAAGCTTGAAAAGGGAATGTACCATCTGGCCGGCAAGAGCTTTTTGCAGGCACTCGAGCAGGCCGATCCCGACAGTCAGTATGCGGGCACGCCCCTGGCAGGACTCGATGCGTATGAGCGCCAGCTCAAGCGCTTTGACATCCGCGTGAACGGCCCGTCCTGCGACAGGGTGGAGAAGTTCTTCACCACCACGCAGAGTGCGGTGCTCTTTCCGGAATTTGTCCGCCGTGCCGTGATGCAGGGCATGCAGGAGGCAGTGCTCTCGGAGCTGACGGCAGTGGTGAGCCGCTGTGAGTCCAACCGCTACCAGGGCTGCATCCTGACCGAGGAGGACGAGTACGGCACGGCGGAGCAGGGCGAACAGATCCCGGCCTCGACCATCACCGAGGGCGATACCGTCACGACCCTGAGCAAGTATGCGCGTGTGGTCAATGCCTCCTATGAGGCCGTGCGCCAGCAGCGCCTGGATGTGTTCGCGCTGATGCTGCGCAGGGTGGGCCGCGAGCTTGCCGAGTGCGTGGCAAAGAGTGCCGTGACGGTGCTCGGCACGGGCGTCCGGAGCATCAGCATCGACGGGGCGTCCCTGTCCTACGGGGATCTGGCCGCACTCTACGGCAGCTTCACGGACTTCTCCCTCAAGGCCGTGCTGGCCTCTCCGGCAGTCATGGCACAGATCCTGGTGATGCCGCAGATGCTCGAGAGCGCCTCCAAGGATACGGACGAGATCCGTCTGCCCTTTGGTGCGCGTCTCATCAAGTGCCCGCAGCTGGGTGACACGACCATCCTGGGTGTGGATACGGATTTTGCACTCGAGCAGATCCAGAGCAGTGACGTGGTCCTTGAGACCGACAAGCTCATCGACCGCCAGCTCGACTGCATCGCCGTGTCGGTCAACATCGGCTTCCGCACGCTGCTGACCGGTGCCGTGGTAAAGCTGTCCCTGAGCTGACATGCCCCCGAACGTAAGAGGCGGCCGTTCCTCCGGGGACGGCCCCCGAGGAGATAAGGAGGGATCCCATGACACCTATGGAAAAGGTCAACCGCTTCACCAAGCGGGAGCTGCATGAGGACGAGGTCTTTCTCTTTGATGTGGTGCTGTGTGACAACGATATCGACCGGGATCTGGAGGCCTTCTCCGAGGAGGCGCTCGGTTCCCTCAAGGAGCTGCTCGTGGGCAGAACGGGCATCCTCGATCACCAGCCGACCGCAAAGGGACAGACCGCAAGACTCTATGATACCGCACTCGTTCCCGATCCCGCCCGGAGGACCCGGGACGGCAGGGAATACCTTGCCCTGCACGGGAGCGCGTATATGGTCCGTACAAGCTCGAATGCGGACCTCATCCGGGAGATCGAGGGCGGCATCAAGAAGGAGATCAGCATCGCCTGTGCCTGCAGGGACAGGCACTGTTCGGTCTGCGGGCAGGCACAGTGCAGCCATATCCCCGGACGCACCTACGGGGCGCGCACCTGCTACCGGGTGCTCGATGCGGTGGATGATGCGTATGAATGGAGCTTTGTCGCCGTGCCGGCACAGCCTGCCGCAGGCGTGACAAAGCAGTATCAAAGAGGGGAGGCAGAGGATATGGATCAGAAGCAGGAAGCACTTTTGCAGGAGGTCGAGACACAGCTGCGCGGGGAGGTGCTGGCAATGTGCGAGCAGCAGGGCGCCGTTTCCAAGGCGCTCACCCTGGCAGCGGAGAAGATGGACCTGTCCGAGCTCATGGCACTGCGCAGTGCGCTCCGGGAGGCCCGTGCAGGGACGGCCGGCGTGCAGCTTTGCGGGGAGTGCCGCGAGGAGGCACTCGGCGATTACCGGCAGAGACTGTAAGGGGGCATGCACATGGATATGCAGACAGTGGCATCGCTGTTCACACTGTTTTCCGGACAGCAGGATACGCAGACCTACGGCCCGCTCCTGACAGCGGCGGTGCTCGAGGTCACGCAGTCGCTCCGGACGGGGGCGGATGTGCAGGATGCAAGACTGTGCTACCTTGCCGCCGCACTTGCCAATCTGCGCTATACGCAGCTCACGGGCGCCAGGGAGCATATGCTTGCCACCTACGCCGGAACGGCTGCCGTCTCGGTCGATGAGAAGGGCCGCCTCGGCTTTGCACAGCGCCTTGCCGAGGGGTACCGGTCCCTGTGCCGGGAGCTTTTGCAGGATACGGCCTTCGTGTTCCTGACAGTCGGGGGGTGGGGCGATGTTCAGTGAGCTGCTTTCGGCCCTCCGGGCGGCGCTCATGGAGGAGAGCGGGGTGCTCGGGCGCGTGTACGAGGGCTTTGACGGCCTGCCTGTATCGGAGAAGGCAGCGCCCGCCTGTGTGCTCCTGCCCGGGGATGTGCGGCTGCAAAGCCCCATCCCCGACAGCGGGGACGGGGTGGTGCCCTTTGAGGCACGCTTTGCCCTCGTGCTGCTCGATGCACCCGATACGCCCGGCAGTGTTCTCCAGGACCGCCTGTTCGATACCGCGATCCCGGCATTGCAGGCAGTGGGCGCACAGCTCTTTTCCGGGAGCTGTCCGCTGCCGAAGGCCGATCCCCTGCTCGGACGCATTGCACTGCGCGGGGAGTTCGTGCTCCGGGGACTGTATACGGCCTCGCAGGAGGTGAGCGCATGAGTCTGACGATCCATCCGGTGACAAGCTATTCGGTGACGATCGGACAGCTCACGCTGCACCTGTCGGGGCTGCAGATCACCGGCAACCTCGAGGAAAAAACCACCGGGACGGTCACGGGGGAGACCGTGCGCACGGCACAGTATAAGCGGCTGCACCATATCACGCTCCGGGGCGCGCTCTCACCCGAAACGGGCGGCCCGCAGACTGCCGCGGCCCTCATCGGGGCGCTGGGGAATCCCCATCTGCTCAATGTCGCAGGACTGCGCTTTCGCAGTGCCGTGCTGTGCAGCTTCTCGGTGCAGATGGGACAGCTCTCCCCGGAGGCCGTGCTGGTGTTCAGCTTCCTGGAATACCCGGAGGTCAGCTCATGAGTGCGCCGCTGCGGCTGTTCCTCGGCCGGACCGGGGCCTTTACGGAGATCCCGCAGATCCTGTCTATGCAGCTCGAGCGCGAGGCCTATACCCCCTATGAGAGCCTGAACGTTCTGTGCAGGACCGCACAGGCACCCATGGATGCCAATGAGGTGATCGTGCTGCACGGGGATCTGCCGGTCTATCAGGGACTGGTCGATGTGCTCAGGCTCGAGACGGCACAGCGCGTGCAGCTCCTGCGCATCGCCTCGAAGGGCTTTACGTCGCTCCTGACGCAGAATGAGCTTGCACCGGGCCTGCATACCCAGCAGACGCTGCAAACGCTCATCGAGTCCTACTACACCTTCCCCCATGTGACGTATGAGAACTATCCGGGTACGGGGTACCTGTATGTGAATCCGGGCAGCTCCCTGTGGGACGGCGTGGCAAGCTTTGCCTACCAGTTCACGGGACATTATCCGTATGTCCGCGGCAACGGCATCTATGTGACCGCCCCGTCGGACGGGACGCTCCACAAGGTCACGGACCTGCTTGCCCTCGGGGAGGAGCGCGATACGCGCCGTATGGTCAGTCACCTGCACATGGAGGACATCTCCGGCACGCCCGATGCCTACCGGGAGACCAATGCACTGGCCGTGCCGCAGCAGATCGTCCGGCACCGGCACCTCTCCCTGGACCGCACCTTTCTGTATGCACCCGAGGAGGCGCTGCGCTGGCGCATCCGGTTCTCCAACCGGGGACAGTATGCAAAATATGTCCGGGCAGCGGGCTTCTATGATGCCCGGATCGGCGACCGGGTGCAGGCCGGGACCTGGATGCATGCCGATACGGTCTGCCGCGTGCGCATCGTTTTTGGCGCCGAGGGCTTGCAGACACAGATCTGGAGCTATGACGACGGCTTTTATACCCTCAGTTGACCGCACACGGACCGCCCCCCTTCTGCATAGAATGAGCAGAAGGGGGGTGGATCTGTTTGTATCTCAGTGAGCTTGCACCGGAGGAGACGGCCGCTGTGACGGCACTGCATCTGCACGGTGCCGTGCGCGTGCGTTTGCAGGACATCGGCCTGTGCCCCGGCGTGCAGGTGGCATGCGTTCACAGGGGCCGTGGGATCGCGGCCTACCGCATCCGCGGGTGTGTGATGGCACTGCGCGACCGGGAGTCCGCTCTTGTGGAGATCACGCGGGAGGATCGCCGGTAGCGAGCGCATTCCAGGTGGCACAGTCCACCACGCCCGTAGGAGGGAGCAGTGCCATGTGCTGAAAGCGCATGACCGCCGCCGCGGTGTCCGCATCATAGCGCCCGGTGATCTCCGGGGAGCAGCCGTATTCCTGCAAAAGTCCCTGCACGGCCAGTACCGCAAAGCCAGCATCCCCCTCCCGGAGGGGATGCCGGAATACATAGAGCGGCTGCGGGGTCTGGGAGAGCATCTCCTGATAGACCTGTGTGAGCTTCTCCCAGGTGGCCGTGTTCACCTCCCCCGTCTCCTGCAGGCCGTAGGCCCTCTGGAAGGCCCGCACGGCGGCCTCGCAGCTCTCGTCAAAGATCCCGTCCGGGATGTGCCGGGG
This sequence comes from Oscillospiraceae bacterium, assembly GCA_017460955.1. Lineage (GTDB taxonomy): Bacteria > Bacillota > Clostridia > Oscillospirales > Ruminococcaceae > UBA3855. The sequence continues at coordinate 11,280 of JAFTZY010000004.1, forward strand.
CAGGTCCCCGCGTGTACAGGCAATGCCGTACAGATAGTGCTGGAATTCCCGGATGTGGGAAGTCCTCTGTTCCTGCGTGTATGCCATGCGCTGCCTCCTCTCATGTGCGGCGGATCGTGTAGCCCGGTGCCTGGTACGGGCGCTTGTCGCTCCCGAAGCGCAGATCCGCATACAGACCCGCGATGCCGTCCCAGGTCACTGCCCCCACCGCGCCCGTTTCATTCAGGCCCGCATAGCGCTGGTAGGCAAGCACGGCACTGCGCGTGATCGGCCCGAAATAGCCGGTGTTGCGCACCGCCGGGATCGACGGGATCGTGTCGTGGATGTAGGTGAGGTACTCCTGGAGGATGCGGATGTGATCGCTCGTCATCCCCTCCTGGAGCACTGTGCCCGGGTAGGGGATGGGGACATAGGCGGATGCCTCCGACGGGATGGACTCGACAATACCCGCATAGGCCCGGTAGAGGGCATTCCAGGTCTCCTCATCGACCGTGCCCGTCTGCGGCAGGCCGTAGATGCGCTGGAAGGAGCGCACCGAATCACGTGTCGCCTCGTCAAATTCCCCGGTGATCTCGATGGGCAGGACATCCTCGTAATAGGCCCCCACCACGGCCAGGAAGTATTGCAGGCCCCGGACCTGCTCGTTGTCGCTGCCGACCGAGAGCTCCCCCTGGTACTGCGTCGGGAATTCACCCGGCGCGATCCCCTCGGAATCGAGCTCCGCTAAGTGCTTGACGCTCGTGTAGATGTACTCGATCTTATACCAGGTCGCCTTATCGATGATCCCCGTCTCCGGCAGGTCGAAAATGCGCTGGAAGGCACGGACCGCATCGGCCGTGGCCGCATCGAACTGCCCGTTTGCCTCGCCGATCTTCGGGAGTGCCGGGTAATTCCAGGCAATGCGTCCCAGGGCGATCTGGGCAGTCTGGACCGCCGGCCCCGATGCCCCCGGACCGAGGGGCTCCCCGGGATAGGAGGGCAGATTCGGGCGCACCGGTGCATTTTTCACAATGACAATATCCTCCCCGTAATAGTTTTGCAGGATCTCATAGGGCGTCAGGCCCCGCTTCGCAAGATCCACCGTGCCCCATTGGGACAGTCCTGCACAGGTCACGGTCGTGCCGTTGCAGAAGGCGGCAAAGAGCGGCTCGAGATTCCCGTCCCGGCGGATGTAATCATCGAACAGCTCATCGACCAGGCGGGAGATGTTGTCGTAGATCTCCCGGCCTTCAATGTATTTCTGGTCGTACTGCGTCACGCTCGTGATGTCGAACGGGTACCCCCGCGAGCGGTACCACTCGGTATAGACGCGGTTGAGCGCGAAGGAGACAATGGCGTAGATGTTCGCACGCAGGGCATTTTCCGGCCAGGTCGGGTAGATCTCGCTGGACGCGACATTCTTGATATACTCCGGGAACGGCACCGTGACATCGGCGGCGCTCTCATCCGGGGCGCCCAGGTGTACGGTGATCGTCTTCGGGATGAACGGCTCGCCCGTCATACGGCCCCACCTCCTTCGGAAAAGACGATGGTGTCCGCATCCTGCGGCACATACAGCGGCAGGGGAATGAGCCGGAATTCCTGCCGGGAGGTCACGCCCGCAAAGATCGGCACATCCCGTGCCTCCTCCCGGAAATACCCCCCGGCAAAGATCCGGATGTCACACAGCGCATAGGGTGCGGCATTGTCCGGGTCCTGGGAGAGCAGGGCGGGCGGTGCGGGGAGCGTGACAGTCGGGGTGCGGCCGCTCTCGTCAGTGGTGAGCAGGTACTGGAGCTGGAGGGTATCGCCGATGCGCGTGTAGACCGTGACCTTCGCCCCCGGCACCGGAAATGCCGCATCGGCAGCGGAGGCCACGACATAGAGCGAGCCCTCGGCGGTGTTGCGGGCCTCGTATTCCTCCTGCGCCGTCCAGGCCTCCGGCACGGGCGGGGGCGGTGCGATGTAGGGCGGGAGCGTGGGCTCGGGGTAGGACTCTTCTTCTGACGCCGCTGTTTCCGGGAGCGTTTCCGGGCGCTCCTCCTCAGCGGGTGTCTCGGAAAGCGGTGCCGGGCGCTCCTCCTCCGGAAGCTCTTCGGGGAGGGCATCCTCCTGGGAGACGCCGCTTCTCTCCTCATCAAGGATGGCAGCGGCAGCCATCGCACGGGGCATCGGCGACCGAGGCGGTCCCGGCTTTGGCGGCGGGGGTGGGGGCTCCGGTCTTGGCGGCGGAGGAGGCGGCGGCGGAGGGAGTTCCGGTCTTGGCGGCGGGGGCGGTGCCGGGCGTGCGTGGGGGCCGCGCCGGCGGTACATGGCAAGGAGCTCCTCCCGGTACTGCCGGGCGAGCGCTTCAAAGGGTTCTTGCATGGGAACACTCCTTTCCGGATAGAAAGTGAGAGGTAAGAATGGGCGGGGGAAGGGCCGATGCCGCAGCCCCATCATCGTTCTCTCCTATAGGAAGAGGCAGGGCAGGCTGTTTCCCGGGCGTCCCCGAAATAGGGGGCAGGGGGCGAAGCCCCCAAAGCGGGGTACGGGGCCGCAGGCCCCGTGATCTCCCCCTCCCTTCAGGGAGGGGGCAGGGGGTGGGCAGCTCCACCGTATCCCCCCTCTTTAGAAAATCTATGCATGCGGGGCGAAAAAATGCCAAAAAAACTATTCCATTTCCGTGCGGTTTGTGGTATAATAAAAGGGAAACCATAGAAAGAAACGATGGGAGGTCGTCAGATATGGGAAAAAAGCCGTATTACCGGAACCGGGAGCTGTCCTGGATCGATTTCAATGTCCGTGTGCTGGAGGAGGCGGAGGATCCGACCGTGCCGCTGCTCGAGCAGCTGAGCTTTTCTGCCATTTACCAGAATAATTTGGATGAATTTGTCAGCGTGCGTGTGGGCACCATGCTCGACCGCGCCAAAACTGCCCCCAAGGAGCGAGACAGCCGCAGCGGGATGAAGCCCAAGGAGCAGGCCAGGGCCATGCTCGAGGCCATTGCTGCCCTCGTGCCAAGGAAGGACTCCGCGTATTTCCGCACCATGGAGGGACTGCGCAGCTATGGGATCGAGCATGTGCGCTTTTCCGACTGCGGTCCCGAGGAGCGGGCCTACCTCGAGCTGTACTTCAAGCGCGAGGTCAAGCCGCTGCTGTCCCCGATCGTTCTGGGCAGTCAGCAGCCCTTCCCCTTCCTGCGCAATAAGGGTTTGTATGTGGTTGCCGAGCTGTCTGCAAAATCCGGCCATACCCTCGGGCTCATCCCCGCATGGAGCTCCCGTGAGCGCATCATCCGGCTCGGCAAGACCGGCCGCTTTGTCCTCCTTGAGGAGCTGATCCTGCACTTTGCACCCCAGGTGTTCCGGGGGGCCAGGGTCATCGATGCCGCCGTGATGCGCGTCACGCGCAGCGGTGTCATTCGCTTCGGCTCGTCGGCCGATGATGAGGATACGGATTTCCTCGAGATCATGGAGGAGCAGGTCAGACGCCGCAGCAAGCTCGGTGCCGTAAGGCTCCAGATGAACAGTCCCTTAAGCGATGACGCCATGGAATATCTGCGCGGAAAGCTGCGCCTCAAGCGCCGTCAGGTCTTTTTTGAGGAAACACCCCTCGATCTGTCCTTTGTGTACAAGCTCCAGGACTTCACCAGTGCGCCGGAGCTGCTCTATCCGCCGCAGAAGCCCCAGAACCGCAGCGACATCTCCGCAAGAACGGATATGATGTCCCAGATCCGGGAGCGGGATCTGCTGCTGTCGTACCCGTATGAGTCCATCACCCCCTTCCTGCGCCTGCTCGATGAAGCCGCGCTCGACCCGGATGTGGCCTCCATCAAGATCACGCTCTATCGCCTGGCGTCCAACAGCCGCGTCATCGATTCGCTCTGTCAGGCCGCCGAGAACGGCAAGGATGTGCTCGTGCTCGTGGAGCTGCGTGCCCGGTTCGATGAGGAGAACAACATCCGCTGGGCCAAGCGCCTGATCGATGCGGGATGTACCGTGATCTACGGTCCGCATACACTCAAGGTACACTCCAAGCTCCTGCTCATCACAAGACGCTCCGGGAACGGCGCAGAGCATTTTGTCCAGGTCGGCACGGGCAATTATAACGAAAAGACCTCCCGCATCTATACGGATCTGTCCCTGATGACGGCGGATGCGCGGATCGCGGAGGATGCAAGGCATGTCTTTGACGCCCTGTCCACACAGAGCCTGGTGGAGGAGACAAGTGCGCTGTGGGTGGCACCGCTTTGCATGAGAAGCAAGATTCTGGCACTCCTCGATGAAGAGATAGAACACGCGAAAAACGGGGAGGATGCGTACTTTGCCGCAAAATGCAATTCCATCTCCGACAAGGGGATCATGGACAAGCTCAGTGAGGCCTCCCAGGCGGGCGTGCGCATCGAGCTTGTGGTGCGCGGCGTGTGCTGCCTCATCCCCGGAGTGGAGGGGTACACGGAGAACATCCGGATCGTCAGCATCGTCGGCCGCTACCTCGAGCATAACCGCATCTACATAGCCGGCACACCGGAGCGCCGCCGTGTCTACATCAGCTCGGCGGATCTGATGACCCGCAACACCAAGCACCGTGTCGAGGTGGGTGCGCCGATCTATGACCCCGCGCTGCAGGAGAAGGCGGTGAACATTGTCACACTGTGCCTCAAGGACAATGTCAAGGCAAGGATCGCCCAGAGCGACGGGACCTTCCGCCACTGCACCCCCGCCGCAGGGGACGATGCCGTGGATGCCCAGCAGATCCAGTACGATACGGCAGCCGGGCTCCGGTGACCGCACCCCCAACAGTTAGGAGTATCGATATGCACGAAACTGACGAAAAGGATCCGCAGCGCCGCGATGACTGGCACCGGCGTGCGGTCAATGCCCTGTGGACGTTCCTGACGGTCGCGGCCGCGATCCTGTTCTATTATCTGGTCCAGTATCTGGGGACGATCTCCAAATTCATCGGCACAGTCCTCACAGGCCTGAGCCCCGTGATCTGGGGACTGATCTTCGCGTATCTGCTCATGCCGGTCGCCGTCTTTTATGAAAAGCACCTGCTCGAGCTCTTCCTGCCCAAGACGCGAGACCGCAGACGGACCGAAAAGCGCTGCCGGGCCGCCGCCGCCATCCTCATGCTGCTGTCCGCCGTGGCCTTCATCGCGATCCTTCTGTGGCTTATCATCCCGCAGATCTCGAGCAGCATCACCGGCGTCATCAAGAATCTCCCCGAGCAGATGGCCACCCTTGCCGAGGAGGTCGAGGGAAAGGTCTATTTTGACGAGCACACCGCCTTCGGGGCCTCCGCGAATGCCGCGATCCGCAGCGCCATGGACAAGGCGCTCGAATGGGTCTACAATGACCTGCCCGCCATGCTCACGGATATGACCTCGCAGTCCGGCGCCCTGTTCGGGTATGTCTTTACGGGCGTGAAAAATGCGTTCAGCGTGGTCTATAACCTCGTCATCGGTCTGATCCTGTCGGTGTATATCACCATCGACCGGGACCGCATGCAGCTCCAGGTCAAGCAGATGACCTACAGTATCCTGCCCACACAGACCGCCAGCCACCTGCGCAGACGCTTTGCACAGGCCAACAAGAAGTTCAGCAGCGCCATCCGCGGCAAGATCGTCGATTCCATGATCATCGGCCTGATCTGCTTTGTGGTCCTGCTCATCCTCAATCTTCTGCCGTGGTTCAGCTTCCCGTATCCGGTGCTGCTGGCCGTGATCGTGGGCGTGACGAACGTCGTGCCGTTCTTCGGACCGTTCGTGGGCGGCTTCATCACAGCCGTGCTCGTGCTGTTCAATGACCCGCATATGGTCATCCCGTACCTCATTCTGATCGTGGCACTGCAGCAGTTTGACTGCAATTACCTCGATCCCCATATCGTCGGCGGCTCCATCGGACTGCGGCCGTTCTGGTCGATCTTCGCGTGCCTTCTCGGCTCGAGCGTGCTCGGCGTGCCCGGCTTCGTGCTCGGACCGCCCATCTTCGCCTTCGCGTATGAGTTCATCACCGACTGGTCCGAGGACCGCCTGCGTGCCAAGCATCTCGACGACCGCTTCGACATCCCGCCGGAGGAGGCGTTTGAGGACTTCACCGAGACCGCCGAGGACTTCACCGGCTCCCTCCTCCAGGAGGATAGCCCCGCAACCCCCGAGCCCCCCGCCGACCCGCCCCTGGCAGCCCGCCTGCTCGAAAGCGGACGGGAACGCTTCCAGAATCTGCTGCAAAAGCGCAAAAAATAGCGGATGCGCGGGTCCGAAAAGCCCCATACCAAAAAACAAATGCCCCCTGAAGAGCGGCTCTTCAGGGGGCATTGCAGTATTCCAGGGATCAAGACTGCGTCTTGGCAGTCTCGTGGTATTCCTTCTCGGTGTTGACATTCCAGATGTTGGTCTTGTCCGTCACGCCGTCCAGGATGTTCCGGACGGTCTCGAAGGAGGTGGCCATGGAGTGGTCCATGTTGTTGTAGCGGTGCTGGCCGTTTCTGCCGACGCAGTAGAGGTTCTCGAAGCCGGAGAGGTATTTCACCAGCTCGTCCATGTGTGCATAGGTGTCGAAGTACGCAGGATAGGCCTTCTTGACACGCTCTCTGTGGGCATCGAGGATCTTCTGGTCCTTGGAGATGACACCCATCATCCGCAGCTCGCGCACGGCGAAGGTGATGCACTCGGCGTCGGTCATGTTCCAGAACTTGTCACCCTCGGCACAGAAGTATTCCAGACCGATCCAGACATGATCCTCCGGATGCTCCACCATGTAGGGGGACCAGTTGTTGAAGATCTGGATGCGTCCCAAACGCACACCCGTATCCTGGACATAGATCCAGCAGTCGGGGACAATGTTGCCGAGCGTGCGGATGTTCGTCTCGTTCTTGAGCTGGAGCTTGTCAAGGAGCAGTCCCACCGTCACGAAATCACGGTACGGCAGGCCCTGTGCGATCTCTGCCTCCCTTGCCGGGACATCGTTCATGCCGGCGACCAGATCCTTGACCGGCATCGAGGAGATGAAAATGTCAGCCTCCACCGTATGCTCGCCGTCCGGGGACTGCACGGTCACGGACTCGACCTTGTCGGTGCCGTTCGTGCGGATGCCGGTGACGCGGGCATGCATCACGATCTGCCCGCCGAGCTTTTTGAACTCCTCGGCTGTGGTCTCCCAGAGCTGGCCGGGACCGTACTTGGGATAGTAGAATTCCTCAATGAGGGAGGTCTCCACCTTGCCCTTGCCCTTGCTGCCGGTCACCTTGCCGAACATATCCTTGATGACGGCCATGATGGACAGGCCCTTGACGCGCTGTGCGCCCCAGTCCGCGGAGATCTCACGCGGGTGGCGGCCCCAGAGCTTCTCGGTGTAGCCCTCGAAGAACATCGAATAGAGCTTCTTGCCGAAGCGGTTGATGTAGAAGTTTTCAAGCGAATCCTCGGGCTTCTTGGCAACGGAGGCGCCCAGATAGCTGAAGCCCGCCTCCATGGTGGTGCCAAAGCCCATATTCTTGATGGTGTCCCATTTGAGGGAGACCGGATAGTCAAAGAATTTGTGCTGGTAGTAGATGCGGGACACTCTGCCGCGCACGAGCATGACGCGGTCCTCCTTGTCCGGATCGGGACCGCCCGGGCTCAGGGGCTTTTCGCGGCCGAGGAGCCTGTCGTCAAAGGACGGACTGCCCTGGCGGGGCATCATGTCCTGCCACCACTGCATGACCTCCTGGTCCTTGGAGAAGAACCGGTGGCCGCCGATGTCCATACGGTTGCCGCCGTGGCGGACCGTGCGGGAAATACCGCCGATGGCGCCGGATTCCTCGTAAATTGTCACCTTGTATTCCTCAGGTGCCCGACGCAGAAGCTCATAGCCGGCCGTCAGACCTGCCGGACCTGCGCCGATGATCACCACTTGTTTCATGCCTGATTCCTCCTAAAATTACTTATTCCACACTCAGGTAGTTGCGCTTGACGCCGCCCTCATACCCGCTGATGAGCCGGTATACGGCATAGGCGGCAGCGCCGAGTGCGGCAAGAATGCACAGCGCCTTGATAAACTGCTTCATATTCCGACCTCCTGTTCCGGATCTGGTTTGTATCTTTCATTATAACACATTCAAACGGAAATTTCCACCTCCGGTGGCGAATTCCACATTCTGCACAAATGCACGATCGTGTTTTTGTATACTATGATGAGGTGCTTCATTCCTCCTCGAGGTCATACACCGACGGGACGTCGAGGTATTCCTCCAGGGTCAGGTCCTGGGACATGATCTCGCGTGCGACCTCCTCGCCGACATAGCGGATGTGCCAGGACTCATAGGTATAGCCGGTGACATCCTCCCTGCCCTCGGGGAAGCGGATGATGAAGCCGTACTCATGGCAGTGGGCCTTGAGCCACTGGCCCTCGGGGGTCTCGGCAAAGCCGTTTTCGATGGTGTTGCAGTCGATGGCATAGCCGGACTGGTGCTCGGAATGCCCGGGGCGTGCCGACACGGAGTCGGCATATTCCTTGCTGTAGCCGGAGCACATGCTCTGGTAGACCTTGACCTGGTAGCTGTAGCTGCGGTAATCGGAGCCGCGGTAGATGTTCAGCCCCTGTGCGGCCGCATCGGCGGAGAGCCGGTCGAAGGCCTCCTGCGTCACGGGCAGGAGCCCGGGGTCGTAGGTCTCGGGCAGGCTGTAGGACTTGTTCACGATGAGGATGCCGTCCACATAGGTACACCCGTCCTCACCGACGGTGAGCTCCCGGACATGCACGGGGATGCGCACCTCCTCCTCGCCGCAGGTCACGATGACCTCACAGGAGCCGCGTTCAAAGCCCGTGACCTTGCCATGCTCGTCCACATCGCAGATATTGGGGTCGGTGACGGCATAGCTGAGTGCATCGCGGCCCACACCGGCGGGGATGACGGGGACGTCATGGGAGCGTCCGATGCGGACATAGAGGTTTTCGGCCGTGGGGGTGATGTGCGCGGTACCCGAAACTGCGGCAGGCGCGGCCGTCTCAGGCGGTGCATCCGTGGGATCGGGCACGGACACCTCGGGCGCTTCGGAGACCTCCGCGGCGGGCGGATCCGTCGGAAGCACGGAGGCATCCGTCAGGACGGCGGGCGGATCGGGGGTATCCGGGACATCCGGCGTTTTCTCCGGGAAGGCCTGACGGCCGATCATGACGATGGCGAACACGAGCAGTCCGCACAACAGGATGAAATACAGATAATACCGGTAGCGCAGCAGTGCATGACTGCGCCTGTTTTTCTTTGCCATAGCTGCCTCTCTTTTCTTTGTTTCTGTCTATAGGAAAGCGAACACTTTTTATTATACCACATCCGTCCGGGTTTGTCACCTGTTTTTTGTAAAAAGGCAGAAATTTTTTCAGAGGATGGTTTCCGGCGGTTTTCAAAATCCCGCCCCCGGGACTCTATTTTTTTCCGCAAACCCCCTTGCTTTTTCATGAAAAATGTATTACAATAAGAATAAGTCCGCAAGGACCTCCGGATAGAAATGACTGATCGTGAGAAAGGGAACATGTTTATGCGTATTCTGAAAAAACTGACGGCGGCAGCACTCAGCGCTGCTCTGCTCTGTACCGCCGTACCCGCCACCGGCATCCTCGCCGCCGACGGGACCTCCATCGAAAGCAGCTATACCTGGGGAACGCTCCATATCGGCGGCGCCGGCTTCGTCTCCGGCATCGTCACCGGGCAGAAGGAAATGTACCTGCGTACCGACGTGGGCGGTGCGTATAAGTACGACTACACCAAGAAGGCATGGGTCCAGCTCTTCGGCTTCCTCAATGAGGAGCAGCGCGGCCTTCTGAGCGTCAAGGGCATCGCCATCGACCCCACCGACGACAATACCGCTTACTTCCTGTGCGGCTGTGCCTATTTCTCCGGCGCACGCACCTCCATCTTCAAGACCACCGACGGCGGCAAGACCTTCACCGAATCCGACGTCACCGACCTCATCCAGATCCACGGCAACGGCGACGGCAGAGAATGCGCCGAGCCCATCGCCATCGATCCCGATGACCCCGATACCGTTTACGCCGGCGGCGATGTCACCGCAGGGGAGTCCGCTCTCATCAAATCCACCGACGGCGGCAAGACCTGGAAGGCAGTCCCCGGCTATGACGCGCTCGGGCTCTTCACCCAGTCCCTCAAATACCCCTCCTGGACCGATCATATGGTCCGCGGCACCGAAAAGAAGGAGTACAATGAGCAGAACGGCATCGCCTGCATCCTTATCGAGGGCGGCAAGGTCTATGTCGGCACCTCCGTGACCGGACAGGCCAATATCCATGTGGCGGATGTGGCAACGGACGAGTTCAAGGCCCTCTCCAAGGACCTGCCCACGGCCAATTACCCCGTTTCCATCTCCTCCGACAAGAACGGCAATCTCTTCTTTACCTACATCGCAGGGCTGGCCTTCTCGGGCAGCGCGGGCGGCGCGTATGCATACAATGTCAAGGCGGGCTCTGTCAAGAAGCTCTCCGTGACCGACAATGCCGTGGGCATGATCACCGTGGACAGGAACGATCCCACGAAGATGGTGGCCCGCACCTGCGGCCTGTGGTCGGATCAGTGGTTCGAGGAGGAATGGACGGAGGGCTCCATCGCCTGGGGCGATCACTTCTTCCGCTCCACCGACGGCGGCGAGACCTGGCAGGACATCACCCCCGGCCAGCAGGTCGGACAGTACACCGACAATCACTATTTTGTTTCCAATCCCATCGACACGGGCGGCTATGACTGGATCTACGGCAAGGCCTGCCACTGGGGCAGCGGCATCCTCATTGATCCGCGCAATTCCGACAAGATCCTCCTGACCTCCGGCAACGGCGTGTATGCGTGCGACAATGTGTGGGATGAGAAGGGCGTGCAGTTCTACTTCGACCCGAACGGCGTCGAGGAGGTCGTGGCACTCGACATGGTCAGCGTACCCGGCGGTGCGGCCTATTCCGCCATCGGCGACTATGACGGCTTCATTCACACGAATGTCAGCGACATCCCGCAGCAGTACCAGCCGAACATCGGCTCGACCAGCGCCATCGCCTACTGCCCGGCCGATCCCAAGGTCATGGCCCGTGCATCGGAGCACGATGCCAAGGGCTACTACTCCCTGGACGGCGGCAAGACCTGGAAGGAGCTCGGACTGCCGAGCGGCGGCGGCAAAATGGCCATCACCCAGCTCTCGGACGGCACCTACCGCTTCATCAAGGCCAATGCCGACAATGCCACCGTGCAGTATTCGGATGATTTCGGCGGGACCTGGCAGACCTCCGAGGGGACCTCGGGCACCCGGACGACCTATCCGATGGTGGACCCGGAGAATCCGGCCATTGTGTACGGCTCGGGCATCAAGTACAATTCCTACTGGGCATCGGATATGACCAAGAAGGAGCCGACGCTCGATGATGCACAGTATGATTTCTACGTCAGCACGGACTACGGTGCCACCTTCACCCGCACGATCGTGTGCATGTACGACCAGTGCGACCACACGGGGGATCTGGCGTACATCTCGACCGACAAGCTCGCCATGGCAGTGGGCTGGAACGGTATGTACTTCATCACCGACGGCGGTGCGACCATTGAGAAGTCCGATGTGTACTACTGCAAGAGCATCGGCTACGGTGCGCCCGAGAAGGAGGGCGGCCCCAACACGCTGTACATCTACGGCAGACCGGACGAGAGCGATCCGGAGGGCATATACCGTTCCGTGGACGGCGGTGAGAGCTGGGTCTGCATCAACACGCAGCATCTGTACGGCGGCACGGGCAACGGCAATTTCATCGTCGGTGACATGAACACCTTCGGCAAGGTCTACATGTCCACGGTCGGCTGCGGCATCGTGTACGGTATGCCCTCCGATGCGACGGAGCCGGAGCTCCCGACGGACAGCGAGCTTACGGTGACGATCTGGGGCGATGCGGACGATGACGGTGACTGCGACATCATGGATGTCATCTGCGTCAACAAGGAGCAGCTCGGTTCCGAGGTCCTCTCGGAGCAGGGGGCGCTCAATGCGGATGTGGACCGCAGCGGCGGCCTGTCCTTCACGGATGCGGTGAATATTATGAGATCCCTGGTGGATCTGGTGAAGCTTCCGGTATAAATCATAAAAGCCCCCGCAAGGGGGCTTTCCCTTTTAGAGGTAAGAGGTGAGAAGTAAGAGGTTAGAGACCGTCCAGATATTATCATTGACAAACGTCCCCGAATATGCTATAATAAGGACAAGTGTGCAGAGTGCAGCATAATCACTGCATTTTTTTATCAAAACTATGATTTTTGCACAATACCGGAAACTACCAGAAAGGGAAGTGACAAAGCATGTTTTTTCAGAAGGACATCGAGACCATGTCCCGGAAGGACATCGAAGAGCTGCAGCTCAAAAAGCTCAGGGCACAGGTACAGTTCTGTATGGACAATGTGCCCTTCTATCATGAGCGCCTGACCAAGGCAGGGGTGACCCCCGACAAGATCAAATGTCTGTCGGACATCCGGTACATCCCCTATACCACCAAGGCCGACATCCGTGACCACTACCCCTACGGACTGTTCGCCGTGCCGATGAAGGACATCGTGCGCATCCATGCCTCCTCCGGTACCACCGGCAAGCCCACCGTTGTGGGCTATACAAGGCAGGACCTGGATGTGTGGAGCGACTGCGTGGCAAGACTTTGCGCGGCCGTCGGCGTCAACGACAACGACATTGCCCAGATCTCCTTCGGGTACGGTCTGTTCACCGGTGCGCTCGGCCTGCATTACGGCCTTGAAAAGCTCGGCTGTGCCGTCATCCCGATCTCCTCGGGCAATACCAAGAAGCAGGCCATGATCCTCAAGGACTTCGGCACCACCGTGCTCATCTCCACGCCCTCCTATGCCATGTATATGAGTGAGGTCGCCCATGAATGCGGCATCTCCAATGAGGAGCTCAAGCTCCGTATCGGCCTGTTCGGCTCCGAGGGCTGCACCGATGCGCTGCGTGACAAGATCGAACAGGGCTTCGGCCTGTTCTCCACCGATAACTACGGTATGAGCGAGCTCCAGGGACCGGGCGTCTCCGGTGAGTGCGAATACCGCTGCGGCCTGCATTTCGCCGAGGACCACTTCCTCCCCGAGGTCATCGACAGCGAGACCGGTGAGGTCCTGCCGCCCGGCGAAAAGGGCGAGCTCGTCGTCACCCCGCTGTCCCGCCAGGGCTTCCCGCTGCTCCGGTACCGCACCAAGGACATCACCCGGCTGCACTATGAGAAGTGCCGCTGCGGCCGCACCCATGTGCGCATGGAGAAGGTCCAGGGGCGGAGCGACGACATGCTCAAGATCCGCGGCGTGAATGTGTTCCCGTCCCAGATCGAGAGCGTGATGGCCAATATCGAGGGCATCTCGCCGCATTATGAGCTCATCCTCACCAGAAAGAACTACACCGATTACCTCGAGGTGCGCATCGAGATCATCGACGAGCACCTGCTTGAAAGCTTTGCCGATCTCGAACGCCTCCAGAAGAAGGCCGTCGATCAGCTCAAGACCGTGCTGGGCATCCAGGCCAAGGTCACCCTCGTGGCACCCCGGACCATCCAGCGCTATGAGGGCAAGGCAAAGCGTATCATCGACAAGCGCCAGGAATCCGAGGCATAACAGAAAGGACTGATCCCATGAAAGAACTCATGATCGGCAACGCTGCCGTTGCCAGAGGCTTGTATGAAGCCGGTGTGCAGGTGGTTTCCAGCTATCCGGGTACCCCCAGCACCGAGATCACGGAATTTTCCGCGACCTATGACGAGGTCTACTGTGAGTGGGCCCCCAATGAGAAGGTCGCCATGGAGGCCGCCTTCGGTGCCTCCCTCCAGGGCGTGCGCTCGGCCTGCTGCATGAAGCATGTGGGCCTGAACGTGGCTGCCGACCCGCTCTTTACCCTCTCGTATACCGGCGTGACCGGCGGACTTGTGGTCTGTGTCGCCGACGATCCCGGGATGCATTCGTCCCAGAACGAGCAGGATTCCCGGCACTATGCCGTTGCCGCCAAGGTGCCGATGCTCGAGCCGGCCGATTCCCAGGAATGTAAGGACTTTGCAAAGCTCGCCTTCGAGATCTCCGAGCAGTTCGACACCCCCTGTATGCTCCGGATGTGTACAAGGATCGCCCATGCCCAGAGCGTGGTGGAGCTGGAGGAGCGCGTCGTTCCGGAGAAGAAGCCCTATGTGAAGAATCCCCAGAAATTCATTATGGCCCCCGCCAATGCCATTGCCCGCCATCCCTTTGTGGAGGAGCGTACCGAGAAGCTGCGTGCCTATGCCGAAACCGCCCCGGTCAACCGCGTGGAAATGGGCGGCACCGACATCGGCATCATCACCTCCGGCACCTGCTACCAGTACTGCAAGGAGGTGTTCGGGGACAGCGTGAGCATCTTAAAGCTCGGTATGCTCAATCCCCTGCCGGTCGAAAAGATCCGGGAGTTTGCCGGAAAGGTCGGCAAGCTCTATGTGGTCGAGGAGCTCGACGGTGTCATTGAATCCCACTGCCGCAGCATCGGCGTGGATGTCATCGGCAAGGAGCGCTTCTCTGCGCTCGGGGAATTCTCCCAGAAGTCCATTGCCGAGGCCTTCGGCATGGAGCCGAAGGAGACCGTGACCGCCGATACCCAGGTGCCCGTGCGTCCGCCCGTGATGTGCTCCGGATGTCCGCACAGAGGCCTGTACTATGTGCTGGCAAAGAACAAGCTCACCGTCCTCGGCGACATCGGCTGCTATACGCTCGGTATGGCACCGCCCCTGTGCGCACTCGACTCGACGCTGTGCATGGGTGCGTCCATTTCCGGCCTGCACGGCTTCAACAAGGCCTCGGGCGGGGAGACGGAAAATAAGACCGTCTGTGTCATCGGCGACTCCACCTTCATGCATTCGGGCATGACGGGACTTGCCAATGTGGCCTATAACGGCTCGAATTCGACCGTCATCATTCTCGATAATTCCATCACCGGCATGACCGGTCATCAGCAGAACCCCACCACCGGCTACAACATCAAGGGCGATCCGGCGACCAAGATCAACCTCGAGGCACTGTGCCATGCCCTGGGCATCGAGCGCGTGCGCGTCGTGGATCCGTATGATCTTGAGGGCACGGAAAAGGCCGTTCTCGAGGAGCTCGCGGTGGAGGCACCGTCCGTCATCATCTCCAGAAGACCCTGCGTTCTGCTCAAATATGTTAAACCCAAGGCACCCGTTGCCGTGAACAAGGACAAGTGCCGCTCCTGCAAGCGCTGCATGAAGCTCGGCTGTCCGTCCATCCACATGGATGCCGACGGCAAGGCAGGGATCGACAATACGCTCTGTGTGGGCTGCGGTGTCTGTGAGCAGCTGTGTCCGTTCGGTGCCATCGAGCACACGGAGGCCACCATGGCAGAGCTGCCCCCGGCCCAGTCCGTCGCACAGTAAGCGGAGGACGGGATATGGACAGAGCAGAAACAGCCGTACAGCGCAAGCGCTCGTGCAACTGCTGTCAGGCCGTGCTGCTTGCCTATGCGGATAAGCTCGGGATGGAGGAAGCACAGCTTCTGAAGCTCGGCGCGGCATTCGGTGCCGGCATGGGCGGTATGCAGGGGACCTGCGGTGCGCTCGTGGGCGCAGAAATGGTGCTCGGGCTCCTGGGCGGCAGCATGGCTAAGGCAAGGGCGCTGCATCAGGATTTCACGCAGCGCTGCGGGGCTTCCCTGTGCAAGGATCTCAAGGGCATCGGGACGGGGAAGGTCCTGTGTCCGTGCGACGAATGTGTCCGCAATGCGGTACTGGCCCTGGAGGCAGGAATTTGACGTGATCTGGAAGGAGTAGAACCTATGGAAACAAAAGGGATTGTCATCTGCGGTGTCGGCGGGCAGGGCTCGCTGCTCGCCAGCAAGCTCCTAGGCAGGGTGCTTGTGAATGAAGGCTATGATATCAAGGTATCGGAGGTCCACGGCATGAGCCAGCGCGGCGGCTCGGTCATCACCTATGTGCGCTACGGCGACAAGGTGTATTCGCCCGTGGTGCAGTCGGGGGAGGCGGAATTCGTCATTTCCTTCGAGCGCATCGAAGCGGCACGCTACGCACATCTTCTGAAGAAGGGCGGCATCATCATCACCAACACCCAGCGTGTGGACCCCATGCCCGTTATCACGGGTGCTGCACAGTATCCGGAGGAGATCCTCGGGGAGCTGACGGCCAAGGGTGTACAGGTCGAGGCGATCGATGCCCTGACGCTTGCCCAGGAGGCAGGCTCGGCCAAGGCGGTGAACATTGTCCTGATGGGACAGCTCGCACGGCATTTCCACATCGATTACGACAAGTGGATCGCTGCACTCGAGCAGACCGTCAAGCCGAAATTTGTCGAGCTCAACAAGAAGGCCTTCCGGCTCGGCTATGAGTCCGGAAAATAAAGCAGAGTACACAGTTACGAAGGAGGAATCATCATGACCACACAGCAGCTTTCGATTTTCATGGAAAACAAGCCCGGACAGCTTGTCAAGGTAACGAACACGCTCCGGGATGCGGGCATCGACATCCGTGCCATGTCGCTCGCAGACACCAAGGATTTCGGCATTGTCCGCATGATCGTCAGCGACAGTGCCAAGGCACAGGAGGCCATGCGGGCGGGGGGCTTCATGTCCACGATCACGCAGGTGATGTGCATTGCCATGGACGACCAGCCCGGCGGTCTGGGCGCGGTGACGCAGCTCCTTGCGGATGCACAGGTGAATATTGACTACCTGTATGCCTGCATCACGATCATCGGCAAGAGCGCCTATATCGTCATGCATGTGGATGACGAGGCCAGGGCGGATGAGGTCCTGCAGGCAGCGGGCGTCCGGATGGTCTCGGCGGACGAGCTGAAAAAACAGGCATAATGCCATTCGCCACCGGGCGGAGCGTCCGGTGGCGAACGGATTTTGAGGGGGATGGCATGGAAACGACACCGCGCCGCTGGACACAGATCTGCGGACTTGTCACGGAATTCACAGTCTGTGCGTTTGTGGGCTGGCTGTATGAGGAGCTGCTCAGTCTCACGGTGGTGGGACATTACGAGGACAGGGGGCTTTTGCATCTGCCGGTCTGTCCGATCTACGGATTTTTCGGGCTCATTCTGCTGCTATTGTTCCGCAGGCACCGGGCATGGTACCTGGTCTTTGCGGTGAGCACGGTCCTGACGACGGTGCTCGAGCTGGCGTGCTCCTACCTGCTCGAATGGACGCTCCATGTCTGGGCGTGGGATTACAGCGCATGGCCGCTCAATTTTGAGGGGCGCATCTCGGTGCCGAGCAGCCTGATCTTCGGCGTGCTCAGCGTGATCCTGGTGAGTATCGTGCATCCGCTGATGCAGCGCTTTGTGCAAAAAGCGCCCGCCGGAGTCGTGGAGGGGGTCGGGTGCTTCCTCGGCGGGGTCCTCGTCTGGGAGTGCGTGAGGACCTTTGCGGCGGTACCCTTTTAGAGGGGAGGGGTGAGAGTGGGGGATTTTCGCCTTCCCCCCGATTTTTGCCCTTTTCCCCCCGACCCCTTGACAAATCCCTCCCAATGGGCTATAATAAATAGGTAGCTTGTGCGGCGGCTTTTTTTATGTCCGGGGACTTTCCCGGCAAAAAGCGTCAAAGCGCAAAAGTAAATTCCAAACAGAAAAGGAGATCGAAAACATGATCAGATGGTTGATCCTGGTACTGTACCTGTGCCTGATGGTGTGCATCGGCCTGTACTGCCGCAAAAAGACGGGAAGCGTCAATGACTTCGTATTGGGAGGGCGCAGCATCGGGCCGTGGTTCTCGGCGTTTGCGTTCGGCACCTCGTATTTCTCCGCCGTCGTGTTCATCGGCTATGCGGGCCAGTTCGGCTGGAAATACGGCATCTCCGCCTCGTGGATCGGTCTGGGCAATGCGCTCATCGGCTCGCTCCTTGCATGGCTCATCCTCGGACGGCGCACCCGCACCATGACCAAATTCCTCGACTGCGCCACCATGCCCGAATACTTTGAGAAGCGCTACCAGAGCAAGGCGCTCAAGATCGCAGCCTCCCTCATCGTGTTCGTGTTCCTCATCCCCTATACCGCCTCGGTGTACAACGGCCTGTCCCGGCTGTTTGAGTCCTCGCTCCATGTGCCGTACATCTACTGCATCATCATCATGGCCGTGTTCACCGCCATCTATGTCATTGCAGGCGGCTTCCATGCCACCGCGCTCAATGACTTCATCCAGGGCATCATCATGCTCATCGGCATCCTCGCCGTGGTCATCACCATCGTGAACTACCAGGGCGGCCTGTCCTCCGCTGTGCAGAAGCTTGCGCAGATCCCGGACGATGCCGGGAATGTCGGCACGCTCGGCTCCCTCTTCGGCCCGAACCCCGCCGACCTCTTCGGCGTCATCGTCCTGACGTCGCTCGGTACCTGGGGCCTGCCGCAGATGATCCAGAAGTTCTACTCCATCTCCGATGACAGCGCCATCAAGCGCGGCACCATCATCTCCACCGTGTTCGCCGTGATCGTGTCCGGCGGCTGCTACTTCCTCGGCGGCTTTGGCAGACTGTTCTGCACCACCGATGCAGCCGATCCCTCCAAGTCACTCATCAATGTCGTGAACGGCAAGCTCGAATATGACGCCATCGTGCCCTCCATGCTCGAGAGCGCCCTGCCGGAGTTCCTCATCGGCCTGATCGTCGTGCTCGTGCTGTCCGCCTCCATGTCCACCCTGTCCTCCCTCGTGCTGACCTCGAGCTCCACGCTCACCCTCGACCTCATCAAGCCCGCCCTCAAGGGGAAGATGAACGAAAAGCAGCAGGTGCTGTGGATCCGCATCTTCATTGCCGTGTTCCTGCTCGTGTCCGTCATCATGGCCGCCAATAAGAATGCCTATATCACGACACTCATGAGCATTTCCTGGGGCGCACTGTCCGGCTCCTTCCTCGCACCCTTCCTACTCGGCCTCTTCTCGAAGAAGATCACCCCGGCCGCTGTCTGGGCGTGCTTTGGCTTTGCCGTATGCTTCACGCTCGTACACACCTGCCTCTTTATGATGGGCTGGTTCCCGGAGCTGACCGCCAAGGCCGCCGCACTGCCGCTGCCCTTCACGATCACCTCGCCGCTCAATGCCGGTGCCTTCTGCATGCTCTTCGGACTGGTGCTGTGCCCCGTTGTCAGCGCCTTCACCAAGGTGAAGGACGAGCGGGATGTCGAGCGCATCTTCACCTGCTATAACGGGGAGAATGCATGATGCCTGACTTCCGGTATATCGATTTCCATGTCCATGCGTTCTCCGAGAAGATCGCCGGGCGCACCATGGCAGTGCTCTCGGCGACCTCCGGCACGCAGCCGCTGACCGACGGCACCCTCCCCGGTGCCGAAGCGCTTTTGCGGGAGTGCGGCGTGGACGGCTTCGTGCTGCTGACCATCGCCACCAAGCCCTCCCAGCATGAGGTCTGCAACAACTGGGCCGCAGCGCAAAAATGTGACCACATCTTCCCCTTCGGCAGTGTGCATCCGGAAGGAGATGCCCTGCGGGAGATCGAGCGCATCAAAGCGCTTGGACTCTACGGCATCAAGCTCCATCCGGATTATCAGGACTTCCATGTGGATGAGCCCCGGATGTTCCCGATCTACCGCAAGTGCGCGGAGCTCGGGCTCCCGGTGCTGCTCCATGCGGGCGTGGACCCGCTCTCACCGCAGCATGTCCACAGCACGCCGGAAATGGCGATCCGGGCAATGGAGGCATGCCCCGACACGACCTTTGTCCTTGCCCATCTTGGCGGCAACGAGATGTGGGACGAGGTCGAGGAGCGCCTTGCGGGGCAGTACCCGCAGCTCTACATGGACACTGCCCTTGTGGGGACCTATGTGGAGGAGGCGCAGCTTGAGCGCATCATCCGCAAGCACGGCCCGGAGCGCTTTTTGCTGGCAAGCGACTGCCCCTGGGACCGCACGGATCTCACGGTGCAGAAGCTCTCCCATATCGGCCTGACCCCGGACGAGCTCCATGCCGTGTGTGCCGGGAATGCGATGCGGCTGCTCGGGCTCCGGTAGGAGCTCTCGCACTGCACATTCTATACAACAAAAAACCCTCCCAAACGGGAGGGTTTTGCTATGTACTGTACTTTAGCCCAGTGTGATCACGATGTCGTTATTCTCCTTCAGGTCCGCCGCCTTCATATAGCTGCCCTCAATGGGCTGTCCGTTGACGGTCACGGACTTCACGCCGCTCTGGACATGGTCGGGATTCTGTACCGTGATGTTCAGCCACTTGCCGCGGAAGAGCTTCTTCATCGTAAAGCCGTCCCAGGCAGAGGGGATGGACGGGGAGACCGTGATGCCGTCCGCATCCGGACGGATGCCGCAGATGCCCTCCGTGCAGCCGACCATGACGGTCGAGGCCGTGCCGGTCAGCCAGTGTACATGGGATCTGCCGGCGAAGGGCGATGCCTTCGACTCGGTAAACTGCCCGTGTACATAGGGCTCGAGCACGCGGATCTCTGCCTTGTCGTTGAGCGTGGCGGGGGAGGATTCGAGGAAGTACTCGAAGGCTCTGTCACCGTGTCCGAGCAGACCCTCGGCCAGGATCAGCCAGCCCTGCGACTGCGAGAAGATACCGCCGTTTTCCTTGGTATCGGCATTGAAGATGTGCATGAGCGCACCGTCAAAGAAATGCTCCTTGTAGGGCGGCTCGAGCAGCTTTGCACCGTAGGGGGTGTTCAGGATCTCGTGTACGCTCTCCATGGCCTTGTCGGACTGCTCGGCGCTTGCAAACTTCGAGATGATGCTCCAGCTCTGCGGATTGAGCCACATGTTGGCCTCGGGGTCGCGCTTGGCACCTACGACCACGCCGTCCTCACGGATGCCGCGGATGAAGCGGTCCTCATCCCAGCACTTCTCCAGCGAATCGCCCAGCTTCTTCTGGACATCGTCGATATAGGCAATGTAATCCGTGTCGTTCTTGGCAGCAGCCATGTCGCGGATCACGCTCATTGCGTAGTAGAGCTGGAAGGCGACAAAGGTGGATTCGCCCTTCGCGCCCAGACGCAGGCAGTCGTTCCAATCCGCATGCAGACCTGCGGGCATGTCATGGTCACCCATGTGGTCCATGGAGAACTTGATGGCACGCTTGAGATGCTCGTATACGGTGTCCTCACCGCCGTTGGCATAGACGATCACCTCATCGAGGAAGCCGGCATTGCCGCTCTCGCCGATGTACTTGACGATCGTCGGGAACAGCCACAGTGCATCATCCGCACGGTAGGACGGATGCCCGGTCTCCTTGACATATTCCGGATCGTCCGGGGTGTTCTCGTGGCCGGCATTGTGGTTGAACTTGACCAGGGGCAGACCGCCGCCGTTGTCCACCTGTGCCGAGAGCATGAAGCGGATCTTGTCGGCTGCCATCTCCGGATCGAGGTGGATGATGCCCTGGATGTCCTGTACGGTATCGCGGTAGCCGTAGCCGTTGCGCAGACCACAGTACACAAAGGAGGCGGCTCTCGACCAGATGAAGGTGATGAAGCACTGGTAGGCGTTCCAGACGCCGACCATGTTGTTGAATTCCTCGGAGGGGGTGTTGACCTCGAAATGGGAGAGCTTCTCATGCCAGTAGTCCTTGAGGACGGCAAGCTCCCGATCCACGATGCCGGGGGTCTCATAGTGCCGCAGGATCTCGGCGGACTCGGCGTCGTTCTTCTGACCGAGGACGTAGATGATCTCCTTCGTCTCGCCGGGGGCAAGGGTGAGCTCCGAGCGAAGGGCACCGCAGGCATTGGCGTTGAAGTTCATGGAATCATCGCACTGCCCCTTCTCGACCATGATCGGGTTCGAGTAGGTGCGGTAGGGACCAATGAAGTTGTCGAGGTTGCCGCAGCCGTCGGAAACCGGCACGCCAGCCTGTCCGAAGAAGCGCTCGCGGTGGTTCGAGCCGTCCGCCCACTTGCCGGAATTCTCGTTGATGTGCTGGAGGATCTTGTTGCCGCGGCGCTCGGTGCGGGTGATGAACAGGGTGTACTGGAGGTTGACCTGGTCCTGCTCGTAGTTGTTGTCGTTGGTAAATTCGATGAAGCCGAAAGCGGAGAGACGGCGCTCCTTCGTGTCGTTGTTGGTGACCTTGATGCGCCATACCTCGTAGGTCTGTCCCTGGGGTACATAGTAGGTGGTCTCCGTGCCGATGGAGGCATACTCGGAGGTCATCACGGAATAGGCCGTGCCGTGGCGGCAGACGCTCTTGTACCGGTCAAGGGGCTTGCCGACGGGCTGCCAGGTGGCCGACCAGTAATCGCCGTTTTCGGCGTCACGCAGATAGATGTACCGGCCGGGAAGGGCCATCATGGTATTGAAGCGGAAGCGTGCGATTCTGCCGTTTGCACCGGACTGCACAAAGCTGTAGCCGGCGGCATTGTTGGAAATGATGGCACCGTATTCCGGGGAGCCGAGGTAGTTCACCCACGGTGCGGGGGTATCGGGCCGGTCGATGACATATTCCTTGTTCTTGAGGTCAAAATAACCGTACTGCATAGGACAGTTCTCCTTTTCGGGGTTTTTTACTCAGTGTGCCGGTGCGTCCGCAGCGTTTGCAGGATCCCTGCCCTGTACGGACTACACTTAGATATATTGTAACATACCCAAAACGATTTTGCAAGGGGTTTTACAAAAAAATCCGCAGCGGGGGGAAGTTTCTTGTAACTGTACGCCGTGCAAATACAGTCGTATTCACCAAAAAAGCAATTGAAGGCAGGGAAAATTTGTATTACTTTCCAATTGATTTTTTTTCGGAAAAAGAATATAATAAATAATGTCAGTATTTTGAGAAAAAACCCCGTTACCCGGGGAGCGAGGAGAACAAGTATGGGAGTTAAGGTCGTAAAATTCGGCGGGAGCAGTCTGGCAGATGCAGGCCAGATCAAGAAGGCAGCCGCCATCATCAAGAGCGATGCGGACAGACGCTTTGTCGTGCCGTCGGCGCCGGGCAAGCGCTTTTCCGAGGATATCAAGGTCACGGATATGCTGTATGCCTGCTATGAGAAGGCAAGCCTGGGGGAGGATTTCACCCCGGATTTCGAGAATATCAAGCGCCGCTACTATGAGATCATCGAGGGGCTGGGGCTGACGCTCTCCCTGGAGGAGCAGTTTGCACAGATCAAGGCCAACCTTGCCCATGCCGGGCGCGAATATGCCGCCAGCCGCGGCGAATATCTCAACGGCATCGTGATCGCGGCCTACCTGGACTTCACCTTCATCGATGCGGCCGATGTGATCGTATTCAGCGACGAGGGCGTGATGCTGCGCCATGAGACGGTAGCCAAGCTGCGCGAGCGTCTGAAGGATGTGGAGCATGCGGTGATCCCGGGCTTCTACGGCAGGTCCCTGAGCGGCGTGGTCCGCACGTTCTCCCGCGGCGGCTCGGACGTGACGGGCTCCCTGGTCGCCAGAGCGCTGCATGCACAGGTGTACGAGAACTGGACGGACGTGTCCGGCGTGCTGGTAGCCGATCCCCGCGTGGTGGACGATCCCGTGGTCATTCCGGTCATCACCTACAAGGAGCTGCGCGAGCTGTCGTACATGGGCTTCTCCGTGCTGCATGAGGATGCCATCTTCCCCGTGCGCACCGCCGGGATCCCGATCAATATCCGCAACACCAATTCCCCGGAGGATGCCGGCACGCTGATCGTGGCAGATGACGATGCCACGGAGGATCCGAGCCTGCGCACCATCACGGGCATTGCCGGCAAGAAGGGCTTTGCGGCTGTGAATATGGAAAAGGCGATGATGAACAGCGAGGTAGGCTTTGTCCGCGACGTGCTCAATGTCTTTGCGGACATGGGGATCCTGGTCGAGCACATGCCCTCCGGCATTGACACGCTGAGCATCATTGCGGATGCTGCCGCACTCGAGGGCCGTGAGGAGCAGCTGCTGGCTGCCCTGCGCAAGGCGGTCAATCCCGATCATGTCGAGATCGAGCCGGACATTGCCCTGCTGGCCGTGGTGGGCCGGGGCATGCGCCGCACGAGAGGTACGGCAGCCCGGATCTTCGCCTCCCTTGCCCATGCACGCATCAATGTCAAGATGATCGACCAGGGCTCGAGCGAGCTCAATGTCATCGTCGGTGTCAACGAGCATGACCTGCACCAGGCCATCCGCTGCATCTACGATGCGTTCATTGCTTCGACGCTCTAAGCGCGGAGTCCTCACAGGCATTCTGCGATCTTTGCAAGTTCAGGGGAACTTGTGGAAAGCATGCAGGGAGCAGGATATGCGGCAACGTACTTTTTTGATAAAGAGACATCCCCCTGGCGCGAAGCCGGGGGGATGCGTCTGTTTAGTGAAGAGTGAAAAGTGAAGAGTGAATAATGAATCGTACAGAAACGCCCGCCGGGCACTCTTCACTATGAACTAAGCCCTCACCGCGAAAGCAGTGAGGGCGTTTCTGGTGGGAGAGGATGGATTCGAACCATCGAAGCAAGAAGCAACAGATTTACAGTCTGCCCCCTTTGGCCACTCGGGAACTCTCCCAGATATGAAATTGTGATGGAGCTGGTGGACGGACTCGAACCCCCGACCTGCTGATTACAAATCAGCTGCTCTACCAACTGAGCTACACCAGCGGATGCATCGTCCGAGCGACCTGCCCGACAACAATAATTATTATATCACAAAACGGGAGCGTTGTCAAGCGTTTTTTCAAAAAAATTTCCGGGATCGCGGGAAGTCCTCAAAAAGCACGGTGCTGCGCCGTTTTGGACGCATTGTGAAAAGTGCATAAAGGTTGACAGAAGGCGGGGCGGGAATTTTAAGGGCTCATTCACAGCTTTCCCCTTGACATTTTGCAGAAAAAAGAGTATCATAAAAATAATATCCACAGTTTGCAGGTCCATTGGCTTTCGCGGACGGCAAGCGGATGCACGCCCCGGCGTCCGGGGTACAGATCACAGAAAGGATGATTGAAAGATGAATGAAGAGACGAAGTTCAAAAAGGAAGGTCTGACGTTCGACGACGTCCTGCTGATCCCGGCCAGATCCGAGGTCACTCCCAATATGGTCAGCATCGGCACGCGTCTTGCCGGCAGCATCCACCTGAACACGCCGATCATGACGGCTGCCATGGACACCGTTACGGATTCCCGCATGGCCATTGCCATCGCCAGGGAGGGCGGCATCGGTATCATCCACAAGAATATGTCCATCGAGCAGCAGGCCGATGAGGTGGACAAGGTCAAGAGATCCGAGAACGGCGTCATCGTCGATCCCTTCTCCCTGACCGAGGACAAGCTCGTATCCGATGCGGATGAGCTCATGGGCAAGTTCCGCATCTCCGGTGTGCCGATCGTGGACGAGGCCGGCAAGCTCACCGGCATCATCACCAACCGCGATATGCGCTTCCTCACGGATTTTTCCGAGCGCATCGGCAATGTCATGACCAAGGCGGAGGACCTCATCACCGCTCCCGTGGGCACCACCCTGAAGGAAGCCCAGAAGATCCTGAGCAAGCACAAGATCGAGAAGCTCCCGCTCGTGGACGAGGGCGGCTACCTCAAGGGCCTCATCACCATCAAGGACATCGAGAAGTCCGTCAAGTTCCCTAATTCCGCCCGTGATTCCAGGGGCCGTCTCCTGTGCGGCGCCGGCATCGGTATGACCGCCAATATGCTCGAGCGTGCCGCTGCCCTCATCGAGGCACAGGTCGATGTGCTCGTGCTCGACTCCGCGCACGGCCATTCCGCCAATATCATCAATGCCCTCAGGACGCTCAAGGCGCAGTTCCCGGATACCCCCGTCATCGCCGGCAATATCGCCACCGCCGAGGCTGCCGAGGAGCTCATCCAGGCAGGCGCCGACTGCCTGAAGGTCGGCATCGGCCCCGGCTCCATCTGTACGACCAGAGTCGTTGCCGGTATCGGCGTGCCGCAGATCACGGCCGTGTTTGATGTGGCAAGTGTGGCCAAGAAGTACAACATCCCCGTCATTGCCGACGGCGGTATCAAGTATTCCGGCGACATCGTCAAGGCACTGGCTGCCGGTGCGGATGTCGTGATGCTCGGCTCCCTGCTTGCCGGCTGCGAGGAGGCACCGGGTGAGACGGAGATCTACCAGGGCAGACAGTTCAAGGTGTACAGAGGTATGGGCAGTCTGGGCGCCATGGCCAACGGCTCGACCGACCGCTACTTCCAGGAGGGCGCCAAGAAGCTCGTTCCCGAGGGCGTGGAGGGCAGGGTTCCCTACAAGGGTGCCGTTGCCGACACCATCTTCCAGCTCATCGGCGGCATCCGTGCCGGCATGGGCTACTGCGGCTGCAAGACCATCCCGGAGCTCTGGGAGAAGGCACAGTTCGTGCGCATCACCGGCGCAGGCCTCAAGGAGAGCCACCCGCACGACATCTATATCACCAAGGAAGCACCGAACTATTCGGTACAGATCTGATCGGTATTGGCAAGATTCCCCCGGAGTGTCCGCTCCGGGGGATTTTCGGAGGAACACATGAAACTACTCTTCATCGGGGACGTGGTCGGCGAGGCCGGCTGCACCTTCCTGCAAAAACGTCTGCCCGGCCTGCGCAGGTCACTCGGAGCGGACCTCACTGTTGTGAACGGCGAGAACTCCGCCAACGGCAACGGCATCACGGCCTATTCCGCGGACATGCTCTTTGCAGCCGGTGCCGACTGCATCACCACGGGCAATCACGCCTTCCAGCGCCGCACGGACCTTGCGGTCTTTGAGCGCGACTGCGTGATCCGCCCGGCCAATTATTCGGATGCATGCCCCGGACGGGGCGTGTGCGTGCTCGATCTGGGCGCGTGTACGGTGGCCGTCGTGAACCTCATGGGCGTTTTGTACATGGAGGCGCTCGACAATCCCTTCACGGTGATCGATGCGGTGCTCGGTACGCTCGATACGCCCAATATTTTCGTGGATTTCCATGCCGAGGCGACCTCGGAGAAGCGGGCGATGGGCTTCTATCTGGATTCCCGTGTCACGGCGGTGGTCGGGACGCATACCCATGTCCCCACGGCGGATGCCTGCATCCTGCCCGGCGGCACCGGCTACCAGACCGATGCCGGGATGACGGGTGTGGAGCAGTCCGTGCTCGGCGTGGACATCGGCATCGCTACCGACCGGATGCGCCTGCATACGCCCGTGCGGTTTACGGAGGCAAGGGGGGACTGTTATTTGTGCGGGACCCTTGTGGAATTTGATCAAAAGAGCGGGAAATGTTCCTCCATTCGCAGTGTGATTGAGCGATAACTTACAAAAATTAAAAAATCCACTTGCATTTTCTGTGGATTTGGTGTATAATATGATATAAACAGTTCTGTATACCTTAATGTACTTTTTATGTACCTTGAAGCGATCCACAATACGTCCCAGTGAAGGAGGTTCTTATGGAGATCCTGAAAGTTTCATCCCGCAGTACACCCAATTCCGTCGCAGGCGCGATCGCAGGTGTGATCCGTGAAAACAAGACCGTGGAGATCCAGGCAGTGGGTGCAGGAGCAGCCAACCAGGCGATCAAATCCGTGGCCGTGGCAAGAGGCTATCTGGCACCGATCGGGATCGACCTGATCTGTATCCCGGCATTTACGAGCATCCAGATCGACGGCGAGGACAGAACCGCCATCAAGCTGATCTGTGAGCCCCGGTAGGACTGCCGGGTGCCGATCCTGCACGAAAACCAAAGGCTCCCCCATCCTATCATGGATGGGGGAGCTTTTTGTCACACTTTGGGGAACCGAAGCGTTTTGGCCAGGGCGAAATTGCTAAAGCCCCGGCGTTCCGTCACATCTGCGATGACCTCGACCCAGTCGGGGAGCGTCACGGGCGTGTCGATGGAGGGCAGCTCGATCTCGAGTGTGGCCTGCGCACTGTCAAAGGCATACACGTCCAGCTCGAGGAGGAACCCTGCATGGGGGATGCAGCAGCGGTATTTCTCGATCGGGTGCATCTCCGGGTCCGCCTCCTCGAGCAGTGCGGCATACGTCTCCAGGGGGATCACGTCCTCGAGCTCAATGTGCGTCCCGGCACCCAGGCGCTTTTTGCGGGTGTAGGTGTATTCCCACGCGCCGCCGTCCACGGAGCGCTGGCGCACGCGCCGCCCGAAGCCGTCCCCCTCCGGGAGGAGGTAGGTCTGTACGATGCGGGAAACACGGCAGTCCGGAAGATCAGCCAGAAATGCCGGATCGGGCCGCCGGATGAGGTACTTTCGCTCGATCTCGAGCGGCATTTCAGACATGGCCGCCGCGCTCCTGCGCCTTCTGCACAAAGCGCTCCGAGAGGACCACAAAGCGCTTGTGGGTGCCCTCACCGATGGGACCTGCCTCGTCACGCGCTGTGACGCGCAGGGTGATCTCCCGGCCGTTCACTTCAAGGAGCTGTGCCTCGGCGATGACGGTCATGCCGGGGGCGGTCGCCGCCGTGTGCTCGATGTGCAGCGAGGTGCCGACCGTTGTCTCCCCGTCCTCCAGGAAGGGGGCGAGGACGCGGCAGGCCGCCTCCTCCATCAGGGCTGCCATCACGGGCGTGGCCAGTACCGGCAGGGAGCCGCTGCCCACGGCATCGGCAAGGTGTTCGGCCGCAACGGTCCTGTGCGCCGTGGCGGACATTCCGGGTAATATGGGTTTCATAAATAGCCTTCTTTCTGTAGTTTCCTTACTCCAGCAGCATGCCGGCTGCACGCGCTTCCTCGATGATCTCCTGTGCAAGCTGTCCGATGCGGTCACTGCCGGCGGCTGTCACGGGGCAGTTGCGGTCAATGACCTGCTGCGCACGGATGCCGTGGCGGATCCACGAGATCCCGCCCTTTTTGAAATTCAGGAGCATCGGCTGGATGCGGTCGAGCGCATTGGCAAAGCGTGCCTCCGCCGTATTGGCGGCCTCGAATTCCTCCCAGAGTGCGCGGTATTCCCGGCACTGGTCCTCCGGGAGGAGGGAGAAGAGCCGGTCGGCGGCCCGCTGCTCTCGCTCGGCCTTGTCCTCATAGCCCTTGGCATCGTAGCAGTAGGTATCCCCCGCATCGATCTCCACGACATCGTGGATGAGCACCATCTTCATGGTGTGCAGCACATCCACCGGTTCCTTTGCATGCTCGGCTAAGATGCATGCCATCATGGCCAGATGGTAGCTGTGCTCGGCATCGTTCTCCGCACGGTCCTCATGCAGGACGAGCGTCTGCCGGTAGATGTTCTTGAGCTTGTCAAGCTCGAGTAAAAATGCGATCTGCTGAGAAAAACGGTCCATGTGTAAGCCTCCTTAGGGGCACCCTCCCCCAACCCCCTCCCTAAAGGGAGGGGGCTTAATGATGCGGGGGCTTCGCCCCCACACTCCCAGCCGGGACCGCGTCCCGGCAGAGCACTGTTACTGGAGCAGCCCCATCTCCTGCTTCTGTTCAAGGATCCTCCGGACGCTCTCGTTGATGCGGTCCTCGGAGATGTCGCCGTCGCGCACGGCGTTTTCCAGGCCGAGCAGCGCCTCACCGAAATTATCCGGCATCAGGATGATGTCCACGCCCGCCTCCACGGCCGCAACGGCAGCCTCGGACGAGGTGTAGGAGGCGGAGACCGCATTCATATTCATGGCATCCGTCACGATGATCCCGTCAAAGCCCAGCTCCTCCCGCAGGAGCGTCGTGCAGACCGTCCCGGACAGGCATGCCGGGCGCTCGTCCCCCACGCCGGTGACCACCTGATGGCTCACCATCACCATGTCCGCACCCGCGTCAATGCCGGCCTGGAAGGGGATGAATTCCGTCCCCCGCAAATCGTCGAGCGTGCGGTCGATGACAATGCGCTCGTCATCATGCGCATTGCCGTTTTCTGCGCCAAGGCCCGGGAAATGCTTGAGCGTGGCTACCGTTCCCGTTGCCTGCAGGCCCTCGACCACGCCGGAGACCATGTTGGCCACGACCTGCGGATCGGAGCTGAAAATGCGGTCCTGCAATTCATTGCCCGGATCGATGTATACATCCGCGACCGGTGCGAAATCCACATTGAAGCCCAGCGCACGCAGATCCGTGCCGAGCGTCCGGCCGACGGTCACGGCCTCCTCCCGGTCGTTACGGGCACCGTAATCCGCCATGGGCGAGAGCTTGGCTGTGCCGAGCGAATCCGCACAGCGGGCCACCCTGCCGCCCTCCTCATCAACGGCCAGGAACACACCTACGCCGTTATAGTCCTGGGAGATCGTCATCATATCCGTGAGCATCCCCACGGTCTGGTCACGGTCCTCTAAATTCTGGGAAAAGTAGATCAGTCCCCCCACGGGAACGATCTGGTAGGCCGCCTGGGTCTTTTCCCCGGCCGCCACGACCTGGCCCACGCCCGTGAGGGCCTCCGGAGTGATGATGAACATCTGGCAGAGCTTCTCCCGGATGCTCATCTGGATCATATGCCGGCTCACGGGATCCGTGCGCTCATAGTCCCCTGCAGGGTCGGGCTGCGTGGGCTGCTCCTCGGCCGGAACATCCGGTATGACGATCTGTTCATGATGGTTGCCGCTGCCGCAAGCGGTCAGGAGCAGGAGCCCTGCCAGCAGCACACAGGCCTGATGCCGCTTCATCGCGCTTAATAGGCCTTGCCCCAGAGCACCATGCACCGGGCAGGCTTTCCGCAGCAGACGCACTTGTCGGACAGCTGCTTCTGCGCAAGCGGGATGCATCTCGAGCCGACGCCGGTCCGTTCCTTGACCGCATCCTCGCAGGCCTCGTCACCGCACCACATGGCCTCGATAAAGCCGTCGCCCCGCTCCTCGAGGACCTGTGTGATCTCCTCGGTCGTCGTACACGGATAGGTGCGCTTCTCTCTGTTCTCGAGGGCTCTTTGGTACATCACATCATGTACCTCACGCAGCTTGTCCTGCACGGTCTGCACAAGGCTTTCGAGCGGCACGGCAGTCTTTTCACCGCCCGTGCGCAGTGCGATCATGCACTGACCGGCGGCAATGTCCCGCGGGCCGATCTCCACGCGCACCGGCACACCGCGCATCTCGTACTCGGCAAACTTCCAGCCCGGGGAATTCTCGGTATCATCGAGCTTGACACGGATGCCGGCAGCCTTCAGCTGCGCATAGAGCTCACGTGCCTTGTCGAGCACGCCCTCCTTGTGCATCGCAGCCGGAACGATGACCACCTGGATGGGGGCCACGGCCGGCGGGAGCACCAGACCGCTGTCGTCGCCGTGGGTCATGATGATCGCACCGATGAGGCGCGTGGTCACGCCCCAGCTTGTCTGGTGGGGGTATTTGAGAGTGTTGTCCTTGTCGGCATACTGGATGTCGAAGGCCTTGGCAAAGCCGTCGCCGAAATAGTGGGAGGTGCCGGCCTGCAGCGCCTTGCCGTCATGCATGAGTGCTTCGATGGCATAGGTGGATACCGCACCGGCGAACTTGTCACTCTCGGTCTTTTTGCCCTTCACAACGGGCATGGCCAGGGACTCCTCGCAAAAGCGCGTGTATACGTCGAGCATGCGCTCAGTCTCCTCGATGGCCTCCTCGGCGGTGGCATGGATGGTATGGCCCTCCTGCCAGAGGAATTCACGCGAGCGCAGGAAGGGTCTTGTGGTCTTTTCCCAGCGCACGACGCTCACCCACTGGTTGTAGAGCTTGGGCAGATCGCGGTAGGAATGCACGATGTCCTTGTAGTGGTCACAGAAGAGGGTCTCGGAGGTGGGGCGCACGCACAGACGCTCCTCGAGCTTGGCGGCACCGCCCATGGTGACCCAGGCCACCTCGGGTGCAAAGCCCTCGACATGGTCCTTCTCCTTCTGGAGGAGGGATTCGGGGATGAACATGGGCATGTTCACGTTCTCATGTCCGGTCTCCTTGAACATGGTATCCAGGATGTGCTGGATGTTTTCCCAGATGGCATAGCCGTAGGGACGGATGACCATGCAGCCCTTGACGGAGGTGTAGGCCACGAGCTCCGCCTTCTTGACGATGTCGGTGTACCACTGGGCGAAGTCCTCCTCCATGGAGGTGATGGCACCGACCATTTTCTTATCATTCTTAGCCATATCAGTTCTGATCCTTTCCTTCGGGAGCTTCCCGGTTTTCGTCGCCGGACGTATCGTCCTGCGGTGCGGGCGGCAGCTCATAGATGGAGCGCACCCCGTAGGAGGGATCCTTGCCGGGGGCGTGCTTTTTGCGGTAATCGGCGATCCAGGCATCGACCCGCCGGGCAAGCCGGGGCGTGAGCACTGCCAAGAAATAGATGGCAAGGAACAGACCGACCAGTGTCAGTCCGGCCTGTACGATCATCCCGACGCTCATACTTTCATCCATTATACCGCACCTCCTCTGCCGCAGATACTCTTATTATAGCACATCCCACGGAATTTGTAAAGACGGAGAGGAAAAATTTTGGGATATGCCGAAAGCCCCCTTGCGGGGGCTTTTCATGTTCAGGAATGCCGCAGATAGCGGGAGACCTTCTTGCGCTTCTTTTCCTCATACATCTTCATATCCGCCGCGGTAATGAGCGGATAGAGCTGGGATTCCTCATCCACCTCGGCAATGTGCCAGCCGATGCTCGCCATGAGCGGGTAGGGCTTCCCGGAGATCTGGTTGTACTCGTCGATGCGCTCCTGGATGGCACCGGAGAGCGCCTTGGCCTGCTCCTCGGAGCCCTCGCCGGCAAAGACGATGAACTCATCACCGCCGAAGCGTGCATAGACCTCGCCGTTTTTGCAGCTCATCCGGATGCACTTGGCAAGCTGACGCAGGGCGCTGTCGCCCTCCTTGTGGCTGTAGGTGTCGTTGATCATCTTCAGGCCGTCCATGTCGATGAACATCATCATCACGCGCTTGTGCGCACGGCAGCTCTCCTCGAAGATCTCCGCGGAGTACTTGTTGAAGCCGTTGCGGTTGTTGATGCGGCACAGCGGATCCATCACATACAGCTGGTCGAGCTCCGCCATGGCCTTGCCCAGATATTCCTTCTTGCGCAGGCTCTCCAGGCAGTTGCCGATGTTCATCACCCACGAGTGCAGCAGGGGGTTCTCGATCCTCGGCTGCTCGTTGACAAAGATCACATACCCGAAGCCCCTGTCACGGAAATGCAGCGGCAGCAGGAAGTACAGAAGCGGTATGTCATATTCGTTTTCACACGCGGGCATCATCTGTTCTGCCGGGAAATCCGGCAGCGACGTGAACCTGCCGTCCACATACGCCAGCGGCACCGACATCTGCTCGGTGAAGCCGTGGGTCACACGCGTGTCGATCAGGTTGATCTTCTGCCCGCTCTGGTCCGCCTCGCGGATGACCTCGTTCCAGTTCGTGTTCAGACACATGTAAAAGCGCGTGCAGTCCATGCGCTCGACATAGTCCTGCAGTGTGCGCAGCACCTCCTGCAGATCCTCGCACTCGGCCAGTGCGCAGGACATCCGGTTGACCAGCGGGATGTTGACCTGGTAGTAATCGAGCACCTTGTAGCTCGATTTGCGGATGTTCCGGGAATCCTCCAGGAAGGCCTCCTGGGAGATGAATTCATTGCAGCCGCAGCTCTTTCGCTTGACAAATTCCGTGTCCAGAATGATGCTGCGCGGCTCGGCCGGACGCAGTCCCAGGATCTTTTCCACGGCAATGCGTCCCGAATCGTACAGCGGACGGCGCACGGAGGAAATCGCCGGCTCAAAGGTGCGGGCGGCATAGGTATCGTCAAAGCCCGTGACCATGACATCCTCCGGCACGCGCAGACCGTGTGCCTCGAGCTCCAGGACCGTTGCCATGGCCATGGCGTCGTTTGCACTGATGATCGCACGCGGCACGCCGGCGGGGCGGCTGCAGAAATAGACCGCACCGTCCGCACCGTCACAGCTGCGGAAGCCGCCGTAGAAGATCATGTCGTCCGTCACCGGGATCCCGGCCTCACGCATCACGGACTCGAAGGCGTTGTAGCGCATCACGCTCTCCGGATTGGTCGGCGGACCGGAAATATAGCCGATGTCCCGGATGCCGTGGTCAAAGACGATATGACGCACGACCTCCTTCATGGCACGGGTATTGTCGATGCCCACATGGGAGAACTTCGTCCCCAGGTCGCAGTCCACGCTCGACACCGGAACGCCGCAGGCCTGCAGGCGCTTGACGATCTCGCTGGTCACGGTGCTGTCCGGGATGGTGTTCGTCAGGAGCACCACGCCGTCAAATTCCTCGAAATGGCACAGCTCGTAGATGTTGTTCTCGCCCGTGTCGTGCCCGACATTGTTCATCAGGCCGCCGAATGTCACAAAATGCAGCACATCCGTCCCGTGCTCCCGTGCGCAGTCCTGAATACCGCGCAGCACCGTACTCTGGTATTCCTCATCCACGCCCGAGACAACAACGGCGATCTTCTTCTTCATATCCCTTTCCTCCCGTATCATAAGGCACGTTTCATACCTTCAAAAATCTCAGTCCTCTCTCTGATTTGCCCCGAATTTACAGTCATTTATATTATACAGCAGACGGCCCACAGAATCAAGCGTTTTCCACGGCTTTTGCAAAATTTGTAAGATATGCACAAATCCTGGGGAAAAATTTTGTTACGGACCCCTCCGGGAAGGTAAAAGTTGCGTGAAAACTGTTGCAATCGTCTGCGGTTTATGCTATAATATAGCTGATTATGTGCCGGGACACGGTACAGGACAGGAGAGGAGAACGAATACTATGTGTGGAATCGTAGGATATGTCGGACGCCGGGATGCAGCGGATGTGCTGCTCGACGGACTGTCCAAGCTCGAGTACAGAGGCTATGATTCGGCGGGCATCGCCGTATTTGAGGACCAGCAGATCCGTGTTGCCAAGTCCAAGGGACGCCTGCTCGATCTGCAAAAGAAGATGGAGGAGGAGGGCAAGCCCGCCGGTCATGCCGGCATCGGCCACACCCGCTGGGCCACCCACGGGGAGCCCTCCGACCGCAACTCCCACCCCCACGGCGGCGGGAGCGTGACGCTCGTCCACAACGGCATCATCGAAAACTACAAGCGTCTCAAGGAGTTCCTGCTCTCGCAGGGGCGTGTCTTCGAGAGTGACACCGACACCGAGGTCGTTGCCCAGCTCCTTGATTATTACTACGAGGCCAACAACGGCAACCCCATCGACGCCATTATCAAGACCAGCCGCGAGCTCGAGGGCAGCTATGCGCTCGGTGTGGTGTTTGCGGACTTCCCGGATATGGTCTTTGCCCTGCGCAAGGAGAGCCCGCTCATCGTCGGCATCGGCGAGGGCGAGAGCTTTATCGCATCCGATGTCACGGCCATTCTGAAGTACACCAAGCAGTACTACCTCCTCGAGCCCGGTGAGATCGCCGTGCTCAGCCACCGCGAGACCAAGATCTACGACCAGCACTACCAGAAGATCGAGAAGGAGCTCAAGACCGCGGACTGGGATGTCAGTGCGGCCGAAAAGGGCGGCTATGAGCACTTCATGCTCAAGGAGATCTTCGAGCAGCCCACCGCCATCAAGACCACCATTGCCCCGCGCATCACCGACGGTCTGCCGGATCTGAGCGAGTGCGGCATCACCCCGGAGCGCCTGACGGGCTTCCGCCGTATCCATGTGGTCGCCTGCGGAACTGCCATGCATGCGGGCATGGTCGGCAAGTACGTCATCGAGCGCCTTGCCAAGGTGCCGGTGAATGTCGATATCGCGTCCGAATTCCGCTACCGTGATCCCCTCGTAGGGAAGGGGGATCTGGTCATTGTCATCTCCCAGTCCGGCGAGACGGCCGATTCCCTGGCCGCCATGCGCCTTGCCAAGTCCCTGGGCGCCGAGACCCTTGCCATTGTCAATGCCAAGGGCAGCTCCATCGCCCGTGAGGCCGATATGCTCATCTACACCCACGCAGGTCCCGAGATCGCCGTGGCATCGACCAAGGCATACATGGTCCAGATCGCGGTGATGTATCTGTTTGCCTTTGAGCTGGCCCTTGCCAACGGCTCCGTTGACGAGGCCGAATGCCGCCGCCTGACGGGGCTTTTGCAGGAAACGCCCGCGCTCATTGAGTCAATCCTTGCGCACAAGGACCGTGCGCAGCAGATCGCCAATGAGCTTATCACAGCCGACAGCCTGCTGTACATCGGCAGAGGCCTGGACTATGCACTGAGCATGGAGGGCTCGCTCAAGCTCAAGGAGATCTCGTACATCCACTCCGAATCCTATGCCGCCGGCGAGCTCAAGCACGGGACCATCTCCCTTATCACCGAGAACATGCCCGTCATTGCCGTAGCGACCCAGAAGCGCCTGTTTGACAAGACCGTCTCCAACATCAAGGAGGTCAAGGCAAGGGGTGCCAAGGTCGTGCTGGTATGCGATGAGGCGTATGTGCCGGAGAAGGACGTGGCGGATCTCAAGTTCGGTCTGCCGGAATTTGACGATCTGCTCAGCCCCATGCCGGCAGTCGTGCCGCTCCAGCTCATTGCCTACTACACTGCCGTGCTCAAGGGCACGGATGTGGATAAGCCGAGAAATCTGGCAAAATCTGTAACTGTCGAATAAAACCGCAGCAGACCCTGTGCCGGTGGCGGAGGGTCTGCGCCCGTTTTTGGAAACCATTCCTGCCCCGGGCGGGGCGGAGAAGTAAAGAGGAAGATCATGATGAAACTGCGATATTCTGTGCTGGCTGCCGCGC
Source organism: Oscillospiraceae bacterium (assembly GCA_017460955.1). Lineage (GTDB taxonomy): Bacteria > Bacillota > Clostridia > Oscillospirales > Ruminococcaceae > UBA3855. The sequence continues at coordinate 47,806 of JAFTZY010000004.1, forward strand.
TGCTCCTGACGGCAGCGTGCCCCATGGCGGCATATGCCGAGGAGGAAACGGCAGCGGAGACCGCCGTCCAGGCGGGGGACCCGACCGACGGGGAGGTGCATACCACCGAGGACGGCCTGTTCACCTATGCCTATGAGAACGGCGGTATGGCGCTGTATGATTTCCTGCCGTCGGATACCTATGAGGGGGCGGTCGAGATCCCGTCCGAGATCGCGGGCGTGCCGGTGACATATCTTGGCAACGCGCTCTTCCAGGGCGCGGCCAAGGTCACGGAGATCTCGATCCCGGCGGGCGTGACCGACACGGGCTCGAGCGTGTTCTTCGGGTGCCTCGCGCTCGAGCGCTTTACCGTGGATCCCGCGAACACCTACCTTGCCGCCGATGAGGACGGCGTGCTCCTCGGCGACGGGGGGCGCTACTTCGTGGCCTATCCCGCCGGACGCAAGGCGGAGTCCTACACCGTCCCCGACGGCGTGGATGAGATCGCGCCGGGTGCCTTTGGCTTTAGCGTCCTCCGGGAGCTGTCCTTCCCGGACAGCGTGGCCTATATCGATGCATGGGCCTGTGCGTATACCGATCTTGCAAGCGTCACCCTCGGCAGCGGCACCGTCCAGCTCGACGACTACTGCTTTGCCTACAGCGAGCACCTGACGGACATCACCCTCAACGAGGGCCTGACCACCATCACGGGCGCAGCCTTTGCCGGCTGCAAGGCCCTGAACGAGGTCGCACTGCCCTCCACGCTCCAGACGGTCGGGCAGTATGCCTTCGCCGGCACCGGGATGCGATCCGTGACCATCCCCCCGGGCGTGCAGGAGATCCTCTACGGCGCGTTCGGCTATGACATTGACCTTGCGCCCATGAGTGATTTCGTGGTCTTTGGCATCGAGGGGACCCTCGCGCAGCAGTACTGCACCGACACGGACGAGGACAACGACTACCAGAACAACTTCACCTTCGTGGCAGTGGACAATACCGATACCCCCGTTTCCCTCGAGGAATACGAGGCAGGGATCCCGGAGGACGCCGATGCTGCTCCTGATGCGGATGCCGATGTGGACGCGGATGCAGATGCGGCGACGGAAGCCGATGCCGATGCGGAAGCACCGGAGACGGCAGCGGCCGATCCCACGGGGGAGGTGGGCGCTGCGCTCAAGAGCGTGCCCAATGCCAGGACGGGCCTGACCGTTGCCGGCATCGGCGCGGCGCTCCTTGCAGCCGTGCTGGCGGTTTTCTATGTACTGCACCGCAAAAAGCCCGCTGAGGACAAGCCCGAGGACAAGCCGGAGGAGGATGCCGAATGAAGCGCCTGACTGTGTGCCTTCTGGCGGGGGCCGTGCTGGCGGGGATGCTGTCCGTGCTCCCGGCGCATGCCGATGACGGGGCGCTTGTGAGCGAGGACGGGCTGTACCGTGCCATTGATTACGGGGACGGCAATGTTTCGGTCATGCTCGAGGACAAGACGGTCGAGGAGGCCGAGATCCCCGAGGAGATCGGCGGTCACCGGATCACGAGCATCGAGGTGGACGGCTTCAAGGACGCGGAACATCTGCGCCGTGTGACGCTGCCCCCGACGCTCACCATGATCGACGACTACGCCTTCATGAACTGCACGTCCCTTGAGGAGATCGTCCTCCCGGAGACCGTGACGAACCTTGGCTGGGAGAGCTTCTGCAACTGCGCCTCCCTGCGGGAGGTGACGATCCCGGCGGCCGTGGAGGAGATCGAGGAATTTGTCTTTGAAGGGTGCGCCTCGCTCGAGGCCATCCATGTGGACGGGAAAAATCAGCATTACAAGGATCTGGACGGCGTGCTGTTCAACATCGAGGGCACCACGCTCATCCGTTATCCGAGCGCGAAGGAGGATGCGGTGTACACGCTCCCGGCGGGGTGCGTGCGCATCGAGGATTTTGCGTTCATCGGGAACACCCACATGCAGCAGATCGAGGGCATGATGCAGATCAAAGAGCTTGGCGAGGATGCCTTCTACGGCTGCACGGCCCTGACGACCATCGAGCTGCCCGACGGCATCACGGAGCTGACGCGCTCGACCTTCGGGACGTGCGAGGCACTGCGCACGGTGCGTCTGCCGGCGGACCTGACCTCGATCGGCTTCGGGGCATTCTACGGGTGCTACGCGCTCGAATCCATTGAGCTGCCCGAGAGCGTGACGACGATCGGGGACGCTGCCTTCTACAACTGCCCCCACCTGTCGCGTGTGGCGATCGGTCCGCAGGTGACCAGTATCGGAAAAATGGCCTTCGGCTTCTATGGGGACGGCGAGAACAACGAGCGTCTGCCCGGCTTTGAGATCGATGCCAGGCAGGGCACGGCGGCATTCGACTACTGTGCCGAAAACAGCATCGCCTGCACGGGCGGCATCACACAGGGCATCGTCTTTGTGTACATCGTCCTGGGCGTGGTGGCCTTCGTGGTCATTGCCACGATCGTCATCATCATTGTCAGACGTCGGGTCGCCAAGCGTTATGAACTATAAGGAGGAGATCCCATGCATCGGAAAGCAGGACTTCTGAGCGCCGTCACGGCGGCCTTGCTGTGCGGCATGTGCGTGCTGCCGGCATTTGCCGAGGAGGATGCGGCAGCAGCGAATACCTATACGGACGGCATGTTCGTCTTTGAATATGTGGACGGGGGCGTGGCACTGAACAGCTGCGATACCTCCGCACTTGCCGTGGACCTCCCCGAGGAGACCGACGGGCGCAGGATCGTGGGCATCTCCGCCGGGGCCTTCTACGGCTGTACGAAGCTCCAGGGCGTCAAGCTCCCGGATTCGGTGACCTACATCGGGGACGGGGCCTTCATGGGCTGTGAGAGCCTGCACAGCATCACGCTCCCCGACAGCGTGAAAAGCGTCGGGCAGGGCGCCTTCAACAGCTGCACGGGCCTGACAAAGCTGGTGCTGCCGAAGGGGCTTACAGAGATCCCCGACAACATGTGCGCCGGGTGCATGGAGCTTGAGGAGCTCACGCTTCCGGCGTCCCTCGAGACCATCGGCACCTCCGCCTTCTACACCTGCTCGAGCCTGCACGATCCGCAGTTCCCCGACACCCTGCGCCACATCGGGGACTATGCCTTCGGCTTCTGCCAGAGCCTGGACACCGTGACCATTCCCGATTCCGTGGAATCACTCGGAACGGCCACCTTCTACGGCTGCGGCAACCTCACGGGCTTTACCGTGCCCGCGGGCATGACGGACCTGGGAACGCTCACCTTCATGGGCTGCCAGAGCCTGTCGGCCTTTTCAGTGGACCCGGCCAATACGACCTATACCGAGCAGGACGGCGTGCTCTACACCGACGGGGGCGCCACGCTCTATGCCTATCCTGCCGGGAGCGAGGCCGAGCAGTTTTCCATCCCCGAGGGCGTGGAGACGATCTATGACGGCGCCTTCTTCTCGGCGGTCAATCTCCGGCAGCTCGAATTTCCGGGCTCCCTGCGCACGGTCGGCGCCGGTGCCTTTGAGTACTGCACAGGCCTGCGCACGCTTGCCCTTCCCGAGGGCCTGACGACTGTTAACGACCACGGCTTTGCCGACTGCACCTCCCTGGGGGCGCTCGTGCTGCCCTCGACCCTGACGCACATCGGGGCGTATGCCTTCTACGGCTGCACGTCCCTGAAAACGGCTGAGCTGCCCCGCGGCCTTGACGACGTGGGCGAGTACGCCTTCGGCTATCGGGACGGCGAGGAGACGGATGAGGACGGCATCCCCGTGCCCGTGAAGATCGAAGGGTTTTCCTTAAAGGGCGGGGTATCCGCCGGGAAGATCGTCTGGGGCATTGCCGGGGGCATCGTGATCCTGGTCATTGTGGTCCTGCTTGTCCGCACGATCCGCAAAAACCAGCTCACGCCGGAGGAATCCGAGGCGCTGCGCCGCTCCGATGAAGCGGCCAGGGACCGGGAGCTGTCCGAGGAGGATGCGAAATATACGAAGATCCTCGATGCCATCGAGCAAAGTGAGCAGGATGAGGACCGTGATGACAGCGAGTGACCGCTGCGCCACGCGCTATCCGATCCTGCTGCTGCATGGGATGGGCTTCCATGACCGGCTGCCCATCCACTACTACTGGGGACGCATCCCCCGCTGCCTGCGTAAGGGCGGGGCAAGGGTGTATTTCGGGGACCAGGACGGCAATGCTGCCATTGAGGAGAATGCAAGGGACCTTGTGCCCGTCATCGAGCGCATTTTGCAGGAGACGGGCGCGGAAAAGCTCAACATCATCGCCCACTCCAAGGGCGGACTCGAGGCGCGGTATCTTGCCGGAACGCTCGGGATGGCCCCGCGCATTGCCTCCCTCACCACCCTCTCGACGCCCCACAACGGCTCGGTGACGGTGGATGTGCTGCTGCGGCATTTCGCATCGCTGATCCGGTTCGGGTGCGTGTTCGCGGATCTGAACCGCCGGATCCTTGGCGACCGGCACCCTGCCACCTACCGCGCCGTCACGCAGTTCACCACGGACTATATGCAGCGCTTCAATGCCGCGCACCCCGTACCGGAGGGCGTGTTCTGCCAGAGCTTCGCCTTTGTGATGGAGCACTGGTACCGGGACCTGTTCATGGCCTTCCCCTACACCGTTGTGCGTGCCTTTGAGGGGGACAATGACGGCCTGCTCACGCCGCGCAATGCCGCCTGGGTCAATTTCCGCGGCACCTACCGCAGTGCAGGCCGCCTGCGGGGCATCTCCCATCCGGATGTGAGCAATTATCTGCTGCTGCCCTTTGCCCGGCATGACGGTGACCACCGCATCGGGGATATGGCAGCATTTTATGTCCGCATTGCCGAGGACCTGAAAGCGAGGGGATTGTGATGCAGTTTTTCACGGGCGCCCTGCTTGTGTACATCGTCTTTATGAATGTCTCCGCCTTTGCGCTCTACGGAGAGGACAAGGAGCGTGCAAAGCGTCATAAATGGCGCATCCCGGAGCGGGTCCTGCTTTTGTGCGGCGTATGCGGCGGGGCTGCCGGGGCGATCCTTGGCATGGAGGTGTTCCGGCACAAGACGAAGCACTGGTATTTCTGGGGTGTGAACATTGCAGCGCTGGTGCTGCATCTGGCTGCGCTCTGTCTGATTTATGGAAAGGATCTGATCTTCAAATGAAGCTGCAAACCAATTATCCGCTCATCGGCCATGTCCGCTCTGCCAAGCACTTTGCCACGCCCGACAGCGTGATCCTCAAATGCCTGATCTTCGCGATCATATTCCTTGTGACACAGACGCTCGAGGGCATCCCGCTCGTCGCTGCCGCCATGCCCGCCCTTTTATCGAAGGCGCAGGTGATGATGGAGACAAACGGCGAGGTCTCGAGTGAGGAGATGATGCAGCAGATCAATGTGCTCCTCGCGGACCCGTCCCTGACGCTCGTGATGCTCTATTCGACCGCGCTGTGTACGCTGGCAGTGCTGTTCTATTGCAGGGTCATCCAGCGCCGGAAGCTCTCGACCATGGGCTTTTTCAAAAAGCATGCACTCCTCCAGTACCTGGCAGGGCTCCTGGCGGGCTTTGCGATGTTCTCCCTCATCGTCCTGCTCTCCGTGCTGTTTGGCGGCGTGACATGGAACGGCTATGTGGGGGTATCCGCCGGGGTGCTCCTGCCGATGTGCGGCGGCTGGCTTTTGCAGGGCATGAGCGAGGAGGTGCTGTGCCGCGGGTATTTTATGACTGACGTGCTCCGGCATAAGAATGTCGTATGGGCCGTGGCGCTCAATTCCGTCTTTTTCGGACTGCTCCACGCCTTCAACAACGGCTTTTCCGTCCCGGCGATGGTGAATCTGACGCTGTATGCGGTGATGATCTCCCTGTACGTTCTGCGCACGAATTCCCTGTGGGGGGCCTGTGCGCTCCACAGCATCTGGAATGCCGTGCAGGGCAATTTCTACGGACTTCCGGTCAGCGGCATCGATGCCGGCGGCACGGTCTTTTCCTGCTCCCTGAATGACGGCCATGCGCTCATCAACGGCGGCCGCTTCGGGCTGGAGGCAGGGCTCCCCTGCACGATCGTGCTGCTGCTCTCGATCGCCCTGCTGCTGCTTGTTCCCGGCAGCGCCGTGAAAGCACCGGCGGGGACGGATACCCCCGATGCACCGTCCGCGGGGGAGGCCGCATGAAAACGGCACTTGTCACCGGGGCCTCCGGCGGGATCGGCAGTGCCATTGCCGAGCGTCTGGCGCAGGACGGATACACCTGTGTGCTGCATTATGCAAGCCGTGAGCCGGCAGCGCTTGCCGGGCGCATCGGCGGGATGACGGTGCAGGCGGACCTGTCGGATATAGCGGCGGCACCGGCACTGGCGCAGGCGGTGCTCTCGCGCACCGGCCGTGTGGATGTGCTGGTAAACAATGCCGGGATCTCCGTCACGGGACTGCTCACGGATGTGGACACGGATACCCGGCAGCGGCTGTTTGCGGTGAATGTTCTCTCGGCGATGGAGCTGACAAGGGCGCTTTTGCCGCAGATGATCGCCCGCAAGTCCGGGAGCATCGTGAACATCAGCTCGATGTGGGGGCAGGTGGGCGCGTCCTGCGAGGTGGATTATTCCGCGGCGAAGGCGGCGCTCATCGGCTTTACGAAGGCATTGGCACAGGAGGTGGGCCCGAGCGGCATCCGGGTCAACTGCATTGCCCCCGGTGTGATCGACACACCGATGCTGGGCGGCTATGATGCGGACACGCTGGCGAGCTTAGCGGAGGAGACGCCCCTTGGCAGACTGGGGATCCCCTGGGATGTGGCCGAGGCGGTATCCTTTCTGTGCAGCCGCCATGCGGATTTCATCACCGGTCAGGTCCTCGGTGTCAACGGCGGCTTTGTGATATGAGCCCGCCCACCGAGAAGTGCCCACCCACCCGCCCTTTAGAGGTGTGGGGGCTCCGCCCCCACGCCCCCGTTTCGAGGCTTCGCCCCGGACCCCTATGGGGGCTTTGCCCCCACGCCCCCGTTTCGGGGCTTCGCCC
>JAFTZY010000053.1 GCA_017460955.1 Oscillospiraceae bacterium
CTATTGAAATAGCTTGATCAGAAGCGTGCGCTTACGCGCCCGCTATTTTGTGACGCAAAGCGTCACAAGATCCGTCCCATGCCATTCTCGACGCCGCCTGCGGCAGCTATCAAACGATTGATGTGATCAATCGTTTGAACGAGAATTGGTATAAGACGGATTATGCAGCGGGGCATCACCGGCTCTCACGGAGGATCCCCTTGCTGCACAGGTAAGTGATGAGGAAATACCCTCCGTAGATCAGCAGGATGATGACGGAGGTGGACAGGATGGACTGCATCATCTTTTCGGTGCCGAAGATCTCCAGAAAGTACGAGGCGTACTTCATGCCGAACACCGCATGCACACAGGCAAGCACGAGGGGGAGCAGGAAGAAGAGTCCCGTCTGCCACAGGAGGGACCGGGAAAGGTCGTGCTCCTCCGCGCCGAGCTTGCGGAGCATTTCGTACCGGGGGATGCTGTCCACACTCTCCGACAGCTCCTTGAGCGCCAGGATGGCACCGCAGGCAATGAGGAACACAAGACCGATGTACAGTCCCATAAAGGTCGCGATCGCACCGAGTCCCACAGCGCCGCTCTGAATGTCGAGCCGGGTCTCCAGCGCGAAATAGCCGCCCGATGCAAGGAAGGGAAGACCGCTCAGATCCTCCGTCAGCTCCGTATAGCGCTGCCGCACAAGGCGCTCCGTCGCCTGCATCTGTGCCTTGTCGCCGGCCTTGTAATTGCCGATGAGATAGTCGCCGTTTGGCACCCGCCCCTCAAGTACACGGTCGGGGACCACGAAGATCCCGGCGTTGATATGCGAGGCGGCCAGGTCGATAAAGCCGTCCTGGCACTCGCGGAAGGCCGGATGCAGGACATTCCCGTACACCGTGATGTCCCCGCCGCTTTGCAGCACACTGTCCCGGATCGTCTTCATGGACTTGAAGTCGCACAGGAGGATGTATTCGTCCTGCGCCATGGAAAGCGTCTGCCTGCCGTAGAGCTCCATCAGGGCATTGTAATCGCTCAGTCCCACCAGCTGCTCACTCGTGTAGTAGTCCAGAAACTGGAACTCCGCCTTGATCCGCGCAGTCTCCTCGCCGCAGAAATCCTCCAGCGAAAATGCATCGTCCCCGTAGGTGTAAAATCTGATGTAGTCGTCCGCATACGGCAGGATGTCAAAGCCCGCCTCCCTGCAGTCCGATACGATGTCAAGCGACTCCACAGGTTCATTGAGACTTGCCGAGAGCTCAAAATCCGCAGGGCACAGCGCCTGCAGATTGGCGTTCATGGAGTTGCGCATGGAGAACGAGGCCGACAGTGCGCAGATCGTCACAAACAGCATCAGGCAGATGACCGTCATGGAGAATACCATGGTGCTCACCTTGCTCGAGAGCTGCCGGAAGGTGAAGGCATTGAGTCCCCGGTAATACAGGCCCTTCATGGACATCATCACGCGCAGCAGCATGCCCGACACGGACCAGAAGATCAGGAAGGTCGAGACGGCCCCCACGGCGATGTACACGGTCATTTTCCCGGCGGTGATCTCACTGTAGTGCCACCCCACCCGGTAGTACGCAAAGCCCAGCGCCAAAGCCCCCAGCAGGAACAGGACGGCGCAGAGCCACGGATTTTTCAGGCGGATGCGCTCCGACTTCTTCCCCCGCTGCATCAGGTCGATGAGCTTGAAGCGGCTGATGACGATGCTGTGGAAGAGGATCACGAATCCATACATTGCTGCAAAGCACAGCACGGTCGTCCCTATGGCCTCCCCCGAGACCATGAAGCGGTAGCGCGTCATGTCCGCCTCGAAGAGGGAGACGACCAGGGCGCTCATGATCTGGGACAGGCCGATGCCGGCAAGGAGCCCCACGCCGAGCGAGCCCAGACCGATCATGACGGTCTCGAGCAGGAGGAGCCCCGAGATCGCGCCCTTGCTCATGCCCAGCAGCAGGTACAGCGCGAACTCCCGGCTCCTGCGCTTCATCAGGAAACGGCTCGCGTACACGATCAGAAAGCCCAGGACACCTGCCACAAAGACGCTTATGGAGGAGATGCCGGCCCGGAGGACGCGGGCGATCTCCCGGCTGTCGGTGTCCAGGACCGTCATGGCGACCTGTCCGCTGACGGCATTGAACACATAGAACACCGACACACCGATGATGAGCGTGAAGAAATAGATCGCATAATCCCGCAGACTTCTGCGGATGCTGCGCACCGAGAGCTTAAAGAGCATCACGCATGTCACCTCCCAGCAGTGTGACCACCTCCATGATCCGGTCAAAGAACTGCCGGCGGCCGTCCGCACCGCGGCTGAGCTCATGGAAGATCCGTCCGTCCTTGATGAAGATGACGCGCCCGGCGTAGCTTGCCGTGAAGCTGTCGTGCGTGACCATCATGATCGTGGCGCCCAGGGCCGTGTTGAGGTACTGCAGGCGCTCGAGCAGCTGCCGGGCAGCCTTGGAATCGAGCGCACCGGTCGGCTCGTCTGCCAGCACGAGCTTTGGGTCCGTGACGATGGCACGTGCAGCCGCCACACGCTGCTTCTGCCCGCCGGACATCTCATACGGGTACTTGGAGAGGACCTCGGTGATCCCAAGCTGCCGGGCGACCGTCCCGACCGCCTGCTCGATCGCACCGGCACTGCGCTTCTGGATGGACAGCGCCAGGGCGATGTTCTCATAGGCGGTGAGGGTGTCGAGCAGGTTGAAGTCCTGAAAGATGAAGCCCAGCTTCTCACGCCTGAAACGGCCGAGCGCACGCCCCTTGAGCGCCGTGATGTCCGTACCCTCGAGGAGAATGTGCCCCGACGTCACGCGGTCGATGGTGGAGATGCAGTTGAGGAGGGTCGTCTTGCCGCTCCCCGAGGCACCCATGGTGGCCACAAATTCGCCGCGCTCCACCGTGAAGGAGATGTCATCGATCGCCTTCGTGAGGCTCGAGCGGCTGCCGTAGTATTTTTCGATCTGCTGTATGTTCAGTAATTCCATGTCCACAGCTCCTTTCTGTCTCCATCATACCAGTTTTCAGAGGATCTGTCGCTGTTTTAATCTTACAGAACATTACATTTTTGTAACCATGTGCAGATCGTTCCTGCCGAATGTGAGGGTGACCTCCGTAAACGCGCCCTGCACCGACTGCACCGCGACGCCGTGTCCGAGCTTGTCGCACAGCTTTTTGACAAGGTACAGTCCCATGCCCGTGGACCGCGCATGGGTGCGCCCGTTCTGGCCGGTGAAGGATTTTTCAAAGAGGTAGGGGAGATCACTTGCGGCAATGCCGATGCCGTTGTCACGGAACGAAAGGAGCGTCCGGTCGGGCAGGACCTGTGCCGTAACGGTGATCTGCGATGCGCCGTACTGCATGCTGTTGGCCATGAGCTGTCCGAGGATGAAGCCGAGCCATTTGCCGTCGGTGATGACCTCGGTGTCGAGCGCTTGCGTTTGCAGGGTGATGTGCAGCTCCTGCAGCTGCGCACGGTTCTGCACGGCGACCTGTGCAAGGGCCTTCTTGAGCGAAACGCTCCGGAAGAGGTAGTCCCTCGCATCCTCCCCGCTGCGGGCGTAGTAGAGGACCTTCTCGATGTCGGCGTCAATGCGCCTAAGCTGCTCGTCATACCGTGCATCCCCGTCATTGTGGCACATCAGCGCAAGGCTTGCCACGGGCAGCTTGACCTCATGTACCCACAGCTCGATGAATTCCCGGAATTCCCGGCTCTCCCGCCGGTAGCCCGCAATGTGCTCACACATTGAGCGCTCTGTCTCCTGCAGGACGCCATAGAGCAGATGCCCGTCAAGAAAGCCGGGATCCTCCGCGATCTCCGGGAGCAGGTACTTCTGGTCAAGCCCCTCCAGGCAGTGCAGGAGCTTGTCGTAATACTGCTTTTTGCGCAGGAAGGCCCAGCTCTCCGCGCTCACCGCCCCGAGCAGCAGGACCACGCTGACAATGACCATCGCCTCTCCGGAGACACGGAAGGCATACAGAAAGATGAGCGTGAGGAGCCATGCGGCAAGGCCGATGCCGTAGGCCGGAAGTCGGTCCCTGCAAAATTCACTTAGCTTCATCGCAGTACATACCCCTGTTTCTTGCGCGTTTCGATCGCGTCGGGGAGCCCGAGCGCCGAGAGCTTCCCGCGCAGGCGGCTGATGTTGACCGAGAGCGCATTGTCGTTGACAAATTCGTCGTTGTCCCAGAGCACCGTCATGAGCGCATCCCGCGTCACGATCTCCCCCTGCCGGTCGAGGAGGAGCTGGAAAATGAGCATCTCATTCTTGGTCAGGACCTCCTCCCGGTCCCCCCGCGTGAGGGTCCCGCGGACCGTGCTGACAAGGGCATCGCGGTAGGTCTGCGCCGCCGTGCTCCTGGCACTGCGCTTGAGCACCGCCGAGATGCGCAGCAGCAGGATCGTCGGATTGTAGGGCTTTGTGATATAGTCATCCGCCCCGCAGCTCATGGAGAGGACCTCGTCGAGCTCTCCGGAGCGGCTGGTGAGCATGATGACGGGCGTGTCGCGCTCCCGGCGCAGCGCCTGCAAAAGCGCCTGCCCGTTCACGCCCGGCAGTCCGATGTCGAGCAGGATCAGGTCGCATGAAGCTTCCAAAAGCTGTGCCGATGCATCCGTGTAGTCCGTGACGGCCTGCACCGCATAGCCCGCATTTTGCAGCAGAACGGACAGCTCACTGCGCAGTGCGGCATCATCCTCCAGGATCAGGATCCGTTTCATCCGCTATTCCTCCCCAAAAACGTTTCGGTCATGACAGCGCCTTAAACTGCTGCGCCTGCAGTACACGGAGCTTCTCTATGTGTTCACTGTGCTGTGACCAGGCAAAGCCGGGCAGGTAGTCGTCATGGTAGGCCGCAAGCGCCGCCGGATTGCCGTGCAGCGCCTCATACAGGTCGCAGGAGATGCGGGTCGTGTTGATGCGGATGAGCTTGTGCTGCTTGATGACGGCATCCGTAAAGCCGGCCGCAGTCAGGTCCTTGATGAGGGCCAGGACGTACTTGGAGATGTCCTTGGAGACGGCCGTGTCGAACTCCCGCCGGCCAAAGACATCCGCAGCGATCTCCCGTGCCGTCACGGGCGTGCCGCAGCGGTCGATGAGGTAGGCGAGCACCGCTAAGGAATGGCTCACGCTGAAGGTCATGACCTGTCCCGGCGCACGGTAGACCACGAAGCTCCCGAAGGTGATGACGCGCAGGGGCGCAGCGTTTTGTTCCGTTTTCAGGGGATGGCGCAGATTGTCGAGCGCGACCTGGAGCTTTTCCTGCGTGACGGGCTTGACGATGAAGCTGCTGACATGCTCGTCGAGCGCATCGGCCTTGTACTGCGGATGCCCGGAATAGATCACGATGTTGACCTCCGGTGCGAGCGCCTTGAGGCACCTTGTGACGGTGATCCCGTCCGTTCCCATTTCGATGTCGATGAAGGCAATGTCCAGGTCACGGTGGCTTGTGACATGATCCAAAAACTCGTCCACCCGCAGCACGCCGATGTGGGTGCCGCCCGGATCTGTCCTGTGGAGCGCACGCTGCATGGCGCTGACAGCCAGGCTCTCGTCATCAAGTGTGATCGTATGCATGTTCATTCCTCCCTTGGCTTTGGATGCGGATGAGCGCCTGGGTGCTGTGCTCCCCGTGTGTGACATTCAGTGTTCCGCTGCACTGCGTCCGCAGCCGCTCGGTGACATTGCGCAGCGCAATGCCGCGCTTTTCTGCAAACAGGCTGTCATCCCCCTGCTCGGCCGTGCCGTTGTCCGAAACACGGATGCAGACCGTTCCCGCCTCCTCCCAGGTGTGCAGGCACACAAGGGAGTCCGGGGAATACCGGTCAATGCCGTGCTTGACGGCATTCTCCACAAGGGGCTGCACCGTCAGCGCCGGCAGCTGGAAGTCCGTACACTTCAGATCGAATTCCACCCGGAACACCTTGTTCGGGTCGGCGTACTCCACCGCCAGATATTCCTGTATGAGCTCGAGCTCCTTGGAAAAGGGCGACAGCTCCTGCTTGTCAATGGCTTCGATCGTGCCCTGCAGATAGTCCGAGAAGTGCCCGATGGTCTCGGCCGCCTTCTCCGGGTCGCTGTAGCACAGCTCCATGACGGCGTTCATGACATTGTAGATGTAGTGGGGCTTGATCTGCGCGAGCATCATGGTCACACGGCTCTCGGCCAGCTCCCGGCGGGCGGCCTCGAGCTCTGTCACATACTGTGTGGTAAGGCGCATCTTGTTCTTCTCATACAGCATGAACATGACCATTGCCGTGAAGGCGATGATGGGGTTGTTCAGGTTGATGCCGGTCCAGAGTGTGAGGAAGAAGCCGGCGAGGGGAAAGGTGACCGCGGACAGGATGATCGATTTGAGGAAGCGGTCCGTCCGTTTCCAACGCACAAGAAGGACGATGCCGATGAACACGAAGGTCAGGATCGTGACCGACTGCCAGTAATCGTACCCCCACTCACGCAGGTAGGTGTTGTTCGCATCGAAGCGGTAGAGAACCCCCGTGAACGGCGTGAGTATGAGCAGCACGAAGGACGGCAGCTGCAGGACCTGAAAGCCCAGGATGAGCCGACCCAGCCAGGTGCCTCTTTGTACGCCGCTGAGCTCCCGGAGGATGTGCAGCAAAAAGAGCGTCTGGAATCCGCCGGCGGCATAGTAGCCGAAGGTCGTGATACGCACGATGAAAGCGGCGGTGCGTCCGGGCCAGCTGTCGAACGGCATGTTGATGATGTAGCAGAGATTGTAGAAGAAAAACACGATGTAGAAGGTCAGAAGCTCCTCCCTGAGCGGGAAGTGCAGTCCCTGTGTGAGGGTGCTGTGCCGGTCCTGCCGGACGCCGATGAGCATGGTGACGGTCAGCATCAGAAAAAGCAGCTCCGTCCAGCAGTTGATGGCAAACTGTATCAGACCGCTTGTGCTCATCGCCCCGATCGGTCCGCTCATGTGCATCCCCCCCTTTCCAAAAAAAGTCCTGCCCCTATTATAGCACATCTCCCGGCCGTTTGCAAGTGCGGACGACCGGGAGAATGTAAAAAGCGTTTTCAGGGTGCAAAGACTGAGGGAGAACGGGCCGGCAGCCGTTTACCGATGCGATAGGCTCTCCTTGTACCGTGCCATCAGCGACATGAGGTCGTACTTGCACATCTCGGGACTGGTCTCCATGAGCGTTTGCTGCGTCACAAGGCAGGGATTTTTGCGGAAGCGGTCACTGCGCTCACCCGGACGCCAGCCGATGGACGCCATATAACAGCACCAGCGGCGGTGCTCAAGGGACGCGAGGGCATAGGCAAAGCGGTCCTGCCTGAGCTTTTCGAGGACCTCCTCCTCCGTGCCGTTCATCTGCCATGCCGATCCCGTGTACCGCATCATCGCGCCGTTTTTGCCGATGAGCTCCTCGAGTTTTTCGGACAGGTCCACGCCGTTTTCAGCGGCAAGCCGCGGGATCACATCGTTCTTCACCTCGTCGTGATACGCAGCCGCCTTGCTTGATGAGCGGCGGAACAGCCGCAGCCGGTTCCACTCCTGCTCCGGATCCTGCGCAGCATTGTCCGCAGTGCCCGTCTCGTCCGCCGTGATGAGCCGGATGTTGTTGTAGAAGTGGTTGTAATTCTTGGCAAGCTTGTCGATCTCGCGGTTGATGATCATGTCGAGCGTGATGACGATGCTTCTGTCATCGATCAGGCTGACATCTGCAAGGGCGCTGTTCTCGGCGGAGATATAGCCGGCCAGCCGCCTGTCAGTGTCCATGCGCATAAGGATGGGGGCCTTGTGTCCGCGCTCGGCAAAGAGCTCCTCGAGCTGTATCGCGCAGTGTACCGCAAGGTCGATGTTTTCGAGCGCAATGACGGCATAGGTGTACGGCTCTGCGTCCGTCTCACGGCGTACCGTGTCATAGAAGCCCAGGTGCGAGATGTTCAGCTCATGGAAGCGGATCTCCAGAAGGCCGTCCGCCGCATCGTCTCTGAGGGTGACCCCGGCGTCGGTGATATCGAATGTGTCACGGCTGAGCTGATTGAGGAACACCGCCTTTTTTTGCCCGATGCTGCTGTCGAAAACGTCGATGATGATGCGGTTTCGCTCGTGGACGACCCCGAGGTTCATCGCCTGCAGGACCGCCTGCTGACCGAGCTGTCCGAAGCCCGCCACCAGCAGGTGGACGGTCCAGTCCTGCAGCGATGTATCCGTACCCATGTAAACCGTGTGGAGCGGGTGGTCGGAGTACATCTTGTGGATCTGCATCTCGGGCAGTCCCACCAGCTCCAGATCAAAGTAGGCATCGGTGCCGGCGGTGCTGTTGTAGTACTCGGCGATGAGCCGGCCGATCCCTTCCTCCTCGCACCTGCACGAGACCTTGGCGCCCTGCGCGAGCCGGATGCGCTCCGGGGAGTCCTGCTCGTTCAGTCGGAAGAGCTGGAGCAGGGAGAAATTGCGGATGGACGAGGGCTCGAAGAGGATGATGTTGGTAGCGGATTCGATGCGTGTCTTGGAAAGCAGGGACTGGAGCTCCGACTCCGCCGCCTTCAGAACGTCCGCATAGTGTACCACATACCCCGCCTTGTTGAGGCGGTAGATCTCCTCATTGTCGATGGACTCCGTTGTGACGATGTGGATGCAGGTGCGTTTCGGGTCGGACCCATTGTTCTTCAGCATGGACTTTACGTCGCTGTTATAGCCGAAGACTACGATATGCCGGCAGTTCTTGTCCCGGCGGAAGAAGATGATGAAGCGCAGGAGACGCTCGAGGATCTTATAAATGAACGAGATCGTGCAGTAGGGGGCGGTGAACACCGCGATGCAGTAGGCGTAGCCGATGCCCCTGTTGAGCGGGGAGGGATTTTCCTTCATAAAGGCGACGGTGTCCTTGATCGTGACCGAAGCCTTGAAGCCGAATGCGTTAATGCTGTTTTGCAAAACAAGCAGGCACTTGAAGAAGGAATCATAGCCCTTGTAGTACAGCATGCCCTGTGCAGTGGCGATCAGGAAGGACAGTACCGCCAGCAGGAAGATCAGCCGTGTCGTATTCTTGTGATTTTTGGAATTGCTCATCTGTCATGTCCTTTCAGGATTCTCCCAGTGCCGCAAGGTATTCCTCTGCGGCGCTCAGGAGCTCTTGCGTGCTGTACAGGGGGAAGCAGCCGATCGTGTTCTTGTTCGTATCGCTGATAAAAACCGTATCGCCCGCGGCAGGCGCTGCGGCAAAGTGCTCCATTCGGTAGCGGACAGTAAAGCGTGCAGTGTCCAGGAGCCATGCCTGCGACTTGTCCCAGACGGCGTAAATGCAGCCGCCGTCCGCTGTAGGACGCATCTCAAAGAGGGCAGCATTACCGCTGTCGGAGGCATAGATGTCGTTCTCCTCATCGTTTGCAAAGTCCAGGCGGCAGCTCCTGCCCGTGAAGCCCTCCGCGTTCATTTCGTACAGGTGGGAGTCGCGGCAGAGCACTGCAAAGGTATCTGTGCTGACAGCTGCCACGGATACAGGCTCCTGACTTGTGCCGTCCAGGGAGACGGAGGCTTTTTGCTCTCCGGTTGCCGCGTCAAAGAGGGAAACGGTGCGGTCGCTGAACAAAACGCCCACAGTGTCGGCATTCTGCCAGAAAATGTGCTGCACTGCGGGATCCGTTTCAGGATCCGTACTGCATGCAAGCTCGGTCTGCTGCCCCGCAGAGAAGTCGTAAACGAGCAGCGCCTTCCGGCTGTCCTCGCCGCCCGTCTGTGCGTACATCGCAGCCCTGCTGCCGGAAACGGCATACATGTCATGAAGGATCTCCCTGCCGCCCACGGTCTCCTCCCTGCCTGCCCAGGACTGATACGTCCCGTCGGGCAGGATGCATACCAGATCCCGGTTTGCATCAGCCAGATAGAACACACCGTCAGCTGTGGGGACAAGGGTCACATAGGAGCGCGTTGCCGCAGGGGCGTCCTTGATCGGCGTGACAGTCCCGTCTTCGGTATCGATGCACACGCTTGCATCCTCAGCCGAATAGGTGCCGTCGGCGTTTTTCTCGCTGATCTTGGCGATGAGCTTGTCATTGCCAAGGAAGGCCGCGGCAAGGACCTTCTTGTTTTCAAGTCCTGCTACCTCGGTGCAGGTGTCCGATGCGGTGTCATAGAGGAACAGGTGGCCGACAAGTGCTGCCATGCCGGTGTAGGTGTCCCCGGGATAGAATGTGGAGACAACGGCGGCCGTCGCGCCGTCATCCGATACGGCGATCACGTCGCGGTCGTACATGAACTCGCCCGGATCGATCTCCCTGTACATGGGGTTCCGGCTGGGATACTGGAGATAGGCGGTATTGGAGTAATTCTCGGCCGTGACGTAGGCGCCGCGGCTGTAGCTGCAAAGGGACTGCTTCGTGCTCAGCGTCTGTACCCGGTAGGCCGCGTTGTCCGAATCGCTGCCCGTGGTGTAGTTCCGGACGCTGACGGCGTATTCCTCGCCGTTTTCCAGCACGAACATCACGAGACCGTTCTGACTGAACGAAACCTCCAGGATCTCGTCGGGGAGCGGGAGGTTCTTCAGGAGACTGCCGTCCTCGTAGTCCACGAAGGAGACCGTGCGGTCCGTCGTCACGGTGAGGACATCGTGCTCGCAGCCGGCGGCATCGGCGGGCATGAGGAACATGGTCCCGCGTGCCTGGTAGTTGACGGGCAGGGACACACGCCACTTCTGCTGCGCCATATCCCCGTCGTAGCGTGAGATCTGCGTAGCCGTGTCCATTCCCACAAGGCTGCATGAGGCAGTGACGGGCTCGTCATGGAGGAATACAAGATCGAAGGTATTGAGCGCGGAGGCAATGGGGGGCAGGATCTCGGTCTCGCTCTTCGGGGAAAGCTTGTGGTCGATGACCTCGAAGGCCTTGAGCTTGCTGTCGGTGTCGTCATAGATATAGACCACACCGCCGCGGTAGGCCCTCACGGAGATGTCCACAAACATGCCAAAGCCCGAGCGGAGCTCGTCGAGGTCCACGGTATCGGTCAGCTTGCCCGTCTCACGGTCGATGATCTCCAGGAAGAAATGCTCCCCCATGATGGCAGTGCCGCCGGAGAGCTCCTCCTTGTTCTGAAACAGGCGCAGAATATAGTGCTCGTCCACGATGAGATCGCGGTAGGCAAACGCCTCCTCCGACCTTGGCGCACACCACTTGATCTCGCCTGTCGCACCGTCGATGCGCCAAACCGTGCTGTCGGAATTGGACAGATACACATCCCCGCCCGTGCCCGGCTCACTGTCATCGACCTCGTGTGCAAAGTAGGTGTAGACCTTGTTGAAAACGGAGCTGTTCTCATAGGATACGCTGCTCGGCGCACTGGTGTTCTTAAAGTGCGTCCCCGTCTTGTCGGGGCTTTTGTCAAAATACGCCGTCAGTTCATTGGCGCTGCCCGCCTCGGATGCAAATTCACTGTCGGAGGGGGAGAGCTTCTTGAGGAGCTCGCCCGTCCCGGCATCCCAGAAGTAAATGCCGGTCGCGTCCTGGGAAACGACCGATCTGCCCGCGCCCATGAACGAGAGCTGCTCCACCGCGCAGTCATGCTTCAGTGCAAGCTCCGGCACGAGCCTGGTGTGCAGAAAGCTCCCCAGCTCACGGGACAGCGCATACTCTGCCTCGGGGAGCACGGGCTTTTCGTCCGCCGATGGCAGTGCCTCCATCGCCTTCTGGATGGCGGGGATCAGGCGGCTCTCGTTGTAGAGGTTCTCGGACTGCGCGGCAAGGTGTCCTGCGTTCTCCACGAGGAGATCGCTGTTCTTCTGCTCGATCTCCTCATTCTGCGCCAGGATCTGGCCGTTTTGCTCCAGGATCTGGTCGTTCTGCGCCTGGATCTGCCGGTTCTTGCCGCTGATGGTGACGGCGGATGCGATGCTGATGACGGAGATGAGGGAGAGGATGCCGGACACACCGCCGAAGATGCGCCTTCTCCTGGCAGCCTCGCGGCGCTTCTCGCGCTGGAAGAGGTCGTTGAAGTCGCAGCCCAGCAGCGGCGCTGCAATGCGCAGGTACTCGGTGTTCAGCTTCTTCATGGAGCCCTTGAGATCGTCCGCCACGATGTTGGCGGCAAGGGGCTCAACGTCCACCCTGACCGTGACCGCCTCGCCCCGTTCATTGGTGGTGGTGACCTCGGTGTAGGTGAGCTCCTCGGGGAAGGACTTGCGCGGGTCGCCGTCCACCAGCAGGGTGATGATGTTGGTGTTCTTGTTGCCGTGGATCTCCCGGAAGCGGGTCAGCTCCTGCAGGCACCACTTGGACTCGGTGTACGAGGGGGAGCAGATCACGATGAGGTACTCGGATGATCCAATGGCGTTCTTGATGATCTCGCTCAGATCACTGCTCGACTGGAGCTCTGAAACATCACGGAAAATGCGCCAGTTCTCTTTCTTTGCCCCCAGGGACTTGGGCGGCTTGTAGGCTTCAAGGAGCTTTTGCAGCCGCTCCGCCGCCTGCATATCGGGCTCGATATGGCGGTAGCTGATAAAGGCTTTGTATTTGTATTCCATGTTCTTCTCCTTCTCCGGATGGATTCCTGTAGATCCATTGTACCATATGGCCCCCATGAAGTCAATCCCATTATAGGAACAAAACCATAGGAAGATATGCCGGGCGTCATGGGCGCCAAAAAAGCTCCCACACATCACTGTATGGGAGCCTTGTCGGATGCTGGTGCCGGCGGCGGGACTTGAACCCGCACGGTATCGCTACCAACGGATTTTGAGTCCGTCACGTCTGCCAATTCCATCACGCCGGCAACATGTCCATTATAGCATATTTCCGTATATTTGTCAATGATTTTTTCCGGATGCAGCGCACTGCCGCCCCCACAGTGCCGGAAATCCCCATAAATTTGTGCAAGGTGCTGTAAAATCACAGGAGATGTTTGTAACATTTGCTGCCATACAAAACGGGGTGCCCGTTCGTACTATAGACAAACGCCCGGAACACCGGGCAGAGGACACGCCAAACAAGCCCCGCGCGGGGCAGCATACAAAAAATGGAGGGATCATTATGAAAAGAACAAGGATCGCAGCTGTACTGGCAGCACTGATGATGGTCAGCAGCATGACCGCATGCGGTGGTGCAAAGGACAACGAACTGACAACAGCAGACCATGAAGCCGAAATCGCTTTGGAGAACAACGGCGATGCAGCAGGGGCAGCAGACGATGCAGGAGAAGCCGCGGATGCTGCCGATGATGCAGGGGATGCAGATGCCGCCGATGTGGATGCAGGGGAGGCCGCCGATAGGGAGGCTGCTGATGCGGACATGGCAGCGGAGCCGGCGCTTGCAGCCAAGTCGCCCATGGCCGATGTAGACTTTGCGGCCGATGCCGAGTATGCCGTACCGGATGCAGCGGAGTACAGAGCGGACGCTGCCGGCGAGGCCGCATTTGCCGAGTTTGACGGCATCTCCGAGGTCGCAGGCGCCGCCGCAGAGGAGCGTGCCGCTTCTCCGAAGGCCGATGCACCGGATGATGCCTACGACGAGCCCGAGCCGGTGCCCGATGTGGACATCATCGAAGAGCCCGCGATCGAGGAGCCTGCCGCAGCGCCCGGGATGCTCACCGCCGGTGAGTGGCGCGACCATGACAACTGGGGCTTCTTTACGAATCTGGTCAACAACGGCGTGATCTCCTTCCCGAGCTTCGGGATCGACCCGACACACAGGATCAGCGTGCAGGTAAGGGACACCGCCGATGCTGCCGTTGTCAATGCACGGGCCGAGCTCCTGGACGATTCCGGTGCGGTGCTCTGGCAGTCCGTGACCGGCAAGGACGGCGTTGCCTACGTCTTTGAATCCCAGGAGAACGAGGGCGTGCAGGTGCGCGTCACCGCGGCCGACGGCACACAGGAGGTCGTGGAGGTCGCAGCGGGCCGCACGGACGGTCAGGGGGGCGAGGTCACCGTGACCGGACGCAGCGCCGATGTGGTGATCGATGCCCAGAGCGTGCTCTATGAGGACACACAGGTGATGTTCATCGTGGACACGACCGGGTCGATGTGGGATGAGATGCTGTATCTGCAAAGCGATTTTGCCAGCATCGCCGAGGAGCTCGATGATCCCCGGACCACCTATGCCGTGACCTTCTACAAGGACGAGGGGGACACCTATGTCACAAGGCGTGAGGACGGCTTTACGAACGATACCAAGGACATCCGCCGGCAGCTCAATGCCGAGTCCGCCGACGGCGGCGGTGATGAGCCGGAGGCCGTAGCGCAGGCCCTGTCCGAGTCCTTTGAGACGGAGGACTGGTCGGACGAGTCGGTCAAGATCGCCTTCCTGATCTATGACGCTCCGCCCCATACCGGCACGGAGGAGACCCTGCAGGAGGCCATCCGCACGGCCTCGGAGAAGGGGATCCATCTGGTCCCGGTCGTATCCTCGAACGGTTCGCGGGAAACGGAGCTGTTCGGCCGCGCCGCCGCCATCTGCACGAACGGCAGCTATGTGTTCCTGACGGATGACTCCGGCATCGGCGGCTCCCATCTTGAGCCCATCATCGGCGATTACGAGGTGGAGAAGCTCCATGACATCATCGTGCGCATCATCAAGGAGTATCAGCAGTGGTAAAGTACAACGCCGCCCCTTCCCCGGGGCGGCGTTGTAGTCTGTCAAAAAAGTCTCGTGGGCCGCACAGAGACCCACGATGGTTGCGGGGTGCGGGGCCGCAGGCCCCGCAGTATAGCCCCCGCCCTTGGGGGCGGGGGTTTGGGGGTGGGGAGAACCTGCCCCAGAAAGAGACTTTACCGACAAGCTGCAACGCCGCCCCTTCTCCGGGGCGGCGTTGTTCCGTTAAGATACATAGAACGGCTCATGGGTGCGGAGCAAACCGGAGAGCGCGGCGTCTTCGGTGAATTCCAGATCCCTTCCGCTCGCATACTGTGCGGCAGCATCGTAGAGCTGCTCATACAGCTCCGGCCGTGGCAGACCGCTCCAGCGCAGTGCGATCAGGAAATGCGGAGCCGCGCTGTGCTCCCGGCGGATGGTGAACAGGTACGCTGCCTCCACATCCTTCTGCGTCTGCAGCTGCGCTGTGAGCGCATCGGCAAGTGCCTGCGGCCAGGGCGTGGGGACGTCGATGCCGGCGGGGAGGGAATCGCCCTTCATGGAGTGGAGGATCACATCCCCGAACAGTCCCTGCGCATGGTCCTCGGCCGCCTTCAGGAGCGTGCGGTCAAGGGGGAGCTGTGCGCCGTCCCCGGCGTTAAGGAGGATATGGCAGCCCTCCTCGTCCGTCAGCGCCCGGAGTGCATCAAAGTACACAAAGCGCTTGTGATAGTGCCCGTCCCGGTTGTACCGGTCAAACAGCTGCGGATCCGTGAAGGCAAGGCAGCAGCGGCTGCCGTCGGGGAGGGAGAGGGAGGCCGCACTGCCGTTTTCCTGCACCGCAAGCAGGAAGGGGGCATGGTAGAGCCTTCGCAGAACGTCGAGCTCGATCACCCCGTCCGCATTGCCGCCGTGCAGCTTCTGCGCCAAGTAGATCACACTGCCCGTTGCCTCCGGGGAGAGGATGGGCTGCTGCTCAAGGGGGAGTCCGGAGTAGTCCGGCACCCGGATCAGGTCACGCAGCTCAAGCGCATAGGGTGTGTCGGGGGCATTGACCACGATGCGTTCAAAGCCGCTGCGGTAGAGATCGGCCAGCATGGCGGGCTGCAGGCGGTTCTGGATGGGCAGATCAACGAGCACCAGCTCCTTGTGCAGCGCCGCAAAGCGCGTAAGTAGGTCGGGATCGGAGAACAGAAAGCACGAGCGCATGCCGTGCTCCTGCTCCATGTAGTAATGTCCGGTCGCCTGACAAAAGGCGGCATGGACCGTATCGAGCCCGCGCAGCGCATTGTTCACCGCTGCCGCCGCCGTTTCGGTCGGGTCCGCAAAATAGAGATCGATCAGCTCCTGCAGGGAAGCCATATCCTTCACGCTCCTCTTGATGGTCTGACTGGAACAGTGCCAGTCCTTTCCCTCCTATTATATCACAAAGCCCCGCGCTCGTCAATGGCAGCGCCGGAAAAAATCCCGCGAAACCTTTACAATTTCCCACGGATATGCTATAATAAAAATACCCTTGCACATCCCTGTAAGGGCAGAACACTGCAAAATACCACACGTTTCGGAAGGAGCGCATCGGATGTATACATTACTGAAACAAGAAGGCATCGCAAGAAGGGGCATGGTGGAGACCGTACACGGTACCTTCCAGACCCCGTGCTTTATGAATGTGGGGACCTCTGCCGCCATCAAGGGCGGCATTTCGTCGCCGGAGCTTGTCGGTCTGGGCTGCCAGGTCGAGCTGTGCAACACCTATCATCTGCACCTGCGTCCCGGGGATGAGATCATCCACAAGCTCGGTGGCCTGCACCGCTTCATGAACTGGCAGCGTCCCATCCTGACCGACAGCGGCGGCTTCCAGGTATTTTCTCTGGCAAAGCTGCGTAAGATCAAAGAGGAGGGAGTGTACTTCCGTTCACATCTGGACGGCAGGCGTATTTTCATGGGACCGGAGGAGAGCATGCGCATCCAGTCCCATCTCGCCTCCACGATCGCCATGGCATTTGATGAATGCGTGGAAAATCCGGCCCCGTATGACTACGCTGCCCGCTCCTGTGCGCGTACCACGCGCTGGCTCCGGCGCTGCAAGACGGAGATGGAGCGCCTGTCCGCGCTGCCCGATACCATCAATCCCCGGCAGCTCCTCTTCGGCATCAACCAGGGCTGCACCTTCGAGCGCCTGCGTGTGGAGCACATGCAGGAGATCGCCGAGATGGACCTGGACGGCTATGCGGTGGGCGGCCTTGCCGTGGGAGAACCGACCGAGGAGATGTACCGCATCCTCGATGCGGTCGTGCCCCATATGCCGGTCCACAAGCCCCGCTACCTCATGGGCGTGGGGACCCCGTCGAACATCATCGAGGCGGTGGCACGGGGCATCGACATGTTCGACTGCGTGATGCCCACGCGCAATGCACGGCACGGCACGGTCTTTACCTGGGAGGGCATCCGCCATATGAAGAACCAGGCATATGAGACGGACGAGCGTCCGATCGATCCGCAGTGCGACTGCCCGGCCTGCCGCAATTTCTCCCGCGCCTATGTCCGGCATCTGTTCAAGTCCGGGGAGATGCTCGCGGGGAGACTGACGGTCATCCATAACCTGTACTTCTACAACCACCTGACACAGCGCATACGCGATGCGCTCGATGAGGGGACGTTCGCACAGTTCCGGGCGCAGTACTCCTCACTGCTCGCACAGAAGGCACCGGAGGACTGAAGGGGGATCAATCTATGAGCTATCTTGACCTCTTCCTGCTGGCCGTGGGACTGTCGATGGATGCCTTTGCGGTGTCCATTACAAACGGCCTTTGCGTGAAGGATCTCAAACGCTCCCAGATGCTGTGGATGGGCGTCTGTTTCGGGGGCTTCCAGGCCCTGATGCCCACGATCGGGTATTTTCTCGGGCGCACCTTTGCGTCCTATATCGCCGCGCTCGACCATTATATCGCACTCGTGCTGCTCGGCTTCATCGGCGGCAAGATGATCTTCGATGCCCTGCAAGGGTCCGAGGAGGAGGCGTCGGGCTTTACGCTCGGCGTGCGGATGCTGCTGATGCAGGGCGTTGCCACGAGCATCGATGCGCTGGCAGTGGGCGTGAGCTTTGCAGCGCTGCCGGATATGCACATCGGGGTATGTGCCGCGGTGATCGGCGTCACGACCTTCTGTTTCTCGGTGGTCGGTGCCGCCTTTGGAAAGCGCTTCGGCCAGAAGCTCGGGAACCGTGCGCAGCTCGTGGGGGGATTGATCCTCATCGGCATCGGCGTGAAGATTTTTGTGGAGCATATGTTTTTCACGGGGGCGTAGGCTGCGCATTCCCTGTCCGATAGAATTAGTCACTTGCTTTTTCCGGAAAAATGTGCTATGATAGTACCGGAGACAAAACGGAAAGATGCGATGAGGAGGTGACTGCCATGAGCTATCAGGTAGAGGGCGGCGAGCTGCCGCACGAGGAAGCACAGAAGTATATCCAGATGCTCAGAGAGAAATATCCGGAGCGTATTTTCAAGGACATCACGTTCAAGGTGGATGGGGACTTCGTGGATGTGTCCTACACCTACGATGTGGTACCGTTCGAGCGGATCCGCAGGATCACGGGCTATCTGGTCGGCTCCCTGGACCGCTTCAATGATGCGAAGCGCCAGGAGGAGAGCCAGAGAGTCAAGCACGGTGTCTGCTCCGATTGCTGATGCGAAAGCCGCTGACAGGGAAGCCTGCCGGCGGCTTTTCGCATGACAAACATGACAGGACGGTTAAAATTCGGAGTCGTTTTGGGCAAGGTCCTGGACAAATGTCGGATCATGTGGTATAATGTCCGATAGAGGCATCACGGATGCGTCTACTCATCTCAGATACATAAGGGAGGCCGCTATGCAGGATTTTTTCAGCTTTCTGGGAACGCTCCTCAAGAGCCTGTTCACCACCTCGGATATCGTGATCTTATTATGGGCCATCGCCACGGCCGTCATCTACTGGGTGACGTATGATACGACAAGGCGTCTGCGCGGCCACCTGTGGAACAAGGAGCGCCGCGCCAATCCCAAGGAGCACCGCGAGCAGACTCCGGCGGAGGTCCTCGAGCATGAGGACCAGGCACTTGAGATGCAGGGGCGGATGAACCAGTTCTATGCGCTCTTTGCCAATTTCACAGCGATCTTCCCGCTCCTGGGCATGCTCGGCACGGTCAAGGCACTTGTCATGGTGGCACCGGCACTGTCCGTGGATGGGGCGGACGTGGAGCAGTTCTTCCATGCACTGACCTCCACTGCATGGGGCATTATCTTTGCCGTGGCCTTCAAGGTCCTCGATTCCTTCATCTCCGTGCGGGTCGCCTCCAACAACAAGGAGCTTGATACCCTGCTCGAGCGCAACAGCGCACGCCGCAGTGCAGAAAAGAGGGGAGCCTATGAAGCTTAGAGAGATCCTGCTTGATTTCACCTCGCTCCTCGACGTCATCATGATCATCCTGTTCTGGTTCGTTATCAGCTACCGGCAGGAGATGCGCACGCAGGTCGAGCAGGCACAGCTTGCCGCCTCCCAGGCACAGACCGAAGCACAGGAGGCGCAGCAGGAGGCACAGGTCCGGCAGCTCGAGGCCGAGCAGGCGCTTGCGACGGTGCGCAGTGAGGCGCAGATGTCGAATATCGACGCCCTGCTCGATTTCGGACAGAGCGAGAACATCACCGCCCGCCTTTACATGGAGGACGAGGGCTGGCGCCTGAGCGTCTACAAGGGGGAGGATACCTACCTTGGCAGCATCCCGGACACCCGTGCGCAGCGCCTTGGCCTGGAATTCAACGGCCTTCTGGAGGCAGCCGGCTATGATGCGGATGATACGGTGCTGTGCGTGTTTGTCTATGATGCGCAGGAGCCGGGCACAAGGTCGGCCTATGAGAGCATCACCGAGGGCTTCCGGCAGATCCGGATGGGGAACAAGCATTTTTACTGCACGGAGCTCGACAGCTCTGTGCCGGAGGAGGGATGAGCCGTGAGGAAGCTGCGCGGAATGGCGATCGGTCCGGTCATCGTGGCCATCGCGGCACTGGCCGTCGGGGCCGTGGCAGGCGGTGCGGTCGTGTATTGGTACATGTCCTCCCATCAGGGGGGACTCGGGGAGGACGCACCGTCCGAGTCGGTGGAGGAGATCATAGAGGAGACGGTCCCGGAGGAGACACAGCCGGAAACGCTCCCGCCGCCCGTGCTCGAGGACATCAGCAGCGTGGAGATCGTGGTGTCCGGCAACGGCTACCTCTACCAGGGAGCGCCGCTCACGCTCGAGCAGCTCACCGGTGTGTTCCAGGTGCTCGAGGACGA
Organism: Oscillospiraceae bacterium; assembly: GCA_017460955.1. Lineage (GTDB taxonomy): Bacteria > Bacillota > Clostridia > Oscillospirales > Ruminococcaceae > UBA3855. The sequence continues at coordinate 19,827 of JAFTZY010000053.1, forward strand.
TACCCCCATCAAGGTCACGGATGACAGAGCCTCCATGCATGCCTATGGGGCGCTGCTCGATGCCCTCGAGGAGCAGGGGATCGCCTATATTGAAGTAACGGAATAGGATACACCCCCGGTGCAGACGGAACTGCCCGGGGGTGTTCTCATTTCAGAAAAGCTTCTGGACATGCTCGATGTAGTGGATGAACTGCTCCTTGGGCAGGGGCTTTGAGAAATAGTAGCCCTGCGCATAGTCCACGGACAGCCGCCGGAGCAGGTCGATCTGCTCCTGCGTTTCGACGCCCTCCACAAGGATCCTGCGTCCCATCTGCCGGAGCATCCGGATGGTGCTCTCCAGGAGGATGCGGCCCATCTCGCTCTCCTGTGCGCCCCACAGGATGCTCTTGTCGATCTTGACGATGTCGAATTCCAGCGAGAAGAAGGAGTGGATATTGGAATAGCCCGTCCCGTAGTCGTCCATGGAGAACTGGTAGCCCTCCTCCCGCAGCTGCGAAACGATCTCACCCAGACGCTTGTAGTCGCTCGAGGCGATGGACTCGGTGATCTCGAAGTTGATCTTCCGTTTCTCAATGCCGCTCTCCTCGACGATGCTGTTGATGACCTCGGCAAAGCCCGGCTGCATGCAGTGGACCATGGAGAGATTGACGTTGATGCAGTCCATGCCGTAGATGTCCGGGATGCCGCTGCGCAGGAACCGGCAGGTGTCGAGCAGCACAAGATTGTCGATCTCGCTGATCATGCCCGTCTGCTCGGCGATGGGGATGAACTCGTCCGGATAGACACGCCCGATGATGGTGTCCTGCAGCCGCACGAGCGCCTCGGCACCGTGCAGACGCATGGTGGGCAGGTGGTAGGTGGGCTGGTAATGCACCTGGAAGAAGCCGTTTTCCAGGCCCCTTGTCACGGCCTGCCGCAGGGCAGCACGGCGCATGAGGTAGTCCAGGTCGCAGCCGATGAGCAGCTGCTTGTTGAGCTTGTCCGGGATGGGACTGTCCGCCATGAAGAGCGCATCGGTCTCCGAGTGGATGCGTCCCGGGGCATCGGCCGCCATGACCACGGCCTGGAGCATCAGCTCGCTGTCCGCACAGCGCCAGGGTGCCTCAAAGCGCGACAGGATCTCCGCGCTCATGTCCCGCGCCCGTGCTTCGTCCGCATCGGGGAGGAGCACCAGGAAGGTCTCGGGGGCGGTGCAGTAGATGCGGTGCAGGGGGACGAGGGTGCGCAGATACTCCCCGATCAGTCCCGAGAGGATGTCGGCATTCTCCGATCCGGTCATGCGCAGGATGATCTCGGGGTTGCGGATCTTGATGCAGATGAGCTGGAGGGTGCGCCGGTTGAGGAGGTATCCCTTGATATCCGAGCCGAGGGCCTTGCGGTTGTACAGGCCCGTATCGGTGTTGATGCGGTCGCCCTCGGTCTCCACGGCCATCATGACGCCCATGAAGGCCAGTGCCTCCGAGAAGAGCTCGCAGCGCACGTCAATGAGCAGGAGCTGCACGAGGATGCCGCCGAACACCAGGAAGAAGCAGTAGATCAGTGCCGAGCGCCGCCGGGCAGTCAGGGCATTCCAGGAGAACAGGAGCATCAGCACTGACATGACAAGGTATGCCCCGGCGATGAGGTAGATGACCGTCTCTCCCCAGCCGCGCACGAATTCCTGCTGTGCATCGTAATGGTAGACCCAGTGCAGGAGCGGATCGAGCAGCACCACAAGCTCCATGAGCAGGAAGGGGACCGCATAGAGAAGCCATTTTCCGAGGGAGCGCAGGGATTTCCCGCATACGCTGTGAACGTACAGGAAGAACACCGGACAAAGTGCCGAATGCGTCAGAAAGTACAGAAATTGCAGGATGTTCGTCACGGTAAAGGCAAGGGGGCTGCTGATGATGGCGGGCTCCGTAAAGCTGACGATGAGCTCCCCGAGGAGATTGACCGTCAGAAGGGAGACAAGTGTGAGGAAGAGACGGTTCTGCGGCTTTCCGACATGCTGCTGCATCAGCGTGAAGAAGAGAATGGTCGCACACAGAAGCAGACCGCAGGTATAGAATGCAATATGGGATAGGTTCATGGAAACACCTCCTGTCGGGCGTAAACGTCTGTCCCTATTATACCACAGATCCGTCCGATTTGCAATAGCGAACACGCATTTTGGCAAAGAAAAATACCCGCAGTTTCCTGCGGGTATTTTTCGGAATATAATATGATGGAAGTCGGCAAAGTTAGTTCAGCTGCCAGCTGTCAACCGATGCATCGCCGCTGAAGACGAAGTACAGGTTGTTGTTGCCGGACAGGCCGTATACCGGGTAGGTCAGCTCCTGCATGGTGCCGCCTGCGGGGATCTCCACGAAGGTCACTGCCTCGCCGGACTCACTGCCGGTGCAGACCTTGATGACGGCGCCGTTTTGGGAGGAGGCCTTCATGGTGATGGACTTGGCATTGCTGCCGCATGCCGCGCCGGTCACGCGGAACCAGCTGCCCTTGGTGCCGTTTACCACGGTGTCGCCAAGGCCGGTCACGGTGATGTCCTTGGACTGGTGGGACATGGTCTCAGCCTGTACAAGGGAGAACGGATCGAGGGATTCGATCTGGGAAACGCCCTTCATCGTGCCGTTGACGGTGACCTTTCCGTTCGATACAGTGGCCAGGTCCACGCTCGGGGAGCGGTAGTTCAGGTTGATGTTCTGCTGGAGCTCCACATTTCTGGTGTGGTACAGCAGATAGTAGTTGCCCTTGAACTCTACGAGGGAGTGGTGGTTGTTGCCGCCCTTGTCAAGACCCATCTCTGCGGTGTTCTTGAACATGATGCCCTGATAGGTGAACGGGCCGAGCGGGTTCTTGGAGGTCATGTACGCGATCTGTGCATTGCCGAAGCCGTAGGGGTTGCCGCCGGTGTTCCAGTTGGTGCAGTAGGAATAGTAGTAGGTATCGCCGATCTTCAGGATGCTCGAATCCTCGAAGAGGTAGGGCGTGCTCATCTTGACAGGCGTGCCGGCCAGGGAGATCATGTCATCGCCGAGCTGGACGCATCTGCCGGTGCCGGGGTCGGCCGGGTTGTTTTCCGGAACGCCGCCGCCGAAGTAGAGGTAGCCGGTGCCGTCGTCATCGACCAGAACGGCCGGGTCGAACATCCAGATCACATCGCTGCAGTTCGGGGTCGCACCGGTGACCAGTGCATGGCCGAGCGGATCGGTCCAGGGGCCGGTGGGGGAGTCGGCTGTCAGAACGCCGATGCCGCCGCCGCTGTTGGCAAAGTAGAGGAAGAACTTATCCTTGCCGTTGATGGTCTTCCAGCAGGCATCCGGCGCCCAGGAGCAGCTTGCCCAGGAGGCAACACCGCTCGTGGTGCGGCCGTTGCGGCCGGCTACCGGGATGGCGCCGTGGTCGGTCCAGTTGACCATGTCGGCGGTCGAGCAGCAGTTGATGGTGCCGACATCGTACTTGTTCTCACGCATCGTGCCGTCGGCATTGTACTCGAAGGCATCGTTGGTGGTGTAGACATACAGTCTGTCCTTGTAGACCATGAAGCCCGGGTCTGCGCCGAAGCGCTGGGTGTACAGGGAATTGGCCTCATCGGACTTCTTGTAGGAGCCGGCAGGGGATATGGACTTGAACAGGCTGTTCATCGCATCAAAATCAATGGCTCTTTCTGCGACCGGGAATTCGGTGATCTCGCGGACCACAAACTGCTGCATCAGCTTCACATCCGTTTCATCGACCGTGCCGCTCTGGTCCACATCGGCTGCAAGCTGCTCGGTGGACTTGGCAAAGCCGCTCCTGACGCCGTGCTTGACAAGCGCAAGGTCGATCACATCGATCCTGCCGTCGGCATTCAGGTCGCCCTTGGTGCCCACATGGGATTCGCCTGCGCCGAGGATCGTCGTGCCGCCCACGGCACCGATGGCCTCGTCGATGTAGAAATTGTTGGTGGTCTCCGCCGTCTCCACATAGAGCTGCATGCTGGTGGCGTCGGACGGGATCTGATAATTGGTGTTGGCAAGCTGTACCCATTCGCCCTTGATGCCGGTCCCCTCGGCAACGGTGGAGTACTGCGTTTCACCGGCAGCATCCGTATACTGGAGCTTGAGGTAGAAGGTGTCGGTCGCCGGACCGTCGAAATAGTTGACATTGACGGAGAAGCTGTACTCGTTGCCGGGCACGAAGGCTCTTGCATTGAGTGCGCGGGTCGCGCCGTTCCATGCAGCCGTTCTGTCCTGTACGAGCAGGGCCTCGGAATCCTTGTAAGCCGTTCTGCCGCTGGTCTGGACCGTGGCAGCGCCTCTGCCCTCCCAGGAATCGGTATCGCCCTCGAAGGTGGAGTGGAAGTACCAGCCGTACTCGTTCGGCTCGACCGGCTTTACCTCGCCGGAGTACTGCGTGCCGTCGCCCCATTCGCTCTTGGGAACGAGTTCCGTGACAGCCGTGTAGGCCTCCTTGGGATTGTTATTGGCATCGTACAGAAGGGCATTGCTGCCGGAAGCCAGCCACGAATGGGCATCGTTCGGGCCCCATACGCAGACTGCGGTCACGCGGCCGTCGCTCTGCGGGTTCTTGTTCCAGTCCATGGCAGCCTTGAAGATGGCGGCATACTTGGTGGCCTGGTCACTGTAGGAATACTTGGGCGTGCCGTTGTCAAGCAGGCTGATGTCAAGCTCTGTGATCTGCACATCGCAGCCGATGGACAGATACAGCTTCATAGCCTCGATATAGGAATCGGTGCCTGCAAAGCCGGTGGCATTGGCAGGAACATGGGACTGCATGCCCACACCGTCCAGGAGGCCCTCCTCATACAGGGACTTGCACATTCTGTAGATGCAGTTGCGCTTGTGATCCCAGTATTCGTTGTAGTCATTGTAATAGAGGTCGCAGCCGTCGGGCGCATACTTTCTGGCATAGGTGAAGGCCTTGCGCACGAAGCTGTTGTCGCCGTAGACCTGTACCCACGGGGAGGCGCCGTTGCCGTAGCCGCCCACACGAGGACCCCATCCGGGCTCACCGGTGCGGGAAGCGTCATCGGAGACGCACTCGTTGCAGACATCATACGCATACAGGTCCAGATCCGGATACTGTGTCGTGATGGCCGTGAACATATTCTTGATGTAGCTCTCCATACGCTGGTCCATGACCGTGGTGGAGACCCATGCGCCGTTGTCGTCGAAATTCTCCTTGAAGAACCACTGCGGCGTCTGGGAGTGCCATACGAGCGTGTGGCCTCTCATGCCGATGCCGTTCGATGCGCAGAATTCCATGATGTCCGCGCAGCTTGCCAGGGACACCTTGATGTCGGTGTTGGTGCTGCCGTTCTTGACGAGCGTGGCATCCGGCTTGGTCTCGTTCTCGCACTCGACCGAGTTGCAGTCCTTGATGATATTGTTCTTGATCCCGGTATCGGTGAAGGTGCCGTAGCCCTTGTTGCCGTTGAGGATGTTGCCGACACGGAAATAATCGGCGAATTCGTCCTTCAGACCGAGCTCGGCAGTGGCGGCATGCACTGTCGTCACAGCTTCCTTCGTGGTGATCTCGACCTCATCGAAGGCGAAATCGTTTACGGAATCGGTCGTGATGGTCAGTACAAAGCCCGTGCTGTTCTCCGGTGCCGTGTAGGATGCGGACAGCTTTGTCCACTTGCCGGCGTGTGCCTGAACGGCGGCGAGCGTCTGAACGGTTTCTTCCCCCGTGTTCTCGTCTGCATAGCGCAGGGTCAGACGGAAGGTCTCGTCGCTTTCGCTGTAGACCATGGCGGAATAGTCATACGCCACGCCCCCGGACAGGTAAAAACGCTTGGAGGAGGTAGCACCGTCCTCCGATACAGTACGCCCCGTCACTGTCATGCCTCTGGACTGTGCGTACCCTGTACCTTCGTTTGCAGTCAGCACAACGCTGTCTGCCGTGCCGTACCAGCCGCCGTAATTGACCTCAAAGTCATTATAAACGACCTGCTCCGCACGGACGGGCTGGGACATCCCGGGAAGGATGCCGATCATGCTCGCACTGCACAGAACGGCCGTCAGGGTGGCTGTCAGCTTTTTCATGTTCATGTTGGATTCCCCCTTAAGGTCTGTTTCGGTTTTTTGTGAAATGATGTGAATTCGCACGTTCTCTTGATCTTCTTAACAAATTATACATGATTTGCAGTGGATCATGCAACCCCTTATTTGCATAAAAAGTGGATTATTTGATTCCTTTTCCTGCATTCTGTGCAGGATTTTTGTAAAAATAGCAAAATACTGCTATGACCGCACTGCCCTCGTGGATCCTCGCACAAAAGAGCATCACATTTTGGGAAACAAATACTGCGCTCTGCTGCCCCATGGATGCAAAACATCCACAGAACAGCGTGCGCGGTCCTGTGGATGTGTTCTTTTTTATATGGAGGTGATCATTACCGGTTGTTGATGCTCTCCGGATACAGATCGTGGTGCGTCAGGCGGTCCCATGCGACCTGCTCCCAGCGGGTGCCGGGCTTGCCGTAATTGCAGTACGGGTCGATGGAGATGCCGCCGCGGGGGAGGAATTTTCCCCATACCTCGATGTATTTCGGCTCCATCAGGGCGATCAGGTCATTCATGATGATGTTCACGCAGTCCTCGTGGAAGTCCCCGTGGTTGCGGAAGCTGAACAGATACAGCTTGAGGGACTTGCTCTCCACCATGCGCTCTGCCGGCACATAGGAGATATAGATCGCCGCAAAATCCGGCTGTCCCGTGATGGGGCACAGGCTGGTGAATTCGGGACAGTTGAATTTCACGAAATAGTCCCGGTCCGGGTGCTTGTTCGGGAAGGTCTCGAGCACCTTCGGGTCATAGTCACAGGCGTACTGTGTGTGCTGATTGCCGAGCAGCGTAATGCTGCCCCGCTCTGCTTCGTTTCTGCCGGTCATATGCTTTCTCCCTTCATCAGCGGATCCTCGATGCCGTTGGCACGGAAGGCCGCGATCCTGTCGCGGCAGGTGCCGCACACGCCGCACGGCCGCTCGCCCCCCTCATAGCAGCTCCAGGTCAGCTCAAAGGGAACACCAAGGTCCAGTCCGCAGCGCACGACATCCGCCTTGTTTTTCTGGACAAACGGCGCCTCGATCCGCAGCATCTCCCCGCTGCCGACAAAGACCGCCTCGTTCATCGCGTTGTCGAAGCGCTCCGAGCAGTCCGGATACGCATTCCCCGCCGCATCGTCGCTGTGCGCACCGTAGTAGAGCACGCTGCACCCGTTCGAGAGGGCAATGCTGGCCGCACTCGACAAAAAGAGTCCGTTACGGAAGGGGACATAGGTGGAAACGGGCTTTCCGTCCGTCCCGGAGAGCTGCTCGGCATAGCTCGTTTTCGGGATCTCGCCGTCACTGCCCTTGAGGAGCGTGCAGTCGGAGCCCGCAAAAATGGCCGTCAGGTCCAGGGTCCTGTGTGCCACGCCATAATACGCCGTGATGCGCTCGCTTGCCTCGATCTCCTTCTCGTGCTTCTGCCCGTAATAGACCGACAGCGCGAGAACATTTTCAGCGCCGTATTCCTTCACGGCCAGTGCCAGACAGGTGCTGCTGTCCAGGCCGCCGCTGCATAGTACCAATGCTTTCATTCCACTGCCCGTCCTTTCAGTCAATGAGCGCCATGAGCTGCGCATCCGTGCGGAATGCACCGAAATAGGTCCTTGTCTCCGTGCGTGCCGAGGGGTTGCGGATGCCCCGCGCCGTCATGCAGCTGTGGGAGGCCGTGATCTTCACGCCCACATCATCCGACCCGGAGGCCTCGGCGACAATCTCGGCGATGTCCCGCCCGAGCCGCTCCTGGATCTGCAAACGCTTTGCCGCCATGTCGCAGATGCGGGCGATCTTGCTCAGTCCGAGCACCCTGCCGTGCGGGATGTACCCGACGTTCACCGTCATATCGTACATCAGTGCCATGTGGTGCTCGCAGTAGCTGAACACGCGGATGTCCCGCACCACGACCGCCTCCTGCGAGTCGTCGCTGACCACGCTGAAGGTCTTGCCGAACATCTGCGCGATGTCGTGGTTCGAGTAGGCCGTTCCCTCGAGGACCTCAGCGAGCATGCCGGCCACGCGGGACGGGGTCTCTATGAGCCCCTCCCTGTCGGGGTCCTCACCGATGGCCTCGAGCAGGCCGCGGATATGGTATTCGATCTTTTCCTTGTCCATGTCAGACTCCTCTCTTTTCGGGATCCCAGATGAATTTGTGCAGCTGGAGCTGCAAGCGGACATTGCCAAGGTGCCGCGCCTTCATAAAGTCCACGATGGCCGCGGGCTCGATTCGCCCGAACACGGGACTCAGATACACCGCACACGCGGGCCGGAAGGCTTCCAGGACCCATGCGGCGCGTGCAAGATCCTCCCCGGAGGCGCAGACGAATTTGAGCGTATCCTGCGCCCGCAGCAGCGGGATGTTCTCCGTACACATCCGCGGTTCCATACCGCTCGAGGGCAGCTTGTAATCCATGGTGAATACGGCCCGTGCCTCTCCCAGGAAGGGGGTGAGCGGGATGCTGCCGTTCGTTTCGATCTCCACGCGCATCCCAAGGGAGCAAAGCGCCCGGATGAGCACAGGGCTCTCCTTTTGCAAAAGCGGCTCCCCGCCGGTCAGCGTGACATTGCGCACACCCTCCCCGGAGGCTGCGCGGGCGATCTCCAAAAGCATTTGCAGATCCGCCTGCACAAACGGCACATCCGGTGCATTGGCCCAGGCGGTATCGCACCAGTCACATTGCAGATTGCAGCCGGCAAAGCGCAGAAAGAGCGCGAGCTCCCCGGCACGCTGTCCCTCGCCGTTGATGCTGATAAAGTGTTCCACAAGCTGCATGCGGTCACACCTCATATACGGCGCAGTTCTCGGGCGTTTCGTAGACGGCGACCCTGCGCACCGGGAGCCCCTCGCGCTGCAGGACCTCATAAAAATACTGTGCCAGGTGCTCTGCCGTCGGCCGGAAGGGGAGCTCGGTCAGGGAGAAGCCCTCCCCGCGCAGTGCATCGAGCGTGGCAGGACGCAGGCTCCCGGTCTCATAGAGCAGGGTGTGGTCAAATCGGTCGGCCAGGCGCCGGACGGCGGCCTTGAGGTCGGAAAAATCGATCAGCATCCCGCGCTTGTCTCCCGCCTCACAGAGCGCATCACCGCCGACGGTGACCTCCAGACGCCAGCGGTGGCCGTGGATATTGGCGCATTTTCCGGCATAGCCGGCAAGAAAATGGGCACTGTCAAAGCAGGCCGAGGTGTTCAGCTCAAACATAAAAGCTCCTTCCCCACAAAAAACATGCGCCCGTGAAAAAACTCCAGGGCGCATGACGATGCTTCAAAATCGATCTGCCCTGGTTTTGTTTTATGACAGGATGGCGCAAACGAACTGTCAGATGTTATTGGTATTATACCATAACTTCCGCGATCTGTCAAGCACCGTGCGATCGTATTTTACACCATTTGCCTTGTATGAGTTGACAATCGTTGAATTTTGTGGTATCATCATATTGTATGCCGTGCCGGCAGAGCGGGCAGCTCCCATATGCTTGACACAGCCACAGGTTTTTTGCTATAATAGAGGTATATCACACCGGGAAGGGGGAGCAGGCATGCTGCATCCAAAACGCATCACATGGCGCATCTTTGTCTGCTGCCTTGCACTCTCCTTCCTGCCGGTGCTCCTGTCCGTCAGCACGGCCTGGGAGCCGGAGCCTTCCCGGGCGGTCAGTGCATCGCATCCCGA
>JAFTZY010000054.1 GCA_017460955.1 Oscillospiraceae bacterium
CCCTGCTTTCGGGAGCTGTGCCCTAAGCCCTCAGCAGGGGCTACGCCGCTGCATTCCAGGATGCAGTTCCCACGCAAAAGCCACGAAAAAGGGGGGCGTGGGGGGACGATAGTCCACCCACAGAAAAAAGCCCCCTCCCCTCCCACGTCAGCGGGAGAGGGAGGGGGTGGGGGTGGGCGCCCAAAGGCAGCCTCCCCCTTCACGTTATTCCGCTGCCTTCTCGACCGGGAGCGTCACAAGGTCCACAAGGGATCTCATGATGTTCACGGCATCCGTGAAGGACAGTGCGCCGCTGCGGTCCACATCGGCATTGACAGTACCCTGCTCGGACAGCGTCTCGGAGCCGAGCTGCTCCTTGTTGACCGTGATGACATCCATGATGTCGCAGTCACCGTCATCATCCGCATCGCCCCAGATCGTCACGGAAAGTCCCGTTGCAGGATCCGTGGCCTCCTGCTCCTGCGTCGGATCCTCGGCCTGTGTCGGCAGCTCACCGCTCAGGCTGTACAGATCCGCCGGCAGCTCGGAGAGTGTGATGCACTTCTCGCTCTGGAACAGCGTCTTGACATTCTCCGGATCCTGATAATTCTCACCGGAGATGAACTGCGGTGCGCCGCTCTCACCGTCGTACCATGTGCAGAAATACAGCCACATGGCCTTCTCGGTCAGCATATTGTCCATGCTCGGGAGGCAGTCATTCTCCGGCATGGCAACAAGCTTGCCGTTGTCCACAAAATCCACCAGCGACCAGAAGGTCTTGCTCTCGGCATCATAGTTCGGGCCGGTGGTCTTGCCGTCATGGCGGTTGTACTGGGAATTGTACTTGTCAAAGCCTACGATGTCCACCCATTCGTCACCGGTGTACCAGTTGGCGGAGGCATCGGACCAGGCGTAGAGGTTCTGCTCCCAGATGATGTTGTGCAGGCCGTACTCCTCGGTCAGTGTGGTGTACAGGAGCTTCCAGATCTGATGGTACACCTCGGTACCCTCCTTGGACCACCAGAACCACGAGCCGGAGCCGTCACCGTCGGGGTCGGAGTTGCCCTCTGCCTCGTGCAGCGGACGGAACAGCACCGGCACATCGGCATCCTGGAGCTTCTGGAGCTCGACTGCCAGCAGCCGCATGCATTCCTGGAAATAGTAGTACTCATCCGTCCCCTCGACCAGCACGTTCGAGGTCTTGAAATCGGAATTGAGCGCATAGGTGAAGCTCTGCCAGTCGGTCCCCTCTGCAAAGCTCAAGGAACCGTCCTCGCCCACCGTCATGATGCTCATTTCCTTGGGAACGGTCACATGCCACGAGGCCGTGCAGATACCGTTCTTGTTCCTGGCCCAGTCGATCATGCGGTCGGTCACGCCGTCCTCCCAGGCATAGCCCGGATTGTGCGTGTTGAAGTCAAAGCCGCGGATGGCCGGATACTCCCCGGTCAGCTCGTACAGATACCGGCACTCATAGTCGTAATCATTGTACGCATAGCAGCGGTTCTGGGTATTGTAGGTGTAGACAAAGCCCGTCTCATCCATGCAGTGCCACGGGAACTTGTTGCCCTGCTCGTCGGTGTCGTAGCTGTCCTTGTCGATCTCGTAGACCTTGCCGTCGCCGTCGATGCACTGGTCACTCGAGGCCTCATAGCGGATGCTGGTCTGGACACCGTGGCCGCCGCCGTAGATCTCCTGCTGTCCGGAGAGGATGTACTCACCGTACACGGAATTGAGATACTTCAGAAGCGAGGCAGCCTCGGGCGTTGCCTTCGGATCGCAGGGCGTGGGATCGCCCTTGAGCGTGGGGAATACGGCCTTGGAGACCGTTACGGTATCGAGCGCACTGTAGCCGTAGATCGGCTTGAAGGTGATCTCGTTGACGCCCTTCTTGAGACGGAACACACCGAAGGACATCTCCGTCCACTCCTCGGTATAGGGCATGTCATAGGTATAGTCGATGCCGTTGACGCTGACGGTCTGCATACGACCCTCTTCGCTCAGGATCTGGGCGGCACGCACGGTGATGTCATACATCGTCTCCTCTTCTGCCTCGATGTAGAAGGTGATCGGGCTGGCCGTCAGGTACGCAAAGCCGTCGCCGCTGTAGCCGGGCAGCTGGTTTTCGTAGATGGAGGTCCAGGTCTCCACGCCGTCAAAGCTCTCGAACTCATAGGTGCCCAGCGGCAGCGCGGTGACTTCCGCTGCATCCTCGTCCGCAGCCGCAGCCGGTGCAAGTCCTGCAAGGCCCAGTGTCATGGAGGCGGCGATCAGCGCAGCCAGCCCCCTGCGAAATGTCGGTTTCATAAGCAAACTTCCTCTCTTTCTATCAGATCATCTTCCCGCTGTCCTGGGAGTATATCTCACACGCGGATATACAAATTTATTATAGCATATTTCTCCCCCGGATACCATCAGTGAGTTGCATAAATTTGATAACAAATTTTTGTAGGAATCGCCGAAATCCGGTCTTCTCCGTCCCTCCCATGCTTTCCATATGCGCAAAATTCCTCCCACGCCTTGACAAAAACACAGAAATTCGGTATGATATATATAAGTATAAACTTAGATACAGGAGGGATCCTTTCATGAAAACCATCCATGTACCGGTGGCACAGGCCTACGATGTCCTGATCGGGCGGGGACTGCTCGCACAATGCGGACGGACCATCCGGCCGCTCACACGCGCTGCCGCATGCGCCGTCATCACCGATGACAATGTCGCACCGCTCTATGCGGAGACGGTCCGCCGTTCCCTGGAGGCCGAGGGCTTCCGGGTGGAGACCTATGTGTTCCCCCACGGGGAGGGCTCCAAAAATGCGCAGACGCTGCTCTCGATCTACTCGTTCCTGTGTGAACGCGAGATCACCCGCTCGGACTGCCTGATCGCACTGGGCGGCGGCGTGGTCGGTGACATCACCGGCTTTGCAGCGGCGACCTTCCTGCGCGGTCTGCCCTATGTGCAGATCCCGACCTCCCTGCTGGCACAGGTGGATTCCTCCGTCGGCGGCAAGACCGCCATTGACCTGCCCGAGGGCAAGAACCTTGTGGGTGCCTTCAAGCAGCCGCTGGCCGTGCTGTGCGACCCGGATGTCCTCTCCACGCTCCCGCGGGAATTCCTCATCGACGGCATGGGCGAGGTCATCAAGTACGGCATGATCGCGGATGCGCATCTGTTCTCCCTCCTGGAGGGCTGCACCATCGACAATGTGGCAGCGCACTTTGACGAGATCATCCCGGCGTGCGTCGGCATCAAGCGCGATGTGGTCGCCGAGGATGAGATGGACACGGGACTGCGCATGATCCTCAATTTCGGCCACACGCTCGGCCATGCCATCGAGGCCCACTACCACTACGGGACCTACACCCACGGGTGCGCAGTGGCTGCCGGCATGTGCCTGATGACAAAGCACTGCGCTCCGGCGCTGTATGAGCGTCTGTGCGCGTGCGTGCGCCGCTACGGGCTGCCCGAGCAAACGGATGCGCCCATTAAAGCGCTTACGGCGCTTTGCGGCGGCGACAAGAAGCGTGCCGGGAGCCGCATCCGCTACATCGTCTGCCCCGAGGTGGGCAAAGCGGAGATCCGTGAGGCCGCACTTGCGGACTTCACCGCCATATTTGCATAAAGGAGGGACGCTATGGATCTGGTCATTTCGCCCGGACGGCTTTCGGGCAGCGTATTCGTCCCGGCCTCAAAGAGCATGGCCCACCGCGCCATCATCTGCGCCGCACTGGCGGACGGGGTCTCCCGCGTGCGGGGCGTGAGCTTTTCGAGGGACATCGAGGCGACCCTTTCGGTCATGCAGGCATTGGGTGCGGCCTACACGGTCAGCGGCGATGCGATCACGGTCACCGGCATCACCGCGCCTGCAAGGGAGGCGGCAGCGGACTGCTGTGAGAGCGGCTCGACCCTGCGCTTTCTCATCCCCGTGGCCGCTGCGCTCGGCACGAAAACGACATTCCTCGGGCAGGGGCGCCTCCCGGAGCGTCCCATTACACCCTATCTCCGGGAGATGCCGCCAAAGGGCGTGACATTCGATGCGGAAGGCACCATGCCCTTTACGATCGAAGGACAGCTCCGAAGCGGGACTTACCGGCTCGAGGGGGACATCTCCTCGCAGTTCATCACGGGGCTGCTGCTGGCACTGCCCCTGCTCGAAGGGGATTCGCAGATCCTTCTGACCTCCCCCCTGCAATCGAAGCCCTATGCGGACATGACGATCGACTGCATGCGCCGCTTTGGGGTCACGGTCGATGAGACCGCGCAGGGCTACCACATCCCGGGCGGGCAGCACTACGGGGCGCAGGAGGTGCAGGTCGAGGGGGATTTTTCCCAGGCTGCGTTCTTTTTCGTGGCCAATGCCCTGGGCAGCCGGATCGACATGGAGAATCTTCCGGAAAAATCCGTGCAGGGCGACAGAAAAATTGTTGAAATCATTGACAGGATGTGGTATAATAAAGGCAGTGAGGAGATCTTCACCGTCTCCGCTGCCGATATTCCGGATCTTGTTCCGATCACGGCCGTGCTGGCATCCTTTGCCGACCGTCCCGTGCGCATCTGCGATGCACAGAGGCTTCGCATCAAGGAGAGCGACCGGCTCGAGAGCACCGCACAGATGCTGCGTGCCCTTGGCGGCAGTGCGGACGTCCTGCCCGACGGTCTGCTGATCCGGCCGGTGGACGCCTTCACGGGCGGCACCGTGGACAGCTGCGGCGACCACCGCATTGCCATGTGTGCGGCGGTATGCGCCACAAGGGCCAAGGGGCCTGTCACGGTGCTGGGCGCACAGTGCGTGGAGAAATCCTATCCCGCCTTTTGGAGGGACTACAGAGCTTTAGGAGGGATCGCCAATGGCATCAGTTTGGAATAACCGGATCAGTGTATCCGTTTTCGGAGAAGCACAGGGACCTGCGATCGGGGTGACGGTGGACAACCTGCCGCCCGGAGAATACCTGGATCTGACAAAGCTCCATCATTTCATGGAGCGCCGCACGGGTCTGGAGGAGACGGGGCACAGCTTCTGCCAGGTGATGTCGGGCATTGTGAACGACCGCACGACCGGCACGCCCCTGTGCGCATTCCTCCAGAACACGGCACCGCAGGCCCCGGATCTGTCAAGACTCAGCCGTCTGCCCCGTCCGGGCCATGCCGATTACACGGGTGCCATGCGCTACCGCGGCTTTGACGATGCACGCGACGGCGGGCACCTCTCGGACCGGCTGACCGTGCCGCTGTGCTTTGCAGGTGCCGTCGCCGGACAGATCCTCGAGCGCCGGGGCATCTACACGGGGGCGCACATTGCCGAGATCCACGGCATCCGTGACGCAGAGTTCGACCATGTCCATGTGACACGCGAGGAGCTCCTGGCGGTGCGCTACAAGCAGTTCCCGGTCATCAGGAATGCCCTGGGGCGCCGGATGCAGGAGGACATTGCCGCGGCTGCCGAGGGCGGGGAGACGCTCGGCGGCGTGATCGAATGCGTGAGCGTGAACGTCCCCGCCGGCATCGGCTCACCGATCTTTGACGGACTTGAGAACACCATCGCCCAGCTCATTTTCAGCATTCCCGGCGTAAAGGGACTGGAATTCGGTGCGGGCTTTGACGTGGCCAAGATGGTCGGCAGCCAGAACAACGACAGCTTCTATGTGGACGAGCACGGCTATGTCAAGACCATGTCCAACAACCACGGCGGCATCTTAGGGGGCATCTCCTCGGGTATGCCGATCGCACTGAAGGTGGCGGTCAAGCCGAATTCCTCCATCGGCGCTGCGCAGGAGACGGTGAACCTGACCACCCTCGAGGGCGAGAAGCTTGCGGCGGAGAGCAGCCGTCAGGCCTGCACGGTCCCGGGGCTCGTGCCCTGCGTGGAGGCATGTGTGAACCTGGCACTGCTCACGCATATGCTGGATTATCCGCACTTCACCGGCTGATGCTGTGAGGAGGGGGACTGCATGAAGAAGAAAATGCTCGATGAAAACCTGCAAAAGATCTCGGAGAAGGCCGACCGCTGTGTCACGGACCAGTCCATGGCCAACGTTCTTCTGTGCTACATGCTCTACCGCGTGGAGGAGCCCGTGGATGCGGAGCTTCTGTACGACATTGCGGTGACGGGGGGACTCATCAATTACTTCACCTTCCAGGATGCGGTGCAGTCGCTGCTGGACAGCGGTGCGGTGCGCATCCGGGAGGACGGGGACACGAAATGCTATGAACTGACCGAGCGCGGCACGGAATCCGCCAAGCGCCTGAAAACGCTGGCGGGCAAGTCCTACCGGGACTCCATCGTGCTCGCTGCCAAGCGTGCGCTGCGCAGACGGCGCAACGAGGAGGAGGTCAAGATCAGCTTCGAGGACATCGAGCGCGGCTGCTACCTCCATGTGCGGATCGTAGACCATTCGCTCGAGCTCCTGGAGCTCCGGCTGTACACTCCCGACCGGCACCAGGCACAGCTCCTGGCCGACAAGATCCTGGCCAACCCTTCCGTGGCCTACCACGGCATCCTGACCGCCGTCCTCAAAACCGAGGAGGAGCCGATCGATCTGCGGGATAATTAAGACCCTCTGGTGGAGCCGCCGGAGGCGCAATAAAAGTTTTTGGTCCCGCTTTTTTCAAAAAGCTGGTCAGGTCCAGGGCTGAACGCCCTGGTCGCCGCTCGCAAGCGGCGAAATCCCCTGCCCGCTGCTTTTTTCAGGGGTGAATTCAAAAAACATTCCGGTGGACTGTTTTTTGAAGAGGGGCGCTTTTTTACAAAAAAGCGCACCCTACCTATCAAATGAAACGCGCCTCTCCTTGCCGCCTTTAGGC
>JAFTZY010000055.1 GCA_017460955.1 Oscillospiraceae bacterium
GGGTTGGGGTTGGGGACAACCCGCCCCAGAAAGAGATTTTATCGACAAGCTGTGCCGTTCCTATACAAGGGCGGCAGTGGATTTCAGACGCTGATCTCTGCCTTGTCGTCGGACACGCCGTTGGCTTCGAGTACGGGTGCCACACAGCCGGCGATGAATTCCTCGACCTGCTGCGGGCAGCGGCCGATGAAGTTCTCCGGCTTCATGATGGCATCCATCTCCTCCTTCGAGATCATGAACATGGGATCCTGGAGGATGAGCTCGCACAGGTTGTTGTCGAGTCCCTCCTGCTTGACACGGGCGCCCGCCTGCATGGAGTACTGGCGGATCTTCTCGTGGAGCTCCTGGCGGTTGCCGCCCTTCTTGACCGCATCCATCATGATGTTCTCGGTCGCCATGAAGGGGAGCTCTGCCATGACCCTGCGGCGGATGATCTTCTCATAGACCACAAAGCCGTTGTCCGGGTCGGTGACATTGAGCAGGATGTTGAGGATGGCATCCGTGCCGAGGAAGGCCTCTGCCACGGAAATGCGCTTGTTGGCGGAGTCGTCGAGCGTGCGCTCGAACCACTGCGTCCCGGCCGTGAAGGCGGGATTGAGCACGTCGCACATCACATATCTTGCCAGGGAGGTGATGCGCTCGTCACGCATGGGATTGCGCTTGTAGGCCATGGCGGACGAACCGATCTGACTCTTCTCAAAAGGCTCCTCCATTTCCTTGAAGCTCTGCATCAGGCGGATGTCGTTAGAGAACTTCATCGCGGACTGGGCAATGCCGGCAAGCACGGAGCAGACCTGATAATCGACCTTTCTGGAGTAGGTCTGGCCGGATACGGGCACGACCGCATCAAAGCCCATCTCCCTGGCGATCTTGGCCTCGAGCGTCTTGATCTTGTCGGTATCCCCCTCGAAGAGCTCCATGAAGGAGGCCTGCGTACCGGTGGTCCCCTTCGAGCCGAGGAGCTTGAGAGAGGAGAGCCGGAAATCGAGATCCTCCAGATCCATCAGCAGCTCGTTGCACCAGAGCGTCGCACGCTTGCCGATGGTGGTCAGCTGTGCCGGCTGGAGATGCGTGTAGGCAAGGCAGGGGAGTGCCTTGTACCTGTCCGCAAAGGCGGCAAGCTGGGCGATGACCTTGACGAGCTTTCTCTTGACCACCGTCAGGGCGTCGCGCATGATGATGATGTCGGTGTTGTCGCCCACATAGCAGGAGGTGGCACCGAGGTGGATGATGCCGGCTGCCTTCGGGCAGGCATCGCCGTAGGTGTGGACATGCGCCATGACATCGTGGCGGAATTTCTTCTCGTACTCGGCAGCGGCCGCATAGTCGATGTCATCGATATGTGCCGCAAGCTCATCGACCTGCTCCTGCGTCACATTCAGGCCGAGCTCCATCTCGGCGCGGGCAAGCGCCACCCACAGCCTTCTCCAGGTGGAGAATTTCTTGTCGGCGGAGAACAGGTACTGCATCTCACGGCTGGCATACCGTGTGCAGAACGGACTTTCATAGCTTTGATTGGACATGTGATTCCCTCCGGTATCAGAATTCCTGCGGCTTCCACAAAAGGATGGGGTACAGGCTGTCATAGGGCCGTACCACATCCGGATGCCCGGCCGCATAGGTAAAAATGGTATCTGCAAGCTCCTCCTTGAGGAAGGAAAGCACGGTACCCATGGGCAGTGCCATCATCGCTTCGCAGATCGGGGCAATGGTGATGACCTGCCTCCCGTCCAGCTCCATGATGCAAAAGGGCCAGATCCGGCAGTCAAACGGCTTTTCGCTGCCAAGACGGCACCCCGTATTTGCATCGAGCAGGGGACAGACGAAGCATTCGTCCGCATCCAGAGCGCGTACCCGAAAGATCCAGGCATCCGTGCCCCTGGAAACATACTCCGCCTCCGGGACGACCTCCTGCGCCAGCGCCCTTGTCTCACGGCTGAGAAGGGGCATCTCCCAGACATCGTAGCGGTCAAACCGGCAGCACTGGCGGCACGCCGCACAGGTACTGCGGCGCAGCAGCTTTGTCAGCATGCGCATCACCTCGTTTCTATTGTAGCACATCCCGCGGCAAAATGCAAGGGCTGGGAGAATTATGTCAAAATTATTTCCGAATCAGGCGAAAAATGTCTTGCGTTTTTGAAATAAGTATGCTATAATTAAATCAGAATCCAAAAACGGGAGCAACTGTTCATGCTGACGACCATCTTTACCTGTACGGAGACCATGCTGTACTTCATCACAGCCATGGTGATCTCACGCTATATTTTCCTGATCCCGCCCCTCCGGCACCAGCTTGCCTTCGTCTCCACCGCCGCCGCAGGGGGACTGGCACTGTGCTATTTCTTCGGACGCCTGCCCGCCTTCGTGTTCCTCATGTGCGCCGCAGCGTGCTATACCTACCTGACCGGACAAAAGCGCCGCCGCCGGATCTTCCGTGTACTGCTGGTGTTCCCGCTCCTGGGCATCTGCTTCGGGCTGCTTTTGCCGCTCGTCAAGCTGCCGCTGCTCCTGCTGCATCCGGACCCGGCGGCTGCGGCCCGGTATGCCCTGGTGATCTATGCGGCAACGGCCGTGCTGCTGCTGCTGTTCTGCGTGCTCGGACACCAGTGGCGCGTGAATTTTCGGGAGGAGATGCACTACCGCTTCCTCGAGCGCTGGGAGCAGGTGTTTCTCTACCTCATCGGTATCCTCATGCTCGGCGTGGCCGCGGTGCTGCATACCTATGACGAGATCGATGACGGGGATTATGAGCTCCTGGCGACCTTCAGTATCCTTGTGCTGAGCGTGGTGGGCTTTACCGTGACACTCACCATCATCGTCCTCATCCTCCAGGGCAACAAGAAGGCCCATATGCAGGAGGACCTGCTGCAAATGCAGCACAATATCATCATCACCATGGCGGACATCGTGGAGAACCGGGACGAGAACACCGGCGGCCACATCAAGCGCACCGCCAATTATGTGGAGATCATTGCACGCACGCTGCGTGACCGGGGCCGCTACCGGAGCATCCTGACCCCGCAGTATCTGGCGGATACCGTGGCGGCAGCGCCGCTGCACGACATTGGCAAGATCCATGTGCCGGATGCCGTGCTGAAAAAGCAGGGGAGCCTGACGGAGGAGGAATTCGCCGTCATGCAGGGACATACCACCGCCGGCCGGGTGCTGCTCGAGCATGCCCGGCAGACCCTCGGCGATTTCAGCTACCTGGAGACCGCCGTGCAGATGGCGGGCTGTCATCATGAGCGCTGGGACGGCACGGGCTATCCGGAGGGCCTCTCGGGGCAGGACATCCCGCTTTGCGCTCGGATCATGGCCGTCGCGGACGTGTTCGATGCGCTCGTATCGCAGCGCTGCTATAAGGGTGCCATGACGCTTGAGGAGGCGTTTTCCATCATCCGCAAGGAGAGCGGCACCCATTTTGACCCCATCGTCGTCGATGCATTTCTGTCCGCCCGTGAGGAGATCGAACGGGTGACCGAGGAGATGCGTGAGCATACGGGTGTTCCTGCCGGAGCACCGACAACTGACATCAACAAGGAGGAACTCACATGACACCAAAGCAGCTTTTGTCCGCAGCCGCCGCATGCGTCCTCGCATTGCACACCGCCGCGCTTTTGCCGGCACAGCCCGTGCAGGCCGCACAGGAGACCTATGTCAGCTATGAAGCCATGGATCCGTCCGTCAACGGGGGCGAGCCCGTCCGGGGCTGTGATATTTCCTCCATCCTGGCCATTGAGAAGGCCGGGGTGGTATTCCACGATGACAGCGGGCGTGAGGCGGACCTCTTTGCCGTGCTGGCCGATCACGGCGTCAACTACATCCGCGTGCGCGTCTGGAACCAGCCCAATGACGGCAACGGCCACACCTACGGCGGCGGTGACAACGATGTGGCAGCCGCTGCGGAGATCGGACGGCGTGCAGCGCAGTACGGCATGAAGCTGCTGGTGGATTTCCATTACTCGGATTTCTGGGCGGATCCGGAAAAGCAGACGGCTCCCAAGGCCTGGCAGAATTACGGCCTGGACGAGAAGAAGGCCGCCATCTACAGCTACACCCTCGAAAGCCTGCAAACCATCCGGAACGCAGGGGCGGACATCGGCATGGTCCAGGTCGGCAACGAGACGAACTGCGTGTTCTGCGGCGAGAACGATATGTACAGGATCTGTGAGCTGTTCTCCTCCGGCTGTGCCGCCGTCCGCGATTTTGATAACAGCGTGCTGCGGGTGCTGCATTTTGCCGATCCCTCCCACGCGGCGGAGTATGCCTGGTATGCCCAGGTGCTCGGGGAAATGCAGGTGGATTATGACGTGTTCGCCACCTCCTATTATCCGTACTGGCACGGCACAACGGACAATCTCACACAGGTCCTCGGGAGCATTGCACATACCTATGACAAGTATGTCATGGTCGCCGAGACCGCCTATCCGTACACGGATAACGACGGCGACACCTTCGGCAATGTCGTCTCCTCGACCTCATCGGGCGTGGATCTTGCCTATGAGATCTCCGTGGAGGGACAGACACAGTGCCTGACGCAGGTGTTCCAGGCGATCGCGGATGTGGGCGAGAAGGGCATCGGCGTGTTCTACTGGGAGCCCGCATGGCTCGGCTGTGCCGGGATCTCCTGGAGCGAGCAGAAGGAGCGCTGGGAGCGCTACGGCTCGGGCTGGGCGACCGACTATGCCACAGAATACAGCAGCTCCGCCTCCCTTGGCGGCTCGAGCTTTGACAACCAGGCACTGTTTGATTTTGACGGCCATCCGCTCGATTCGCTCGATGTGTTCCGACGTGTCACACCGCAGCAGTACATTCCGGATGCCTCGGAGGCCGTAACGCTTGCCGACGGTATCTATACGCTGAAAAATGCCGGCAGCGGCCTGTACCTTGGCACCGATGCCGCCGGGAACATCCTCCAGTCCGAGACGCCCGAGCAGTGGACACTGCGCTTTGATGCGGACGGCTGCGTGCTGACGGCACAGGACGGGCAGCACATGTCACTCGGCGACATGAACGACGGCCGCAGCGGCGTGCGTCTCGGAGAGGCGGATGCGCAGCACTTTTCACTGATCGCGCAGCCCGACGGGACGTACCTGCTCATGACGGACGGGACGCACTGCCTGGACATCCACGACCGCAGCCGGTATGCCGGTGCCTGGGCGTCCTACAACCGGAGCCTGCAAACCGACAGCCAGCGCTTTGTCCTGACGCTCATCGAGGAATTTCCCACCGAAGCCCCCACGCAGGCCTCCACCGAGCCCCCGATGCAGCCGGAGCGTCCGGAGCGGGGCGATATCCATGAGGACGGCAGGGTGGACCTGACGGACCTGGTCGCCTTGCAGCGCCATCTGGTGCGTGTGTCCGCACTGAGCAGCGAGCAGACGCAGTCCGCTGATCTCAACGAGGACGGCACCGTGAACGTGATCGACCTGTGCCTTTTAAAGCAGATGCTGCTGCGGAAGGACGGCCCCTTTCCTCAGCATGCACCCCGCCGGTAGCATCCGGTAAATGAGAAAATGCGCCTTCCCATAGCAAGGGGAAGGCGCATGATCATTTTTCAGGGAGAAGCCTGTACACTTATACAAAGCGCACATACCCCTCCTTGCGCGGCGGTGCAGCCGGGAGGTCTGCGGCGGGCATGCCGAGGATGCAGTGGCCGATGCCCTCATAGTCCCCCTCGATGCCGAGCTCCCGGAGGATGGAACGCCCCTCCTCGGAGTCGAACTCCTCCTTGGCGCGGTGGATCCAGCAGCTTCCCACACCCAGCGCGTGCGCGGCCAGCATCAGATTGCCCATCACAAGACTCCCGTCGTACTGATACGTTGCCATGGCCCGGTCGGCCAGCACGATCAGCACCACCGGTGCGCCGTAGAAGGGGTCAAAGTCCTCCTTGCCCATGATGGCGGCATTCATCGCCGACAGCCTGTCGCGCAGCCCCCTGTCCGTGACCGCAACGATCAGCGGGGACTGCCGGTTCATGCCGGTGGCCGCATAGGTGCCGGCCTCGGCGATCTGCTCGATGACCTCGCGGGGCAGCATGTCCGGCAGATAGCTGCGGCAGGAACGCCGCTCTCGGATGGCCTTCAAGATCTCATTCATGATGATTCCTCCGTTTCATTCCGGCACGGGACCGGTTACTGGTTTCTATTATAGCACGGATTTACCCTTTTGTAAAGGTTTGTTACGTTTTTGTTTCCTCCCCAACATAAGTTGTCCCGGCGGGGGATCCCGCTTTGCCGCCAAGGCCTGTTTTTTTCAGCAATACCGTGAAAAAGCCCTGGATTCACAGAAAATAGCACGTTCCGCTTGACACAAGATGTTGTGGTCCGGAATGAACGTTCCAAAAATCACGAAAAATCGCGAAAAACCGGATTAATCCGGAAAAACCCCGGATTTCCATGGAAAACCTGTCTAATTTCAACAAATGTGATACTCTCTAATTGTGCAATATGACGGTTGACAAGTATGGAAATTTCCTGTATACTAAGAGATAGCACTATCGGTAAGATACAAGATGTTGTGTATAAAAGTCAATCAAACAGGAGGAACGTGGCTATGCTGATGTACATTATCAAGCGCGACGGCCGTCGGGTGCCGTTCAACATGGAAAAGATCATCAATGCTGTATTCAAGGCTGCCAAGGCAGTGGGCGGTACGGATTATGAGGAGGCGACCCATGTCGCCGAGGAGGTCTGCCGTCTGTGCGAGCAGCAGTACGGGGATACCCCCACGGTCGAGCAGGTGCAGGACCTCGTGGAGAAGGTCCTCATTGAGCGCGGCCATGCCCAGACCGCCAAGGCGTACATCCTGTACCGCTATGAGCGGACACGTTCCCGTGAAATGAAGACCAACTTGATGAGCGTGCTCAACGAGCTGACGTTCAATTCCGCCAAGGACAGCGATATCAAGCGTGAGAACGCCAACATCGACGGCGACACCGCCATGGGTACCATGCTCAAGTACGGCAGCGTCTCCGCCAAGGAGTTCTACGAGCTGTACGTCCTCAAGCCCGAGCATGCCAAGGCGCACTCGAACGGCGACATCCACATCCATGACCTGGACTTCCTGACGCTGACCACGACCTGCTGCCAGATCGATCTCATCAAGCTCTTCCACGGCGGCTTTTCGACGGGCCACGGCTTCCTGCGTGAGCCGAACGACATTGCCAGCTATTCGGCACTCGCCTGCATTGCCATCCAGTCCAACCAGAACGACCAGCACGGCGGCCAGAGCGTGCCGAATTTTGACTATGCCATGGCCGACGGCGTCAGAAAGACCTATATCGCCCGCTACCGCCAGAATGCCGAGCGCGGCATCGAGCTTTTGACCGATCAGGCCGATCCCCGGAAGCTCACCGATGACATGCTCGGGGCTGCCGCACAGCAGGGACTGGTCCCGGTCGTGGCCGATGACAACGGATTTGCGCAGGCCGCAGCGAAGTTCCTGGAGGCGCACATCCCGGCTGAGACCGTGGCCCGCATCCTGGAGTTTGCCGCAAAGCATGCCTACCAGGAGACCAACCGTGCCACCTACCAAGCCATGGAGGCACTGGTCCACAACCTCAACACCATGAACAGCCGTGCCGGCGCACAGACGCCCTTCTCCTCGATCAACTACGGCACCGATACCACCCCCGAGGGCAGAATGGTCATCGAGAACATCCTGCTGGCCAACGAAGCCGGCCTTGGCAACGGAGAGACCCCGATCTTCCCGATCCACATCTTCAAGATCAAGGAAGGCGTCAACTACAATCCGGAGGATCCGAACTACGATCTGTTCAAGCTGGCCTGCCGCGTATCGGCAAAGCGCCTGTTCCCGAACTTCTCCTTCATCGATGCCCCCTACAACCTCAAGTACTATAAGGAAGGGGACTACCGCACGGAGATCGCGTACATGGGCTGCCGCACGAGAGTCATCGGCAATGTGCATGACCCGAGCCGTGAGATCGTGACCGGCCGCGGCAACCTGAGCTTTACCTCCATCAATCTGCCCCGCCTTGCCATTGAGGCGGACCACGACATTGACAAATTCTACGAGAACCTGGACAATATGATGGATCTTGCGATCGACCAGCTCCTCGACCGCTTCCGTATCCAGTGCCAGAAGAAGGTCCGCAACTTCCCGTTCCTGATGGGACAGGGCATCTGGATCGACTCCGAGAAGCTCAGCCCCGACGAGAGCGTGGCAGAGGTCCTCAAGCACGGCACGCTGTCCGTGGGCTTCATCGGCCTTGCCGAGACGCTCAAGTGCCTGATCGGCGAGCATCACGGCGAGAGCGAACGTGCCCGCGAGCTGGGCCTCCAGATCATCACCCGCATGCGCCGCCGTCTGGATGCGGAGGCAGAGAAGCGCCAGCTGAATTTCTCGCTGCTGGCAACGCCCGCCGAGGGCCTGTCCGGCCGCTTTGTACGGATGGATGCCAAGCGCTACGGCAAGATCCCGGGCGTGACGGACCGCAGCTACTACACCAACTCCTTCCATGTGCCGGTGTACTATCCGATCAGCGCCTTTGAGAAGATCCGCATCGAGGCACCGTACCATGAGCTGACCAATGCAGGACATATCAGCTATGTGGAGCTCGACGGCGATCCGCTCGAGAATCTGTCCGCCTTTGAGAAGATCATCCGCTGCATGAAGGAATCCGGCATCGGCTACGGCTCGATCAACCATCCCGTGGACCGCGATCCTGTGTGCGGCTATACCGGCATCATCGGCGATGTATGCCCGATGTGCGGCAGACCCGAGAAGGACCACAACGGTGTCGGCTTTGAGCGCATCCGCCGCATTACCGGCTATCTTGTCGGCACCCTCGACCGCTTCAACAATGCCAAGCGCAGCGAGGTCGGCGACAGAGTCAAGCACGACGTATAAAGACCCACATCACCCCACCCTGAGCGGTGGGGTGATGCGCACCTACCGAAGGAGGGAGCATCATGCTGCTGCAAGTATCGGGCACGGCCAATGATTCGATCGTGGACGGCCCCGGCCTGCGCTTTACCGTGTTCGTGCAGGGATGTCCGCACAGATGTCCCGGCTGCCACAATCCGCAGACCCATCCCTTTGAAGGCGGGACCCCGACGGAAACGGGGGCGCTGCTCGAGCGCATCAAGGAAAATCCCCTGCTCGACGGGGTGACCTTCAGCGGGGGGGAGCCCTTCTGTCAGGCGCCGGCACTCGCTGCTCTCGGGCAGGAGGTGCGCCGCCTGGGACTGAACATCATGACCTACACGGGGTACACCTTCGAGGACCTCTATGAGCATCTGGACGAGGAGGAAAACGGCTACCGGGCACTGCTGTCCGTGACCGACTGGCTCGTGGACGGGCCGTTCATCGAGTCGCTCAAGAGCTACCAGCTCCATTTCAAGGGGAGCATCAACCAGCGCATCCTCGATGTGCAGAAAAGCCTTGCAGCCGGGTCCCCCGTCGGCGCGGACTGGGCAAGATGAACTATACCTACATGCTGCGCTGTGCCGACGGCAGCCTCTACACGGGCTGGACGAACGACCTGCGCCGCCGCCTGGCAGCGCACAATGCCGGACGCGGCGGCAAGTACACGCGCACACGGCGCCCCGTGACGCTGGTCTATGCCGAGGCGCATGCGGAAAAGCAGGCGGCCATGCGAAGGGAATACCACATCAAGCAGCTCACAAGACAGCAGAAGGAGGCCCTCCTCACAGCGGATTCCAACTGTCTGCCCGCAGAATACACACAAACAGCGGCACCGGAATGAGCTTCCGGTGCCGCTGTTTTTAGGATCCCATATCCGCCGTGCTTTTGCAAGTGACGGATCTCAGCCGGTGCTGCCCTTGCGGTAGGCAGTCGGAGTCATGCCGACCTCCTTCTTGAACAGGCGCATGAAGTGTGAGTAGTCATACCCGCATTTCTCGGCAATGTCCTGTAGGATCAGATTGGTCTGCAAAAGCAGCTTCTTGGCATACGCAAGCTTGCTGTGCTGGATGTCCTGGGAGCAGCCCCAGCCGAAGGCCCTCCGGTAGACCTTGAGGAAGTACGACTGGCTCATCTGCATCCGTCGGGCGCATTCCTCCACGGTCCAGCCCTCCTCCGGGTTGGAGTAGATCTCCCGGCGCAGGGCGGACAGGCGCTGGTAGTGCTGTCCCACCTGGAAGCTGGGCTGCTCGATGGCACGCGCCTGTTCGAGCAGCGCCCGGACTGTTTCCCGTACAGGGACGGGAGCTGCCGTATCACAGAGCATACACGCACTTGTCAGGTAGATGAAGCGGTGCGCCTCCCGGATGCCGCTCTCCTCGAACTGCGCATCGATTTGCGCCTTGAGGATCTCCGGACGGCTCACGGGAGGCAGCTGTGAGCCCATCACCAGGAACGCGCCGTTCTCCGCATCGAATACCTGCTCATGGCCCCGGCAGTTGCGCAGGAGGATGTCCGATACGGCCAGCAGTACCCGGTCATGCGCCAGGCGGTTCTCCACATCCGTAAGCTGTCCAAGTCCGCCGATGCAGAATGCCATCAGATACAGCGTCTCCCCGTACAGCTGCGCCGTATCCGCACAGCCCTGCCAGGTGGCCTCGCTGCGGTCAAAGACGTACAGTCCCGTCAGCTCATCCCGGCTGCCCCGCACGGCACTGCGGAAGGCAAGACTGCGGTATTCGCTTTGCAGGCAGAAGAAGGCCAGTACGCTGCCGACCTCCCGGCAAAAGCGCAGATGATAGATGTCATAGCTGTCGGCGGCGCCGTCCATGCGCAGGAGCGAATAGCCGAAGCAGCGGTCATGGAAGTAGAGCGGAACAAAGAAGGTCACACACGGCACTGTCCCGTCCATCTGCTCCGGGACCATCCGGGAGAGCGGGAAGGGAATGCCGCTGCCGTCCTCCTGCATGCAGAGCATCTGCGGGGAATAGCCCTCCATGCGGTAGTGCTCGCCGCTCGGCAGAAATTCCGTCCGGTTCCAGTCGCTGCACAGGCACAGCGCATGGACGCCCGGAGCATCCTCCCGAGAGCTGTCCATTGCCCGGTAGATGCACCGGATCAGCTCTGCGACACTGTCATCGGAGGCTTTGAGATTGGCAACGAGCGAATCGAGATACCGCGCCTCCAGAACATGGTAGTACATCACCTGTGCCGTTGTGCCGGAGCGCTGGTGTCCGCAGCTCTCCCCCCACGACAAACAGCAGCGGGCCGCCGGCGCGGACGGCACCGTCCCTTCGAGGAGCGAGAGGAGCTTTTCCATGGCAAGACTGCCCAGCTGCTCCCAGTCGGGGGAGACGGAGGTGATCGAGGGGGAATGGAGCTGCGCATCGGGGATCCCGTCAAATCCGGTGACCAGAAGCGACTGCGGCACCTGTACCCCTCGTTCTGCCAGCGCATCGCACAGCGACATGGCCATGCGGTCATTGCCGCAGACAACGGCATCGGGCATCGTGCGCGTCCCGTCCGTCAGCTCCCGGGCCAGTACCTGCGGGGCATTGATCCAGTAATCCCCGTACACCAGCCGCTCCTCCGGCGCCTCAAGCCCCGCTGCGTGCATGGCATTGCGCCAGCCGTCGGCACGGTTGAACGATGTCTGCATGGTGACAGGACCCGTCAGGCACAGAATGTCCCGGCAGCCGTGCTCGCGGATGAGATGTGTGACAACTGCCTCGAACGCGCTCTTTTCATCGAACCAGACATGGGGGTATTCCTCCGGGTCGGACGCAATGACGACCACGGGCCCCGAAAAATGCGCCTTGAGATACTGCCGGATCTCGGCCTTGGTATCGTCCCGTGAGAAGGTGTACGGCAGCCAGATGATGCCGTCAAGGCACTCGTCCTGGATGACATGCAAAAGGTTCCACTCCGCATGCAGGGCACGCTCCTCATAGAACTCCTCATTGATCGTAAACACATAGGCCGAACGCCCGCTGGCATAGCAGGCCTTGAGGATCCCGGCGAGCTGCGGCCGGTTGATGGAATGGTAGGGCCGCCCGATGAGAATGCCGATCTTTTTGTACATGTTTTTGTCCCCCCTTGCTGTACTATTCTCATTATAGCACATTTTATCGAAAAATGCAACTAAAAAATGAGCGATTTTGCAATAAATAATTCCTACTCTGCAATTGTGAACAAATCTGAAATATGTTACAATGGATGTATAAAGATAGACTACAAGGGGGGTCCATATTGATGAAACACAAACATGTTCGCAGGGCAGCGGCCGCGCTGCTCTCACTGGGGCTTTGTCTCCAGGGACTGCCGGCAGCTTCGCCGGTCCGCGCAGCACAGGACACGCTGTACTACGGCGATCTGGACGGGGACAGCGTCCTCACCGTCCGGGATCTTGCACTGATGAAGCAGGGACTGCGCACGCCGTCCGTCCTCGATGCGCTGCACCAGGCGCTCTTTGACCTCAATGTCAGCGGCGGGATGGACACAGGGGACATCCTGCTCTTGCAGCAGTACCTCGTGCGGGAGATCGACCACTTCCCGTCGGGTGCGGTCTATGAGCCGGCGCCCGGACCGGAGGTCCTCTACAACGGCCAGAAAACGCTCACGAGCGGCCGCTTTGTGGAAAAGCTTGACCGCGGCACCTATGCGGTCAATGCCGGCGGCTCCGTCTTTGTCAGCTGGCGCCTTCTGGCAAATGATGAGCCGGACATCGGCTTTAATGTGTACCGCACGACCGGCGGCCAGACCGTGCAGCTCAATGCCGAGCCCCTGACCGGCGGGACGAATTTCACGGACACCACCGCCGATCTCTCCAAGGACAATACCTACTATGTCACGACCGTCTATAACGGTGTCGAGACACCCACGGATGGTGATTTCACGCTGAAAGCGGGGGCATCCATCTTCACCAAGGGCAATGCAGGCGCAGCGCAGATCATCCCGATCAAGGAGGGCGGCACGATCCATTTTGTCTGGGTCGGCGATTTCAACCAGGACGGCAAGTATGATTTCCTTGTGGACCGCTGCACGGACGATCACCAGAAGCTCGAGGCCTATCTCAATGACGGCACCTATCTCTGGACGCTCGACCTTGGTGTCAACAGCGAAGAGAAGAACAACATCACCCCCGGCGCGTCCACGATCGATGTGGGTATGTGGGACGGTGCGACTGTGTATGACATCGACATGGACGGCTCCGCTGAGGTCCTCGTGCGCATCGCGGACGGCGTGACCTTCGGGGACGGCAGGAAATTCAGCAATAATTCCGGCGGCAACGGACAGGCGATCGCGGTGCTTGATGGCATGACGGGCGCACTCGAGGCCTCTGTCAACCTGCCGCAGGATTATATGAGCATCGGCCCGATGGCATGTATGATGGAGGTCGGCTACCTTGACGGCGTCAATCCCGCACTGGTCTGCTGGATCAAGAACCGCAATGCCGACAAGAGCTTCAACAGTATGATGGTCACCTACGGCTATGCCGGCGGGACTGAATTCAAGCAGCTCTGGAAATACGATGCCAAGGATATGGGCGGTGCCGAGGCGCATCAGTTCCGTGTGGAGGATGTGGACTACGACGGCAAGGATGAAGTCCTCCACATGGGCTATGTGCTCAACGGAGACGGCACGCTGCGCTATCAGGTCAAGGACGTAGTCCACGGCGACCGCTGGCATGTCACCGCCTTCTCCAATGCGCAGAACGGCAAGGAAATGTGGGGCTACGGTGTGCAGCAGCGCAACCCGAATACCCTTCTCGAATACATCTACAACGCCTCCACTGGCGAGCTGCTTTGGACGAATTACGGCGGCGACGGCTCCGTGGACATCGGCCGCGGAGACATCGGTGACGTGGACCCGACGCACGAGGGCTATGAGGTCTGGTCGTTCCAGGGCATGTACGACATGCACGGTAACAAGATCTCGGATACCAACGCCTACCCCTCCTTAAAGCTCTACTGGGACGGCGACCTCCTCTCGGAATCCTACAACGACTCCAAGATCGAGAAGTGGCACTATGACACGGCCTCCGTGGAGCGTGTGGCCACCACCTGGAAGATCACGGACTGCGCCTCGAGTGACCGCGGTGCGCCGATGTTCTACGGCGACATCCTCGGTGACTGGCGCGAGGAGATCATCTGCACGGGCTATGATTATGCAAGTCTTGTCATCCTCTCCACGACCATCCCGACGGACTACCGCCTCAACACTCTCTCGCAGGATCCGGCGTACCGGAACGACATGACGAGCAAGGGCTATGTGCAGTCGAACATGCTCAGCTACTACCTCGGTGACGGGATGGACGATCCCGGTCAGCCGGATGTGCGCTACATCGGCGAGGTCGCACTCGATGAGAACACGACCTATGCCATCCGCAATGTGAACAGCAGCCGCGTGATGGATGTGGCCCAGTCGAGCCGTGCGGACGGTACGAACGTGCAGCAGTACGGCACAGTCCCCGGCAAGTCCAACAACACCTGGACGGTAAAGTCCGCAGGCGACGGGTACTACTACATCATCTCGAAGCTCTCGACCGGTGAGAACTGCTATCTCACTGTTGCAGACGGCGCCAATACCAACGGCGCGAACGTGGAGATCTCGACCTTCCGCGGGGATGATTCCCAGAAGTTCCGGCTGAAGGCCAACCCCGGCGGCTCGGTGATGCTCATGACCAAGTGCTCGAACGAGACAAAGTGCGTCGAGATCGTCAATGCCGAGACCGGTGCGGGCGCCAATGTCCAGCAATGGGTCCCCACGGGCAGCACCTGCCAGTGGTGGAAATTTGAAACGGTAGGATAAGTCCCCGCCATTGACAAACAAAAACCGCAAGTCCCCGATGATGGGGGCTTGCGGTTTGTTTTTTGGGGGAAGGCTCATCCGGGACTGTGTGCAGCATCCGCCTTGCACCGCTTCCGATAGCGCAGTACGGTCAGCACACACAGGAGCGCGAACAGGCACACGGAGACGATGGTGACGGGGAATTCCATGACGAGCGCCATGTTCCACAGGAAGAAGAATATCCCGCACAGGAGCTTGAAGCTGTCCGTCATTGTCACAAGGGCTGTTTTCTGTGCCTTCCCGGCCCTGACGGACAGGATCTCGAGCAAGGTGAGGAGCGTAATGTCCACAGCATGGGGCACAAGCAGCAGCCGCTTGTCAAGGAAGGACCCGAAATTGGCAAACCACGCAAGGCCTGCATAATCCGGGTCCAGCGCATGTTCTGTCGGGATGCGTTCCCAGACGACACACAGCAACAGCAGCGCGATCCCTGTGAACAGCCATGCCGCAAGGCGGCAGACCCGGTGCCGGGTACCCGAGGGTGCGAGGGTCTCCTTTTTTACCCTGTGCCGCATGCAGGTGATGCTCTGCACGGTCACGCCGATGAAGGCGGCGCCGAGCATGAGCCAGACCAGGCCCCCCATTACATTGGGATCGAGCGGCTTTTGAAGGGATACCGAGCGTGACCAGTTCGAGAAAAACAGGCTGAAGAGCAGTGACAGGGCATCGAGCGTGAGAGTGAGCTGCGCTTTGAAGCGGCGCTCGCCCTCCTGCGTAATGGAAAGCCCTGCCTTCATCCTGCCGATGAAACGGCACGCTGCGGCAAGTCCGCCGATGAGGAGCCCGCCCACGATATGCGGGTAGAAGCCGTAGGCCTTGCCGGCGATCACATCAAACGCTCCGTCCGGCCCGAAGTGCATGCCGATCTCCGCGGGCAGCACATGCCAGCGCGTGAGGTAGAACACAAGGCTCCCCCCGAGGAGCAGGATGCTCAGTCCCGTGAGGAGGCGGTGCAGGAGGATGACAGGTCGTTTCATAACGGACTCCTTTCCGTGAGAGCTTACAGCAGTGCCGTTTCAAGATGGAGCGGCGCTGTCAGGACCGGAGCATCCCCGTCCCAGACCACCTCATACAGACGGCTGCCGTAGTGTACGGCCTTGAGTGCGGCGGCTGCATCGTGCAGCGGATGGGCATCCGGACACCCCCAGAGCAGGAGCGCATGCCCCGTTTCCTTCGCGACCGAGCGCAGAAATTGCCGGCACAGCACAGGATCATGGTCCTCCACATAAAGGTAGGAGATCACCCCATGATCGAGCGTTGCTCCCGGTTTCGGGAAGGCCGGGTACCCGAGCCATGCAGTCGGCAGATGCGAGAGCATCCGGTAGATACCGCCGTAGCCGGACATGCGGTACTGCTTTGTCGCACGCTGATCCCCTGCAAAGCAAAACGCCCGGATACGCCCGCCCTCGCGGCAGCTGTAGAAATGCCCTTTGCCGAAGCCCCCGTAGTCCGGCACGGCGGGCGTGAGGGTAAAGCCGCGGTAATAGTCATGCAGCAAGGCGAAGGCGTCCGCATCATCCACCGCCAGGTCCAGGCAGCGCTTTGCATCCCGGAAGCCGTAGGTCGTGACATGTCCGAGGAAGCGGTATTCCGGCATGCTCCGGTGCTTTTTTTCGAGCATGGCAATGACGGACCGGTTGTCGTCAAGGATGGTCGTGTAGAAGGCATCACAGTCGCGCAGATGCTCATGCAGAAAGGCGTAGGCGCGGGCGATGAAGAAGATGCGCTTCTGGTAATCGGGATGGATCTTGAGCCCCGTGAGGTAGGCGCAGCGCTTTGGCACCCCGCCCACAAAGAGCGTCTGGACGACTGCTCCGCCGACGGCCGCCGTGCGGTGTGCCTCGTTGTCGATAATGACCATCATGCGCCCCTCGTCGCCGTCGGCGGCAAAGGAGGCAAGGGGGGATTCCCCGCGCAGGAACTGGACCGAGATCCCTCCCGGGAAATGCTGCGCGGCAAAGACCTCCCGGATGCCGGGATCGTCGCCGGGAACGGCCATGCGCAGGGTGTAGCGGTCATTTTGGAAGTTCATCGAGATTCTCTCCGATCGGGACATGCATTTTCTGATCGACCTCCTCGCCAAGACGCAGGTTCATCGCCCAGAAGAGCCCCCACATCAGGGGGCTGGTGCGGCCAAGGGAGGCAAAGCCCCGGCTGAGGACGGTTTTCGCACTGGAGAATTCTTTGCGTGCATCGCGGCACAGCTGACTGAGCTTTGATGCAGAGATGCGCCTGGGATGGAAGGACAGCTCCCCGTAGTTGTAGCCGTCCTCAAGCCACCATTTGTCGTAGATAAGCCGGTTCTCGGCCTTCAGACGGTCATAGAGGGGCGTGTTCGGGAAGGGGAGGAGGTGATTGAAGGCGGCGGTGTAGAAATTGTGCTTCTTGGCAAACGCCAGCGCATCGGCGACCGTCCCCTCGTCGTCGTTGTCGTAGCCGAACACGAAGGTCGCATAAATGCCAAGGCCCGCATCATGCACCCGCTGCACGAGCTCGTCGCGCTCACCAAGGGCGTAGTTGAAGGACTTGTTCATCTGCTGAAGATTTTCCTTGTTCAGGCTCTCAAAGCCGATGAGGATGACCTCACAGCCGCTTTTTTTCATCGCCTTGAGAAGCGCCTCGTCCTTGGCCATCGAGAGCGTGCCCTGTCCGGCCCACTTGATGTGCAGGGGCGTGATCTCTTCAAAGAGGCGCATGGCATTTTTTCGGTCGGCCACGAGGTTGTCATCGACCAGGAAGAAGTATTTGTTCGGCGAATCCGTGATGTCCTCGAGGATCAGCCGGTGCTCCCGGCAGTAGTAGCGGCTGCAGTAGAATTTCGAGATCGAGCAGAACTCGCACCGGTGGATGCAGCCGCGCCCCGTCTCCACAAGGGAGACGGGGAGGTATTTCTTGTCCGTGAAGAGCGATTTATCCGGGCGGATGTCGTATTCCGCCGTGCCGCCCTGATAGAAGCGCCGGAGCTGGCCATGCTGTACATCGTGCAGCATGGTATGCCAGACGGCCTCGGCATTGCCGATGATGACGCTGTCGCAGTATTCGATGGCCTCCTCCGGGCAGAGCGTGGCATGGTAGCCGCCCATGACCACGGGGATGCCCCGCTCCCGGAAGCGTGCTGCGATGCGGTAGCTGCGCTTGGCCGTATAGGTCTCGACCGTGATGCACACAAGGTCGGTATCCGTGTCGTACCCGATGAGCTCTAAGCGGTCGTCAAAGAGCTCGGTCTCGATGTCCTCCGGCGTGAGCGCCTTGAGCTGCGCGATGGTCAGCGGCTCCATTTTCCAGGTGCCGATATATTTCTGTCCCGGCTTCTTGCCGATGGCGGGCAGGATGAACGTGATCTTCATGCACGCACCCCCTGCTGTGCGGCCTTGTCCAGAAAGCCTTGCAGCTCGAGCAGGAGCTGCCGCTCGAGCTCACGCTCCTCACCCGGCAGGGAGAAGCGGTCCACGCAGGCAAGTCCCTCATGGACCAGCTGCTGTGCGCGGGCATTGTTGCGCTCGATGCCAAAGGCGTAGTACGCGAGCACGCGCTTGGCATTGGCATCGGGATCGGACGTGATGGCATGACGCACCTTGTCGAGGAAGAAGGTCGCAGCCCTCTGATCGAGCTCGTACCGGGAATAGTAGAAGATCAGCCAGTAATAGCCGAGTGTCTCCTGCGAGAGGAATTCCCGCCCCCTGTAGTAATCGGCCATTTCCCGGATGGGGGCACGCATCCCGGCAATGTCCCCATGCTCGAGCAGATACATCAGGTAGATGTTGTAATATTGCATGCGCTCAAGCTTGCTCGTTTTTTGGTAGGGCAGTGACTCGACGGGCAGGAGCTGCATCTCCGAGACGCGCTCCCCCTGCCGGATGCGCTTTAAGAGCGTGCTCACATACCCGCCCAGGCGCTTCATCAGCACCGCATAGATGTAGATGAACGTCCCGAGCGAGGACAGGCTGTGGATGGCAAAGCCGACGGACAGCCCGGCCAGGAAGGCATCGGGGTAGTTCCCGCGGCGCCCGATGAGCGCGGACACCGAGCCCCATGTGAGCACAAGGAGCAGCGCACTGCAAAGCAGCAGTACCATGCACCGCAAAAGCAGCATCGTTTTCTCCTTGCGCTCGAGATGCTCCGGCACGCCGCCGCGCAGGTCGGCAGTGACCAGATCGGTGATGAGCTGTGAATATTTGAAGGGACGGCGTTCCCAGTGCCCGTCCGTATCGCATTCAAAGCGCAGGCCGAAAAAGCTGACCATTTTGACACGATAGGAGAAGAGCGGGGCGAGGGTGAGGTCCAGAAGGAGCTGCAAAAGCTCCTTGAGCCAGATGGCCACAAGAAAAGCACCCGTCACAAACAAAAGCGACATCATATAGAAATCCATAACTGTAACCTCCTGTCAGAGCACCGGAATATCCGAATTGTCACACATGACCTCCCTTGTGAAGCGGTGCCATTTGTCGGCATAGCCCTTGTAGCCGAGGTTGACCGGGAAGGACAGCCACGGGCTGTGCCGGAAGGGGGCCAGGCGTTTGAGGATACTCGATGTCGAGTAGGTATCCCGCCATGCCCGGTCGGTGCCCTCGGTGAGCTCCTCGGGGGTCATACGTTTTGGCTGAAAGACCACATGCTGCACATCGTACATCGCCCAGTTGCGCTCGATGATGCGCCCCTCCTGCTCAAGCTGGGCATAGTAGGCCGTGCGCGGGAAGGGGGTGAGAATGGAGTAGCGGGGCAGGTCGATCTTGGCCTTGATGACCATTTCGACCGTCCGGTCAAAGACGCTCGTGTCCTCCTCGTCCCCGCCGAAGGCAAAGCAGCCCTGCACAAGGATCCCGTTGTCATGCAGGCGTTTCATCAGGTCCACATAGCTGTCCACGCGGTTGACGCCCTTGTGGATGTATTTCTGCGATTCCTGCGTGATGGATTCAAAGCCGATGAGCAGTCCCCGGCAGCCGCTTTGCCGGAACACCTTCATGATCTCATCGTCAATGCCGACCGAGGAGGTGACAAGTCCCAGCCAGATGACCTTGAGCGGGACCATGGCCGCAAAGAGCTCGAGCGCGTATTTGCGGTCGGTGATGAGGTTGACATCGGGAAAGAGGACGTGCTTGGAGTGCAGTGCCTCGATCTCGGCCACGACCTCCTTGACAGGCCGCTTGTAGACGTGCCGTCCGAAGGCAGCCGGATACGCACAGAAGGTGCAGGTGTGGGAGCAGCCCCGGATGGCCTCGACGGTATTGATCGTGATATAGCGCTTTTTGTTGAGGAGCTCCCGGCGGGGCGTGGGCCGCCCGGCAATGGAGAAATCACAGTTCTGGTGGTAGAACTGCCGGTACTCGCCCCTCACATAATCATGCAGGAACTCCGGGAAGGTCTGCTCGGAAAAGCCGGTAAACACGACATCCGCATGCTGTGCGGCCTCCTCGGGAAGCATGGAGGGATGCACACCGCCTAAAAAGACGGTTTTTCCCTTTTTACGGAAATAATCGGCGAAGGCATAGCAGCGCGGTGCCGTGCCGGTGATGCAGGTGATGCCAATGAGCTCGGCGTCGATGTCGAGCGGGATCTTGCCGGCGGTCTCGTCATAGATGACCACCTCATGCTCGATGTCCTGTGGAATGAGGGCCGCAAGCGTGGTGAGCGTGAGCGGCGCATAATGCAGTGATTTCCCGAAGCTCCCGGAAAACCGGTGCATGGCACCGGCGGGTGCAAGGAGCGCGATCTTCAGCATGGGGAAAACACATCCCTTCCTTGAAATTCCTGCTGCCAGCCTTCATCGGCACACAGATGCGCACTCTTGATGTCGCCAAGGCGCATCCCCTCGCGTACCCGGCGGCGCAGGTAGACCTGCCGGGGACTTTCCGTCACACGGATGACAGCCGCCTGCCGGAGCTGTCCGAGCCTGCGGCAGTAGGCATAGTGATAGCTTTCACACAGCGCCCGGTCAAGGGCATCCGCTGTAACGGGCGTCTGCGTGAACAGGAGGTACTGCTTGCCCTTGGGCGCAAGGAGCGCATCGGGGCATCCGAGCGAGATAAGGACGCTTTGCACAAACTCCTCCGTGAGCTTTTCCCCGCACAGGTCACTCGTGATGCCGCTGCGTCCGAGAAAGCGCAGGCGCGGCGGTGCATCCGGGAATACCTCCAGGATCTCGACCATGTCCCCGATGGCGTAGCGGTACAGACCGCCCCCCGTGGTGACGATGATCTCGTACCGCCCCGGCGTGAGGGCATCGGCCGTGCAGATGCGGCCCGCCTTGGCATCACGAAACTCAAAGAAATGTGAGTGCAGGCTCAGGCGGCTGCCCGTTTCGCCGATGAGCGGCAGGGAGACAAAGCACTCCGTCGCAAGCAGTCCCTTTGGCTGGAACAGGACCCCGGGGAAGTACCCCTGCAGCGCCTTGGCATCCGGTGCCGCACTCCCGTCCGCCCAGGCGCTGATGACGCGCAGTGCCGGAAAGACCCGGTCAAAGCGGTTCTCCGCTGCCGCACGGCGCACAGAGAGCGCCCTTGGCGCAGGGAGGTCCCGTGTCAGCGCCCTTGCATGCGTGCGGATGAAATCGCACAGGATGGTAAGATAGGTCGGATTCCATACGGAGATGAGCGTGAGGGCGGGGCAGGTGAGGAGCTGCTTTGCCGTCTGCCAGTAAAACGCCTCCATGGAGCCTGCGAATTTCACATTCCCGTCCACGGCAAAGAGCCTTCGCATGATGTGCTGCTCGAGCCTGCCGAAATAGGCCGTATCCTCCTCAAAGCCGATGGGAATGCCGCATGCTGTGTACTGCCGCCCCTGTGTGACGGGTGTGACCGACCAGTAGCTCTGCCCGGCATCGGCACCGGGTACACGGGTGTACAGATCATAGATCCACGGCCGGATACCGCACTGGAATTCCCGGTGCAGGGAGGCGGTGTAGGGGATGAGCTTGCGCCCGCCCGACGAACCGCTCGTGGGCTCCAAGAGCGTGACGGGCTCTCCCGTGAGAACGTGCGGTTCCCCGGCAGCGATCCGGTCAATGTAGGGGGCAAGGTCCTCATAGCGCCGCACGGGGACTGCCCGGGCAAAGTCCTCATAGCCGTGCAGTTTTGCAAAGCCGTGTTCACGCCCGAATGCGGTATCCGCATTGCGGGCAAGGAGCGCTTTCAGATAGGAACGCTGCACCCGCCCCACATCCTGCCGCCTGGAAAAGCGCTGCCAGGCGGGGGCATACAGGCGGCAGCACAGGCGGTTCAGAGTGCGTGCCTTCATCGGAACAGCACCCTCTGTGCGGATGCCTTCATGCAGGCACGGTCGATCCGGGCAAGGCATACAAGGTCGTTGCCGCGGACATGGCCGGGATTGCGCTTTGCAAAATAGGCGACATCCGGGTTGCGCAGCCTTGCCGGCGTGAGATCCGCCACCCCGGGACGCAGCCGGTCCTTGCTGTGGAGGTATTCGACCACGCCGGTCGCCGGGTTGTAGTCCCCGGGGTAGAGAAGACCCGCATAGGCATCCATGATCCGCTGCATCCGCTCCGGTACGGGAGCGCGGCGCGAGGGGTAGAATTCCTGCCAGAACAGCGGCAGGATGCGGTAGGTCTTGTAGCCCTTGCAGATGAGAAACCAGTAAAATTCCTCAAACTGCCGGGCGTAGGGGAACCAGAACTGCGCCCACACGCGGAAGAGCTCGGGCTCCCCCCACAGGTCCTGCCGGATGATGGTATCCCCGGAAAAGACGCCCCGGACCTCCTGCCCGTCCACGGGAACGCTCAGGAGCTTTTGCGTGGTAAAGCCCACGACCGCCCCCGCATCATCCTCCAGGAGCAGCACATAGTCCTTGTCCATAAGGTCACTGCGGAAAACCGCCTCGTCCGTATTGTCATAATGCTGCGCCATGAGCGCATACATCTCGCCGGTCTGTGCATCCGTGCAGGAATGCACCGGTACGATCCTTCCCTTCATGCCGATCCCTCCTGTCCGTCCTTCAGACCAAAATGCAGTCCCTGCTTCTTGAAGACCTCCTTGCGGAAGAGCGGATTGTAGAGCAGATACGTCATCAGCCGGTAGGGGGTGCGCAGATTGGTCCGGGGCTCCAAGGCCCTTGTGAAGATGGAGCCGGGGCTGTTAAAGCGGCGGCGGCAGTCAAAGGCGATCTCGGTGAGCTCGTCCGGGGTCATGTGCCGGGGGACGATGCTGCAATAGTTGAAGCGGTAATCCTCGTGCAGCCACCATTTTCCGTCATAGAGCAGGCGGTCTTCCCGCTTGAGCTTCTCATACAGGGGCGTGTTCGGGTAGGGCATGAGGATGTTGAAGGCAGCAAAGGTGAATTTGCTCTCAATGGCAAAATCGCACGTTGCCCGGATGGATTCCACCGTGTCCCCGTCGTGCCCCACTGTGAAGGCTGCCCAGGTCTGGAGCCCCCACTGCCGGAGCTGCTCGATCTCACGGGCGTACATCTCCCCGGAGCCGCTGCGGTTCTGGAATTTGTGCATGTCCTCGATGTTCTGCGGGGAGATGGACTCAAAGCCGATGACCAGTCCCAGGCAGCCGCTCTTCACCATGAGCTCCATGAGCTCCGGGTCGCGCAGCATGTCCATGCTTCCCTGGCTCACCCAGCGGATCTTCAGCGGGATGAGCGCCCGGAACAGCTCCTTGGCCCGTTCGTGGTTGCAAACGATGTTGTCATCGACAAAGAAGAGGAGCCGCCGCTTCTGTGAGCGGATCTCGCGGATGACATCCTCCACCGGACGGCAGTAGTGATGCGCCTTGAAATAGACGGAGGAGGCACAGAAGCTGCATTTGTGGCTGCATCCGCGGGAGAATTGCAGGAGGGTGATGGGCAGATACCCCTTGCCCTCAAAAATATCCCGCCTTGCGATGACATTCCCCTGCGGACAGACGGGCTGTACGGCATCATAGCGCTTTTGCAGATGCTCCGCACGGCAGTCCTCGATCATCTGCGCCCACACGGGCTCGGCATCGCCGACAATGAGACTGTCGCAGTGCTGTGCGACCTCCTCCGGGATGAGCATGGCATGCATCCCGCCCATGACGGTGGGGATGCCGCGCTGCTTGAATTCGGCGCTGATCTCGTAGGCACGCCTTGCCGTGAACGTCTCGACCGTGATGGCCACCAGGTCCGTTTTCTCGTCATAGGGAATGGCCTCGCAGCGGTCATCGTAGAGCACGACCTCCACATCCGGGGGCGTGAGGGCCGCTAAGATCCCCAGGGGCAGCGGCTCCATACGCGCCTCATCGACGTAGAGGCTGTGCTCCCGGCGGCCGATATTCGGTTTAATCAACGTCAGCTTCATTGAGGATCCCTCCGAGGAGCTGTCCCTGCTTGTGCCGGATCTCCCGCCGGGAAATGAAATTTGCCAGCAGGAACACGAACAGATTCAGCGGTTTGAGATGATAGGGATTGCCGAGCATCCGCTTGAAGATGCAGGAAGGCGAGTAGAACCGGGTGCGGATAGAGAGGCAGCCGTCCCGGAGCGCCTCCGGGGACATGCCCTTGGGGACAAAGGCCGTCTCCCCGTAGCGGTACTTGTCCGAGAGCCACCATTTCTTGTACAGGAGCCGGTGCTCGGCCTCCATGCGCGCATAGGTCTGTGTGCCGGGCATGGGGATGAGGGGATTGAAATTGGTCACAGAGATGTTGTTTTTTACGGCAAAGCGGTAGGTCCTTTCAAAGACCTCCGGACCGTCCCCGTCGCAGCCAAGGACGAAGGTGCCGTAGATGAGGATGCCGTGCCGGTAGATGCGCCGGATGAGCGCCTCGTAATCCCGCATGGCGTTTGCCGCCTTGTGGATCTCCCGCAGGCTGTCTTGACTCAGGCTCTCAAAGCCCATGAGCACGAGGAAGCACCCGGCCTTTTTCATGGCCGCAAGGAGCTCGTCATCGGCCGCGGCATCCATGCTGATCTGGCAGGCCCATTTCTTTTTGAGCGGCGCGATGGCGCGGAAGAGCTCGAGTGCCGATTCCCGGTCATAGAAAATGTTGTCGTCCACGAAAAAGAGGATCTTCTCTGGCGCACGGGCAAGCTCCCCGGCGATCATGTCCGCGCTCTTGCGGCGCACGCATTTGTACATGGTCTTGATCGAGCAGAATTCGCAGTTGAATTTGCAGCCCCGTGAGATCTGGTACACTCCGATCCCGTAATAGCGGTGCCGGTAGATCTCCGGCACGGGCGGCACAGGGGTGAGGGGCAGGCATTCCCCGGAGCGGTACTTCGGTCTGGGTGCGCCCCGGCGGCAGTCCTCCAGGAAGTCCCCCCAGGTATCCTCGGCATCGCCGATGAGGACACTGTCAGCATAGAGGAGCATCTCGTCGGGCATGACGCTCGCATGGAATCCCCCCATGACGATCACCGTGCCGGGACGGCGGTATTTCTTGGAGAGGATGTAGGCACGCTTGGCCGTGTAGGTCTCCACCGAAAAGGCGATGATGTCGGCATCGAGCGTCTCGGGGAGCGTTTCGGCCCGCTCATCGAGGAAGAGAATGTCGTCCCTGGGCGGCGTCAGGCTTTTGATGATGGAAAAGAGGATCGGCTTCATCGCATCGGAGGCGATGTGCTCGAACATGTTCAGCCGGATGAATACGATCTTCATGATGCATTCCGTTTCTGGTCGATCCCGAGGAATTTAAAGCCGATGTTGGCGCCGAGCAGGATAAAGACGTAGGGATGGAAGCGCCAGGGGGAGGTGAAGGTCCGCCGCAGCACGCGCTTCCAGGAATAGGCTTCCCGCCATACCTGCCGGTAGATGGCATCGAGACGTCCGGCGCTGAGGTTGACGGGCGAAAAGACAGCCGTGTGCTGGTTGTAGCGGCTCCACTCGTGGGTGAGGATGCGCCCGTGCTTTTCGTAATCCTCATAGAGCTTGGTGCCGGGATAGGGCGTGAGCACGGCAAAACGGCACAGATCGAGCCCCAGGCGGTCCACGCGCTCCGGGAGCGCGAGCAGCTCCTCCTCCGTGTCGCTGTCAAAGCCGAGCACAAAGCAGCCGTTGACGGCCATGCCATGGCTGTGGATGTTGGCGATGACCGTTTTGTACTTGTCCGTCTCCTGAAAGCGCTTGCCGACGCTGCGCAGGGAGGAGGTGTTGAGGGATTCAAGCCCGATGAGCACGCCCCGGCAGCCGCTGCGGTAGGCGGCCTCCATGAGCTCGTGGTCGTACCCGAAATCCGCCGTGGCATTCGAGGCCCACAGGATGTGCAGGGGCTCGAGCGCCTTCATGAGCGAGAGGGCATACTCGCGCTTAGCAAAGAAATTCGGGTCATAGAAGATGACCATTTTTGTATGGAGTGACCGGACCTCCTCCACGACCGATTCAACGGGCCTCGGGTCACTGCGCCACATCATGCTCATGGAGCAGTATTTGCAGCGGTTGTTGCAGCCCCGGTCGGCGATGACGGCCGGGATCCTGAGTTTCCTGTGCTTTGTCACGACATCCCGGGCCGGAATGGGATACTCGGCAGCACAGACGATGGGGTTGTGGTAACGCGCCTTGGGAGCGCCTGCCGCAAAATCGTGCAGGAAGGCCGGAATGGAGATCTCTGCCGGACCGATGATGACCGTATCGCAGTGCTGCAGCGCCTCCTCCGGCATGGCCGTGGCGTGATAGCCGCCGCAGACCACATAGCTCCCGCGCTCCCGGAAGGCATCCGCATGCCGGTAGGCGGACAGGGCGGAGGAGGTCTCGAAGGAGATCATCACCACATCATAGTGCGTCCGGTCGTACTGCACGCGCTGGGAGTTCTCATCCACCACGTCGATCTGTCCGAACATCCCCTCCGGCACGAGGGAATAGAGCACGGCCAGTGTCAGCGAGGGGTAGGAGAGCAGACTGGAAAACCGACCGCGGTATGCGACCTCCGTTTCATTCCAGGCATGGATCAGCAAGAGCTTCATGGGGACCTCCTTTCCGGTGTGCAGCCGGGGTGATACTACAATTCCATTATACCATAGGATCCATGCAAATGCAACAGAAAAAAAGAAGCCCCATGCCGGCAAAACCGGCATGGAGTATCGAAAATGAAGAACTGTTTTGTTTATGTCAGAACTGCCGGGGATCCTGCCCTTCCTGTGCGGAAAAATCCTCCTCACGGGACCGCATGCCGTGTCTGCCGCCGCGGCGCATCTCCGTGTTCCCCTCAGCCGGCATTTCACCGGGGTTGAAGTCCCCAAAGTCAGGCATCACAGCCTCGCCGTTTTCATCCGTCGGCAGCTCACCGGGAGTGAAGTCCCTGAAATCCGGCATTACAGCCTCGCCGTTCTCATCCGTCGGCAGCTCACCGGGAGTGAAGTCCTTAAAGTCGGGCATCACAGCCTCGCCGTTTTCATCCGTCGGCAGCTCACCGGGAGTGAAGTCCCTGAAATCCGGCATTACAGC
This sequence comes from Oscillospiraceae bacterium, assembly GCA_017460955.1. Taxonomy (GTDB): domain Bacteria; phylum Bacillota; class Clostridia; order Oscillospirales; family Ruminococcaceae; genus UBA3855. Next base: position 27,093 of record JAFTZY010000055.1, read on the forward strand.
CTCGCCGTTCTCATCCGTCGGCAGCTCACCGGGAGTGAAGTCCTTAAAGTCGGGCATTACGGTCTCGCCGTTCTCATCCGTCGGCAGCTCACCGGGGGTGAAGTCTCGCTGGGGATCGCCGTCCTGTCTGCCAAAGCCGCCTCTGCCGCCCGGCATCATACCGCCGCCAAAGCCCATGCCGCCGGCCTCGCCGATGAAGCTGACCGGATCCGTGAGGGTGACGGAGCCCGCTTCGGTGCCGTCACCGCGGTAGCCGCCCGCTTCGTACAGACCGTCCGTCTGCCCGGCATCGGAGCTGCCGCCGGTGTACACCGTGTAGGTGCCTCCGTCCTGGAGGGCGGGTGTGCTGATGACGATGCTCTGGAAGCGCTTGGCGGGCGCAAAGCTCAGGACCTCCTCGCCGCTCTCGCCGCATACGGTCACAAGGGTGCCTGCATCGAGCGCCGAATCGGATGTCATAACGATCGTGCGCTGGCTGCCCTCGGGGTATTCTGCCATACCGGAGCTGCCCGCGGCAATGAGCACACCGCCCTCACAGGTGATGCTGCCGTTGCCGTCAAGAGCGCCGTTGCCGTCATTGGTCGGGCCGTTCACGATCACCGTGCCGCCGGTCATCCGGAGCGTGCCGTTGGAATCGAGTCCGTCGCCGCCGGCATCCACATAGACATATCCGCCGGAGATGACGAGCGTGCAGTCCACAGCACTGCCCATGGCGCCCTGGGAGGAGCCGTCGCTGGCGTTGAAGCCGTCATCGCTCGAGACGATCCGGACATTGCCGCCGGATACCGTGATATTGGCACCCTCCACGCCCTCATAGGACTGCGTGATCTCGGCATTGCCGTCAAGGATCTCAAGAGCGCCGTCCGCATGGAGCCCCTTGTCCCCGGCTGCAATCGAAATGCTGCCGCCCTCCATGCGCAGATCCCCGTTGGAATGCAGCGCATCATCCGCCGTATCGAGCGTCAGTGTGCCGCCGGTGATATAGAGAAGGGAACCCGCCTTAAGGCCCTTGACACTCACGCTGTCCGTGGTATCGCTTTGCGTCTGCCGGTCACGCCCGAAGCCGCCAGATCCGAGATCGCCGGTTTTCTGCACGGCATTGGCTGTGCCGCCGCCGGAGGTCACGGTGCAGTCACCGCCCGTGACAACCAGCTGGGACTCGGCCTGGATGCCGTCCTGGGCCGCATCGACTGTCACACGTCCGCCTTGCAGATAGACAAATCCCTTAGACTCATCCGTGTCGTTGTTCGAACGGATGCCGTCGCCGCCGGACGTCACAGTGATCGTGCCGCCCGCAATGGCGACATAGTCCTTGCCCTTAATGCCGTCTCCGGCAGCCTCCACGGTCAATGTGCCGCCCGTGATGACAAGGTCATCCTTCGAGGTGATGCCCTCGTTGCACTGTCCGTGAACGGTCAGACTGCCGCTGCCGTTGACAGTCAGGCTGTCCTTGCTGTAAATGGCAGCATCGGGCGCACCGTCCTGCGTATCGGCATAGGTGCTGCCGTCGGTGACTGTATTCTCCGACCCGTCGGCAAGCGTGAGGAAGACCTTCTTGGCACTTTCCACATAGAGCGCACAGCCGTCGGAGGAGGTGATGGACGCATCATCGAGAATGAGCTGGACCTTCCCCTCGCTTGCGACCGTGACCCTGCCGTCCGTGAGGGAGCCGGTCAGCCGGTAGACGCCCTCGTCCGTGACGGTGATCTCACTGCCCGAAACGGTCACACCGCTGCCGTCCACCTCGGCCGAATCCCCGGTCAGGGTAATGACCGTATCGGCATCGGCCTCGCCGGAGAGGTCCCGGTCGGTGAAAAGAGTTTCCGGGTCAAAGCACAAAAGCGCATTGCCGTTCGTTTCGCTGACGGGCGCAGCAGTCACGATCTCCTCCTCGCCGTTAGCTTCGGTATGTCCTTCCGTCTCGTCGGAAGCGCTGTCCTGTACGGACTGTGCAGTGCTGCTGTCAGCACTGTCGGGATCGCTGCTGCTGTTGCTCTGCTGCACACAGCCGCATACCAGAAGGGAAAATGCCATGGCAGCGCTGAGCAGACGGGTAAAATTATTATGATCTTGCATGTGGATCACCGCTTTCTGTAGTGTCCCCACCCCGTATCTTTTTCTTTCTGATTGGTAGTATACCGGACAAATGTGGTAGTTTTGTGATAATCCCATAAAAGTAAGATAAATCCGGAGACTGCATGCAGTCTCCGGATCTGAGAGCTATTCAAGCTCGAACGCGCCGGTATAGAGCTGGTAGTAATGCCCCTTCTGGGCAATGAGCTGGTCATGGCTGCCGCGCTCGATGACATGCCCGTGGTCGAGCACCATGATGACATCGGAATTGCGCACTGTGGACAGACGGTGGGCGATGACAAAGACGGTCCTGCCCTCCATGAGCTTATCCATGCCGCGGGCCACGATGGCCTCCGTGCGCGTATCGATGGAGGAGGTCGCCTCATCGAGGATCATGACGGGCGGATCGGCGACTGCCGCACGGGCGATGGCAATGAGCTGGCGCTGGCCCTGCGAGAGGTTGGCACCGTTGCCGGTGAGCATCGTGTCATAGCCGTCGGGGAGTCTGGTGATAAAGTCGTCCGCACCCGCCAGGCGTGCCGCACTGCGGCATTCCTCATCGGTCGCGTCGAGCTTGCCGTAGCGGATGTTCTCCATGACCGTGCCGGTGAAGAGGTTCGTCTCCTGGAGCACGATGCCAAGGGACGTGCGCAGATCGGACTTTAAGATCTTGTTGATGTTGATGCCGTCGTAGCGGATCTTGCCGTCGGCGATGTCATAGAAGCGGTTGATGAGGTTGGTGATGGTGGTCTTGCCGGCACCGGTGGCGCCGACGAAGGCGACCTTCTGGCCGGGCTTGGCATAGACGGAGACGTCATGCAGCACAGTCTTGCCCTCCTCATAGCCGAAATCCACATGCTCCATGACCACATCGCCCCGGAGCGGCGTGTAGGTCACCGTGCCGTCGGCTTGGTGCGGGTGCTTCCATGCCCAGTGGCCGGTGTGCTGCTGCGTTTCGGTCACGGTGCCGTCGTCAGAAAGCTGTGCATTGACCAGGCGGACATAGCCCTCGTCCGTCTCGGGCGTTTCGTCCATCAGCGTGAAGATACGGTCCGCACCGGCCAGTGCCATGACAATGGCATTGATCTGCTGGGTGACCTGGTTGACATTGCCGGTGAACTGTCTGGTCATGTTCAGGAAGGCGACCACGATGCTGACATTGAGGATCATTTCGTTGTTGACCAGACCGTAGATGCTCGGGTTGTAGACATGGCCGAGCACCATCACACCGCCGACCACAGCCAGCAGCACATAGAGGATGTTGCCGATGTTCATAATGACGGGGCCGAGGATGTTGGAGAAGGCATTGGCCTTGAAGGCATCATCGCACAGCTCCTCATTGAGCTTGTCGAACTGCTCCTGCGATGCGGCCTCGTGATTGAACACCTTGACGACCTTCTGGCCGTTCATGATCTCCTGTACGAAGCCCTCGGTCTTGCCGACGGACTGCTGCTGGCGGATGAAGTAGCGCGCCGAGCCGCCGCCGACCTTCCCTGTGACGAACATGATGGCCGCCACGCCCGCAATGGTCAGGAGCGTGAGCCACAGGCTGAAATAGACCATGATGCAGAACACCACGATGACCACGGTTCCCGCACGCAGCAAGGTGGGCAGGGCCTGGGAAATGAGCTGGCGCAGTGCGTCGATGTCGTTGGTGTAGTAGCTCATGATGTCGCCATGCTTGTGGGTGTCGAAGTAGCGCACGGGGAGGTTCTGCATCTTCTCGAACATCGCCTTGCGCATTTTGTTGAGGAAGCCCTGTGTGATGAAGGCCATCAGCTGTGTGTAGAGGGTGACGGCGATGATGGCAATGATGTAGATGACAACGAGGGTCACCATCATCGGGATGAGCTTTGCCTTTGCATCTTCCCATGTCAGGGCATTTTTCGGATCAAGCGTCTCCGTGATGACGGCAATGACCTTCTGGATGTACAGATCCGGGATGGCAGCGGCCACCGAGGAGAAGAGGATGCAGAAGATGGTCACGGGCACCATCACCGGGAAGAACCGGAACAGCATCTTCACAAGGCGGCCGAGCGTGCCCTTTTTGGCTGCCGGGCGCTTTCCGCCCATCATCGGCTTAGGCATTCTCGTCACCTCCGTTTCCGTTTGTCTGCTGCTCGTAGACCTCACGGTAGATCTCGTTCGAGGCAAGCAGCGTTTCATGTGTGCCGACCGCACTGACTGCACCGCCGTCAAGCACGACGATCATGTCAGCCTCCTGAACGGAGGCAATGCGCTGGGCAATGATGATCTTGGTCGTCTCCGGGATGAACTCCCGGAAGCCCTGCCGGATGAGGGCATCCGTGCGGGTATCGACGGCACTGGTCGAGTCATCGAGAATGAGGACACGGGGCTTCTTGAGCAGCGCACGGGCGATGCACAGACGCTGCTTCTGGCCGCCGGACACATTCGTGCCGCCCTGCTCGATGTAGGTGTCATACCCGTCGGGGAAGGAGCGGACGAATTCATCTGCCTGTGCAAGGCGGGCAGCCTCGGCGATCTCCTCGTCCGTGGCGTTTGCGTTGCCCCACTGGAGATTCTCACGGATCGTGCCGGAGAAGAGCACATTCTTCTGGAGCACCATGGCCACGCTGTCACGCAGGGCTTCAAGGCTGTACTCCCGGACATCCCTGCCGCCGACCTTCAGTGAGCCGGCGGAAACGTCGTAGAGACGGGGAATGAGCTGAACGAGTGTGGATTTGCTCGAGCCGGTGCCGCCGATGATGCCCACCGTGGCGCCGCTCGGGATATGGAGCGTGACATCGGAGAGTGCGTACTTGGCAGCATTCTCGGAGTATTTGAAGCTGACGTTCTCGAAATCCACGGAGCCGTCGGGGATCTGCGTCACGGGGGAGGCCGGATCGTGCAGCGTCGGCTCCTCGCAGAGGACCTCGTCGATACGCTTCATGGATTCGGCGGACATGGTGACCATGACATAGATCATCGACAGGAACATCAGCGACATCAGGATCTGCACGCCGTAGGTGATCATGGCGGAGATCTGGCCGATGTTGACGGTGTGATCGACAATGGCCATCCTCGAGCCGATGGTCAGGATGAACACCATGTCAAAGTACATGCAAAGGCTCATGAGCGGCTGGTTGAGCGCGACGATGCGTTCGGCCTTAGTGAAGTCCCTGCAAATGCCCTCAGCGGCATCACCGAACTTCTTCTTCTCGTATTCCTCACGGGAAAAGCCCTTGACCACGCGCATGGCACGGACATTCTCCTCAATGGATTCGTTCAGGCGGTCGTACTTCTTAAAGACACTGCGGAAGGCCGGCATGGCAAATTTGCCGATGAGCAGCAGACCGAACAGCAGGATCGGGATGACCACCACAAAGGCCATGGCCAGAAAGCCGCCCATGTAGAACGCCATGATCGTGGAGAACAGGAACATCAGCGGTGCCCGCAGACCCATGCGGATGAGCATCATGAAGGCCATCTGGAGATTGTTGACATCGGTCGTCATGCGGGTCACGAGCGAGGAGGAGGAGAAGTGGTCGATATTCTGGAACGAGTAGCGCTGTACGCGCTCAAACATATCGTGACGGATGTTCTTGGAAAAGCCCGTGGCAGCTCTTGCACAGGTCGTGCCGGCAATGGCGCCGCAGGCAAGGGAGGAGACCGCAAGCACGACAAGAATGAGTCCCTGCCGGAGCACGGCGGACATTTCGGCCCCTTTGTCGATCTCGTTGACCAGATCCGAGGTGGTGAAGGGGATGATAGTTTCGATAATGGCCTCTCCGAGAATGAACAGAAGCGTCAGGATGGTGGCACGCTTGTATTCTCGGATACAGCCAAGGAGTCGTTTCAACATAGGCATTATCCTTTCTCTCTGGGTTGCGCATGGTCGTCA
>JAFTZY010000056.1 GCA_017460955.1 Oscillospiraceae bacterium
CTGGACAATCTGGCCGAGCAGTTCCTGATCCTCCAGGAAAAGGGCATCCCGATCATCTGGAGACCGCTGCATGAGGCAGAAGGCGGCGGCGGTGAGAACGGCTCATGGTTCTGGTGGGGCAAGGAAGGCTCCAAGGTCTACAGAGAGCTGTACATCTACACCTACAAGTACCTGACCGAGACCAAGGGCTGCCACAACCTGATCTGGGAGTTCAACAGCTATAACTACAGCACCTCCGAGAACTGGTATCCGGGCGATGCCTATGTGGACATCATCGGCTACGATAAGTACAACTGCACCGACTGGAGCACGGGCTCTCCGGTGCTCGTACATAACGACTCCGCGATCTCCTCGACCTTCTATGGCCTGATGGAGAAGTACAATTCCGCAAAGATGATCGCCATGGCCGAGTGCGACTGCTTCTCCACCGTGGAGAATCTGACCTCCGAGAAGGCCGGCTGGCTGTACTTCCTGCCGTGGTATGACGGCGGCAGTGACGACACGAACTTCCTGTCCAACCCGATGTTCAACACCGAGGAGGACCTCATCGAGATGTACCAGAGCGAATACTGCATCACCCTCGATGAGCTGCCCAAGTTCACGGACATCGAGGTCGATCAGGAGGCCACCAATGCACAGGTCAACACCGAGCCCGAGGACCCCGAGGAGGGACATGCCGTGATCTCACAGAATACGGCCGACCATCTGACCACGATCGATCTGCCCGAGGCATCCGATGTGATCTATCTCGTTGTGGATGCACCGTCCGGCACGACCTATGCCAACGGCGGGCTGGGCGTGAGCGTTCCGATCGACGGCGTTTACTACTGGGCTAACATTCAGTGGGAGGTGACCGGTCCCGGCACTGCCAAGGTGGATCTGGTGAAGAACTTCCTGAATGCTTCCGATCCCGACGGCAATCTTGTCGAGAATGAGACGATCATCGATGCCATCAAGGCAGCAGTCGTTACCAAGACCTCCTTCCAGGGCCAGTACTGGTATGCCGAGATCGACGGCGAGAAGGATGCAGATAAGTCCGAGATCAATATCGTGGATGCTTACGTTGTAACGGACGGCGAGGAGCCGACACAGGAGCCGACCGAGGCAGAACAGCCGACCGAGGAACAGCCCACCGAGAGTGAAGAGCCTGCCACACAGGGAAGCCTGCCCGAGGTCACTGTCTGGGGCGACGCCGATGACGACGGCGACTGCGACATCATCGATGTCATCACGGTCAATAAGGAGCAGCTCGGCTCGGAGACGCTCTCCGAACAGGGCCAGGCCAATGCCGATGTGGACCAGAGCGGTGATCTGTCGTTCACGGATGCAGTCAATATCATGAAGTCCCTTGTGGATCTGGTAACACTTCCGGTTCCCAAGGCATAACACACGCGCTCATCAGCAAGAGGCTGCATATGCGTCATATGCAGCCTCTTTGTGCGCGGTCATGGGAGGGAAATTTCTTGGAGGAACAGGCACTCATCGATGCCCTGCCCACATCACGGGGGGAGCAGAAACGGGAACTGCTTTTGCAGCTTTGTGAATACCGGAGCAGCACGGCGGACGCCTTCTGGCAGAGCCGCCTGAAGGTGCAGTATCTGCCCTATCTGTGCTACAGCCGCAGCGATGCGGTCTCCGATCATGCGGCAAGGCTCCTGCGGCAGTGTGTGGAACGCCTGCTCGAGAGCCCGCCGCCTTACACACAGGCGCATCTCGAGGCGCTCTTCCATGCGCTGCAGCTGGCAGCCTTCAAGGAATCCCCCGCCATGGTGGAGGTACTGGCCCTGATCGGGGCGCAGTATGAGGCGCTGCATACCGTGGAGTTCGATCTGCGTGCGCTCCTGACGAGTGAAACGCTCCCGCCGTACCTGCGGCGCGTCGGAAAGCTTATGCAGGCGCACGGCTGCCGGACGGACTTCATCGGTCTGCTCACCGAGCTGATGGTGTGTACGCTCCTGCGCTCGGAGAGCTTCCGGCCGGCGCTTACCTCCCTGGCGGAGCGCTATCCGAAGGCCTACGGCTATCCGGGCTTCTTTGCCGCGCATCTGGCGGATTCCCGGGCGGCGCTGGACATCTATGCCAAGCCCTTTTACCTGGATGCCGCACTGACTGTGCTGGGCGGCCTGGAGCAGAGAGGGGAGCGCTGGTACCAGCTGTCCCCGGTGTGGTTCTACGGGGCGCATTGCCGCATCTGGAGCTGCGCCGCACCGCTTGGGCAGCCGTTCGATCCCGGCTGGGTGGACTTCCTTGCGAAGAGCTACACCTATGCGGATGCACGGCAGATGCAGGGGGTCTCGCAGCTCCTGTTCCGGTTCACGGAGCTGGAGGGGACGAATCGCGTCCTCATGCAGGAGTTTTTCTACCAGGCAGCCCTGACGGATACGAGCGAGTACAATCTCGTGGGACTCATGCGCTGCGGCGGCTATGACCGCTGTGATGCGCTGATCCAGGGCATTTGTGAGCAGATCTGCCGGGGGCGCAACCACTACCATGCGCTGTTCGTGGTGTTCGAACTGCTGGACCTTGCACGTCCGGAGAAGCGCCGCCTGCTCGATAAGGCACGCGCCTACATCGAGGCGACCGACCACCGGGAGAGCTGGTACGCCCAGCGAAACCGCTTTTTGTATGCCGCTGACCGGTTTGAAAGCGGCGAGACCGGAGAGCTTGAAGAAACATAAAACGATCCCACGCTTTTGCGTGGGATCGTTTTGTATTATCGGGTGATCCTCTGCTTGAGCAGTGCCAGATCCACGGCATTGACGCTGCCGCTGTTGTCAAGATCGGCAAGCTGCATCTGCGCGGAGGTGAGTGTCCTCTGCCGCACCAGATACTTTTGCAGCACGAGGACATCGAGTGCCCCCAAGCTTCCGTCGGCGTTCACATCGCCGTCGGGAAGCGCCGGGATCTCCCCCAGGGACTCGAAGGTGTAGCCGTACTTCTCCGCAAAGCGCTGTGCGGTGGAGCCCTCATAGCCCCGGATCACACCGGAATATACAATGTTTGCAGGATCGCTGTCCCAGTTGTTCGAGACCGTATCCGGGTCCGGATAGATCTGCGTGTAGGGGTTCAGAAAGGTGATGCTCGTCAGATCCTCACATTTTCCGAAGGCACGCTTGCCCACATAATAGGTGGATGCCGGCACCGTCACCTCGGTCAGTGCAGTGTGCCAGAAGCCCCAGTCGCCGATGTATTCCACCGTATCCGGGAGGTCTGCCTCGGCAAGTGCCGTATTGTTCCCGAAGGCGGCATACGAGATCACACGCACCCCCTCGGGGAAGATGAGTTTTTTGAGGGCGGTGCTGTTCTCGGTATACTGGTAGAAGCCCCGCTCCTGGACATAGGTCGTCCCCTCGCGGATGTTCAGCACGCCCTCCTCGGGCAGGGTGTTGGCACCAAGGAGGAAGTTCCCGGCATACAGCACATCCATATCCTCAAAATACGGGCAGTACTGCACGTTGCCGAGCTCTGTCAGATGGTGGGGGAAGGTGGATGTCCGTCAGGGAATCACACCCCTCAAAGGGCGCATAGCTCATCGGCATGCTGCTCCACTCGGCAATGACGGTCACACTTTCGGGAATGTCCAGTGAGGAGAGCTTCGGGCAGTTCATGATGCAGCTGCCGCCGATGCGGGTAACGGTATCGGGAATGGTGAGCGTTTCGAGATTCGGAAGGCCGATGAAGGCAAAATCGCCGAGGGTCTTAACGCCCGGTGCTACGACGATATGCCGGATGCAGCTGTTGCCGGAGAAGGGATGGTAGCCGAGGAGGTCGAGCCAGTCGAGCGAATCGTCGAGCGGATAGCCCCATACATAGTCGTCGTCCGGATTGTTGACATAGACATAATTGGTCATCGGCCCAGTGCCTTCGATGGTGAGCGTGCCGTCCGAGGCAAGGCGGTAGGTGACACCGGCGCCGCAGACGCCCGAGGGCTCTGTGATCGCCCCGGTGTTCACATTCTCAAAGAGCAGGCAGTGCGAGGCGGCATACTGCGCTGCCGCACCGTCATCGCTTGTACCCCGCACAAGGCATTTTGGCAGACTGCCGACAGAGCGGATGCTCTCCGGGAGTGTTACGGATTCCGGGAGGTCGTTTCTGCCGAAGGCACTCTCTGCGATGTGCTGTGTCCCCTCAAGGACCGTGAGCGGTGCAGCGGCATCCTCCCGGGTCTCGGTCCCGATCAGGATCCCGCCGAAATAGCGGCAGCCGTCCTCGACAGTGACCCAGGTATCGGGCAGGGAGCCGAAGGGGGTCTCTCCCACGGAGCGCAGGCTGTCCGGCAGGATGACCTGCTGTACGGCGGAGGTGCCATAGTCGCTGTAGCTTATGACACCTGAACGATTGGCAACAGCAAATGCCCGATCGCCGATGCGAGTGATGCCCTCCCCGATCACGATGCTCTCAAAATACAGGCTGTAGACCGGGGACTTGCTGTTGCCGGAACCGTAATCCGGGATCTCCCCCGTGCCGGTGACGGTGAGCGTCCTGTCCGCATAGCTGCATACATACCCGATGGTATCGGTGTAGCTGCCGGTGATGTCGGCGATCTCGCCGGTCTTTGCATTCTGGAAGAACATCGAATGCGCCTGTGCGTAGGTCTGTGCCGCCGAGCCCTCGCTGCCGATGAGCAGCGTCTGTGACTGGTAGCTGTCGTAAATAAAGTTGTCATCGAGGGTTTCGATGGAATCCGGCAGAGAGATGCTCTGAAGATTCGGAAGCTCAAAGGTCCAGTGCCCCAGCTCCGTGATGCCCTCCTCCACGATGACATGGCGGATATCCTCGCTGCGGCGGTAGTCCGGGAATCCGTTATAGTAGTTGAAGGTTCCCGTAGCACCCGTGCCCGTGAGGGTGAGGGTATCCCCGTCGATGGTATAGGTGATGGTATCGGTGAGACTGCCGGTTACGCTCTCCGCCGATGCGGTCATCGGAGGCTGCACGGGCAGGACGGGGGCGGGGATGCCGGTAAGCAGGGCGAGTGCCGCTGCGGCAGCGGTGAGCTTTTTGCAGAACATGGTGGCTCCCTCCTTAATCCAGAAAATCCTTGACCTTCTTGCTGCGGCTCGGATGGCGCAGCTTGCGCAGGGCCTTGGCCTCGATCTGGCGGATGCGCTCACGGGTGACATTGAACTGCGCCCCGACCTCCTCGAGGGTGCGGGAGCGGCCGTCCACCAGTCCGAAGCGCAGGCGCAGGACATTGGCCTCCCGGTCGGTGAGAGTGGAGAGCACCTCCTCGAGCTGCTCCTTGAGCAGGGTGTGGGAGGCGGCATCGGCGGGGGCGGGGGCATCGTCATCCGGGATGAAGTCCCCGAGGTGGGAATCCTCCTCCTCACCGATGGGCGTTTCGAGCGAGACCGGATCCTGTGCGATGCGCATGATCTCCCGCACGCGCTCCACCGGCAGCTCGAGCCGGTCGGCGATCTCCTCGGGCGTCGGGTCGTGGCCGTTCTCATGCAAAAGCTGGCTCGAGACCTTCTTGACCTTGGTGATGGTCTCCACCATATGTACCGGGATGCGGATGGTCCTTGCCTGGTCGGCAATGGCACGGGTGATGGCCTGGCGGATCCACCAGGTCGCATAGGTCGAGAACTTGAAGCCCTTGTTGTAGTCGAACTTCTCCACGGCCTTGATGAGGCCTAAATTGCCCTCCTGGATGAGGTCCAGAAACTGCATGCCGCGCCCCACATATTTCTTGGCGATGGATACGACCAGACGCAGATTGGCCTCGGACAGGCGCTGCTTGGCACGCTTTGCCTGCAAGGGCGTTCCCTCCGCCATCAGGCGGGCCAGCTCGATCTCCTCATCCGCGGACAGCAGCGGCACCCGGCCGATCTCCTTGAGGTAGATCTTCACCGGGTCGTCCACGGCCAGTCCCTCCGTGGAGAGGGCGGAGTCGAGGTCCTCGTCGGGATTGTCGCTGATCTCGATGTGGTTGAGGTCGATGTTCTCATCGACGATGTTGTTGTCGATGATCTCGATGTTGAGCTGCTCACAGCTGTCGTAGAAGGAATTGAGCTGATCGGCATCAAAATCCATTTCCTCGAGTGCATCAGAGATCTGCTTGGTGGTCAGCTTTCCGGCTGCCTTGCCCCGTTCGAGCAGGGCTTCAATGGTAGACTTCTTGTCCATTTCTCTTCCTCCTGTTTTGCGTTATTGGGACTGCCGCTGCTTTTCTGACAGCATTGCCAGCAGGTCCTCGTCGGACATGCCCTCCCCGCTGTGGGGGCGGCCCTTGGCTTTTTTGAGCACACCGATGCATTCCTCCACGGCATCGCGGTCGATGGCAAGGTCGCCGTAACGCGCCTCGATCCCGCTGATGCGCCCCATCTCGGCCGCGCTGAATTTCTCGGCGAGCAGCGAGAGGGAGAACCGGGTATAATCCGGCAGCATGGTGCAGATGGTCTCGTAAACTCTGCGGTGGAACTCGGTGACGAAATCCTCCGGGGACACATAGCTCCAGAGCATCTCATACTCCTCCGGATGCCGCAGGAGATAGGCAAGGAGCATCTCCTCCGCCCGGCTCTCCCTTGGGTGCTCGGACGCCTCCGGATTGAGCTCATCGCGCTGTAGCGACTGCGCTTCAATGGCGTGGAACTTGGCCTTCTTTGCCGTTTTCTGCGAGAACTGCACGGCCCTGTCCACCTGCATTCGCAGCGTTTCCACCCGGATGTCGAGCGCACCTGCCGTCCGGGAGATGTAGACCTCCCGTTCGAGGGGATTGGAGATGCCCGCAAGGACGTTCACGCTGCGCCGCAGAAGCTCGGTCTTGCCGATCTCGGTGGACAGGTCCAGACCCTCCCGGCATTTGTCGAGCTTGAAATTGAGCGCATCCCCCGCATGGTCGATGAGCAGCCGGAACTGCTCGGGACCGTAGCGCTTTAAGAATTCGTCCGGATCCTTGGCACCCTCCATCCGGAGGATCCTTGCCGGCAGTCCCACGGCGCTGAAATGGTTGAGCGCCTTCTGGGTGGCCGCCTGTCCGGCGCCGTCGCTGTCGTAGGCGATCACGACCTCCCTGGCATACTGGGCAATGAGCCGGGCCTGGTCGGGGGTGATGGCTGTGCCAAGGGTGGCAACGACATTCGGAAAGCCCGCCTGATGGATGGAGATGACATCCATGTACCCCTCCGCTAAGATCATGGTCGTGGAGGCGGCGTCCTTGGCAAAGTTCAGCGAAAACAGATTGCGTCCCTTGTCAAAGACGGGCGTGGCATTGGTGTTGAGGTATTTGGGCTTGGTATCGTCGAGCACTCTGCCGCCGAAGCCGATGACGCTCCCGCGCAGATCCACGATCGGGAACATCACCCGCCCCCGGAAGGCATCATAGACATTCCCCTTGTCCGATTGCAGGCACACGCCCGCCGTGACCATCTCCTCGTCCCGGTAGCCCTTCGAGCGCAGATGGTCGCGCAGGACATGCCAGTCGTCGGGGGAAAAGCCCAGGCCGTAGAGCTTGAGGGTCTGAGCGGTGAGCTTTCGCCGGGCAAAGTATTGCAGGCCCCGCTTGTCCCCGCCGTGCAAAAGGAAGCTGTAGTAGAAATTGGCCGTCTCGCGGTTGATCTCCAGGCACCGCCGGCGCATGTCCGCACGCTCCTGCGCCCGCGGATCCTGCTGCGGCAGCTCCATGCCGCTCCTCTGCGCCAGGGAGCGCACCGCCTCCGGATAGGAGAGGTTGTCCATGCGCATCACAAAGGTGAGCGCATCGCCGCCCGCGCCGCAGCCGAAGCAGTAGAAGCTCTGCGTTTCCGGATAGATGGTACATGAGGGGGTTTTCTCCGAATGGAACGGACAGCAGCATACATAGGTGCGTCCGCGTTTCTTGACATCGGCGTACATCCGGAAGAGGTCCACGATGTCATTGCGCTCACGCAGCCGGGAAATAAATTCCTCAGGAAATAAGGGCATCGCATTCACCTACTTCCAGGATTTCGGGATGAACAGCTCCGTGTACAGGTCCACGGCGTAGCTGTCGCTCATCCCGGAGATGTAATCGCAGACCGCACGGTCCACGTCCTCCTGCCGGGCGATCTGCTGATAGAGCGCCGGCATGGCCTTCGGATCCCGCCGGAAATACCGGTAGAGCTCCTCGATGAGGATCTTGGCCTTGGCCTCCTCATGCTTGGCCGTCTGGTTGTGGTACACATGCTCGAACATGAACCGGTGCAGCGTTTCCTGCGCCGCAGCGATCTCCTCGGCCATGCCGATGCTGTCCGTGCCGTGGGCGATGATGGCATCCACACAGGTGGTGATGCGCTCGCTCTTGGTCTCGCCGAGCACCTGTGTGACCTCGCAGGGGAGGTCCTCCTGCCGCAGGATCCCTGCACGCATGGCATCCTCGATGTCATGGTTGATGTAGGCAATGCGGTCGGCAAAGCGGACGATGTTACCCTCAAGGGTGTCCGCCGTCATGTTCGTGTGGCACAGGATGCCGTTGCGCACGGCCTGTGTCAGATTGAGTCCCCTGCCGCCGCGCTCGATGCTGTCCACGACCCGCATGCTCTGCTGATAATGCCGGTAGCCGTGCGGACAGATGGCATTGAGGACGGACTCGCCCGCATGTCCGAAGGGGGAGTGCCCCAGGTCATGCCCGAGGGAAATGGCCTCGGTAAGGTCCTCGTTGAGGAAGAGGGCCCGGGAAATGGTGCGTGCCACCTGGGAGACCTCGAGGGTATGGGTGAGTCTGGTGCGGTAGTGGTCACCGACCGGGGACAGAAAGACCTGTGTCTTGCGTTTTAAGCGCCGGAAGGCGTTGCAGTGCAGGATCCGGTCGCGGTCGCGCTGGAACGCGGTCCGGTAGGGGCAGGGCGGCTCGACGGTGAGCCGGATGATCGCACCGGTATTCGTGCTTTTGCACGCACGGGGCGAGAGATAGGCCGCCTCGTTGGCCTCAAGCTGTTCGCGTATGGTCATGTCATCCCTCCCGCATCCTTGTGCTGTATCGCACTTTCCGTTCTATTCTACGGCAGGAGCCGTGAAAAATCCTCTTTTTTCTGGCAGAAAAATTTTTTTCATTTGCGTCAGCAGTCCGCAAAATCCGCATAGCCCGGCACGCCCGTCTCCATTACGATGCGCCCGGCCGACAGCTCCGTGAGCTGTGATCGCAAGGCGCCCAGCACCTCATTGCGTACCGTCAGGGAGAGCAGCACATCCGTCCCGAAATCGCAGGAATCCTCGATCACATGGAACTGCGGCAGGAGATTGGTGACCTTGCCGTAGAGGTTGTAATCCATTTGCAGCGTGAGCGGCGTGCTCTCGCACATGTACCGGATCTGGGCCGCATCGCACGCAAGGGACGCGCTGTGGGAGTAGGCGCGCACCAGACCGCCCCCGCCCAGGAGGATCCCCCCGAAATACCGCACCACCACGCAGCAGATGTCGGTGAGCTCCCGCTTTTGCAGCACCTCGAGCACCGGCACGCCCGCCGTGCCCTGGGGCTCGCCGTCGTCGCTGTAGCGCGTGGTGTGGCCGTCGCGCAGGATATAGGCGTAGACATGATGCCGGGCCTTGCGGTGATCTGCCTTGACGCTGCCGATGAAATCGATCGCCTCCTGCGCCGTTGTGACGGGGGTGAGGTAGCCGATGAATTCCGAGCGCTTTTCGGTGAAGCTTTCGCTGACGGGTGCAGCGATCGTCCGATAGTCCATGGGATCCTCCTTCTCAGAATGGGTACGAAAAACGGACGGCTTTGCGAAAAAACCGTCCGTTTGCTTCCACAATTACTTATCCAGGTTGAAACGTCTCTTGAATCTGTCAACACGTCCGCCGGTATCTACGAGCTTCTGCTTACCGGTGTAGAACGGATGGCACTTGGAGCAAATTTCCACCTTGATGTCCTGCTTTGTGGACTGTACCTCCATCACATTGCCGCAGTGGCAGGTGATCGTGGTCTTGTACAGTGTCGGATGGATGTCCTTCTTCATGCTGGATTCACCTCTCTCACTTGGAAATTTTGTCACCGTAGCCCATCAGTTCCCTTAGACAGTAGTACTGGTCAACTCAATTATTATAGCACACAGCGCGGAAAATGTCAAGGATTTTCAAACAGAAACTATGTTTTCGTCAAAATGTACAAAGGCGAAAAAACAAAAGGTCTGAAATGCGCCCTTTTTCATTGTGGAAATGTGTGGAAAGTCAGAAAAAAAGAGAAAATAGGGTCAGATAATTGACAGAACTGTCGGATTGCGGTATAATAGAATAGAGCATATCTACAGATCGGAGCCCGCTTGCAGGAACGGGCAGGGGAAGGGGACAGTGAATTGTCAAAACGACGCAGAAGAAAACGCAGACGGGTGCAGCATGCAGGGCTGCTCGTGCTGCTGATTCTGATGATTTGTGTTGCACTCGGCGGCATCGTATGGCTGATCGGTGACATGGTGTCGTCCGTACCAAAGCGTGAGACACAGCGGGTATCGGCGCAGCTGCCGACGCAGGCGCCCACCCAGGCGCCGACAGAAGCACCCACGGAGCCGCCAAAGCTCGTGGAATATCCCGTCACCGATGCCGGCACCGAGCTTCTGCCGCCGGCCATTACAAGCGGCTATGCCGTGCTGCTCGATGTGGACGAGAACCGCATTGTCGGCGAGAAATTTGCTGATGTCCGGATGTATCCCGCCTCCATGACCAAGCTCATGACGCTGATCGTGGCCATCGAGAATACCGAGGATCTTGACGACACCTACACCTTCACCGAGGAGGAGCTCGCGCCGCTTATCGAGCAGAATGCCTCCCGTGCCGGCTTTGATCCGGGGGAGACTGTGACGATCACGGACCTGCTCTACGGTGCGGCACTGCCGTCCGGTGCGGACGCAACGCATGCGCTTGCCGTGCATACCGCCGGCTCCGAGGAGGCCTTCGTGCAGCTCATGAACGAGAAGGTCGAGGCGATGGGCCTGACGGATACGCATTTCATGAATGCCAGCGGCCTGCATGATCCCGATCATTACAGCACCGCTCTGGATATGGCGCTCATCCTTGAATACTGCCTGCGCAACGACCTGTGCCGGGAGGTCATCTCGACCTACACCTATACCTCCGGCGCGACCGAGCAGCATCCCGAGGGCATCGAGATGTACGATACGATGTTCGGCAAGATGTACGGTACCGAGGTCGAGGGCATCACGATCCTCGGCGGCAAGACCGGCTTTACCGATGAGGCAGGACACTGTCTGGCAAGCTATGCCCGGACCCCCGACGGCCACACCTACATCGCTGTGACCGCGATGGGACAGACCAAATGGAAGCCCGTATTTGAAGCCTTCAAGCTCTACGGGATCATCACCGGGACCTACCCGATGGAGGATCTGACGGAAGAGACACCGTCGGACGCATTCACAGAGATCCCCGCCGCCTGAGTGCGGACGGCGGACCCGGAGCCCCCTCGGGGAAGCTTTGGAAAATCAGAGAGAAGTAGAACACAAAAAGAACTTTATAGGAGACACATCATGACACAGAATAAGGAAAAGTCTATCTGGCGTGTATCGGTCCTGATCGGTACACTGCTGATCGGCGGCCTGTGGGGCGGGGACCTGATCTACCGGCTCATCCCCAAGGAGCCGAACGGGATCATCATTGCCGAGGGGCAGTTCAAAGGCGCACAGTCCAAGCCCGCTGCGCCCGACGTGCCCGCACCCGCTGCTCCCGCGGGAACACCGGCACCGCAGCCGCAGGATGACGGCAGCATGCGCATCCAGGACGCCGTGACGGGCGCCGGTGTCCAGGGGATCCCCAAGGGCTGTGTGACCGTCCCCCAGGATGAGATCGCCGTCCGCAGCGGGATCCTCCTGCAGCTCGATGCCAGCCACCCTTTTACGGGCAGTGCCGGGACCATGTGCAGCTTTGCCGACAAGAATGAGTATTACCGCCTGAAGAATATGGACCTTCAGACCAAGCCCGAGGTCGTCTCCGGTATGAATGTCCTGGCAGAGCTCTACCGCAATGCCACGGGCAAGGCGGACCTAATGATCTACAGCACGACGGCGGCCTACGGTGCGGACAAGAGCCTGTATCCGGACGAGCTGCCCGACCGCGCATGCGGCTATTGTGTGGACCTGTGCATCCTCAACGACGACGGGAGCATCTCCAAGATCACCGAGCCCATCGCCTGGATCGAGGAAAATGCCTATACTGCCGGCTTCGTGCCGGTCTATACCGAGGCGCTTGCCGAGAGCCAGGGCGTTGCCGCCGCACCGTACCACCTGCGCTATGTCGGTCCGGTCCATGCCGGGATCATGCACAATGAGGGACTGACACTGTATCAGTACTTCTCCGCCCTGCACGACCACACGATCGCCTCCCCCTATTATTATAACGACGGTACCCAGGACTATTCGGTCTACTATGTCCCCGCCGAGACCGGCAAGGCCACCGAGGTCCCCGTACCGCTCGGGTCGGACTACACCATCTCCGGCAACAACTCCGACGGCTATGTCGTGCTTGCCAATACCCGGATCGGATAAAAGCCCGCAAAGCACGGTGTTTCGGGAAAAATCGTTTCTGACAGAGCATGCCGCTGCCCCGATTCTGGCGCAGCGGCAAAATTTTTTTTCAAAAATAGAACATTTGTTCTTGACAAACGCGGATTTTTGTAGTAGAATATAAGAGGAAGGGGGAATGGATATGAATCAGGAACAGCAGCGTAAGGCGGCATGGCTTGGCCGTGCCGGTGCCGTACAGCGGCAGCTCGAGGCGATCGAGGTGCTGCAAAAGCGCGATGCCTGGATGGAAACGGCACTGGGCACCGTGCTTCCCGGGAAGAGCGGGGAGGCGCTCGGGCGTCTGCGCGGGCAGCTGCAGGAGGAGATCGAGGGTCTGCTCCGGCAGGAGGAGGAGATCCGGCAGGCAGTTGGTGCGCTGGAGGATGCGGAGCTGTCGGCTCTGCTGACAAGACGCTTCCTGTGCGGACAGAGCACGCAGGAGACGGCGGATGCGATGCATTACGACATCCGGACCATCCAGCGCAAGCAGCTGCGGGCGCTCGATGCGCTCAGGCTCCCGGAACAGGAAACAGCCCCCTGACGGGGGCTGTTTTTTTGCTTATTGCTGGCTCAGTTCCTTGATACAGCTGCGGCAGATCTTCTTCTCGTGGAAATCCACCAGGTCCTCATGGGAGCCGCACATCACACAACTGATCTGGCTCTTGCGCAGGATGATGGAATCACCATCCAGGAAGATCTGGAGATAGTCGTTCTGATTGATGTCGAGGCTCTTTCGGAGCTCCTTGGGCAGGACAAATCTGCCAAGCGAATCGATCCTTCTGAAAATTCCTGTGCTTTTCATGTGTCACCCTCCATAGGTTAAAGAATGTCAGGGAAATTATTCGTCGCCTTCCGGCATTTCCCAGTTATGATAAACGTTTTGCACGTCATCATTTTCCTCAAGATGGTCAAGCAGGAGCTGCATCTTCTTGATGTCCTCCTCATCCGTCAGTGCGGTATATGTGGACGGGACCATCTCCGCCTCCGCAGACAGGACATTATAGCCCTTTTCGGTGAGTGCCTCGCGCATGGCATGGACGCCGTTCGGGTCGCACTCCATCACGATGGACTCCTCCTCCACGGTCAGGTCATCGCCGCCGCATTCAAAGCAGTCCTCCATCGCCGTATCCTCATCGATGCCCGTGTTCTCCACGACCACGATGCCCTTGCGGGTGAACATAAAGGAGACACAGCCGATGGTACCCAGATTGCCGCCGAACTTGTCAAAGTAGTGGCGGACATCCGCTGCCGTGCGGTTCTTGTTGTCGGTCAGGCACTCCACGATGACTGCCACGCCCGACGGGCCGTAGCCCTCATAGACCATGGATTCGTAATTGTTCTTGTTGCCCTCACCGGATGCCTTCTTGATGAGGCGGTCGATGTTGTCATTGGGCACATTGTTGGACTTTGCCTTGGCGATCAGATCCCGGAGCTTGGCGTTGTTGTTCGGATCCGGACCGCCCTCCTTGATGCACACGATCATCTCACGGCCGATCTTGGTGAAGATCTTGGCCTTGACTGCATCCGTGGCTTCCTTCTTGCGCTTGATATTATTCCACTTGGAATGTCCTGACATGTCGTATTACTCCTTTTCTGTGGATTCGGGCAGGAGCTCGTCCTGCATTTCCCATATCTGCCCAAACAGCGCTTCGATCCGCTGCCGGTCCCCGCACAGGTGCAGATAGCCGAATACGGCCTCAAGCCCCGTTGCCTTGCGGTAATCCGCTGCCGAGGCATGCTTGGGAACGGTATTGCCGGTGGCATTGCGGCTGCGGCGGTAGACGGCCTCCTCCTCGGGGGTGAAGTGCAGACGGTCTGCGGCCCTTGCCTGGAAGGCGGCGCACACCAGTCGGATCTTGGCTGCGTGGAGGTCGCGTGCGGGGCGGTTGGCCATGCGCACCATTCTGTCCCGGATGAGCAGCTCATACACACTGTCGCCGAGAAAGGCGAGCGTGAGCGGACTGTACTGCCGGGCCTCCTGTTCTGTGAATCCCTCCATACCGCTTACCTGATGTAATCGAATTCAAATCCGAAGATATTGACGGTGCTGCCTTCCTCGATGCCCATTTCTTCGAGCTTGTCGATGATGCCGCTCGAACGCAGCACGCGCTGGAAGTACTGGAGCGAGGAATAATCCTCCATGTTGACCGTGCGCAGGATGGGCTCGAGCCAGGGCGCGGAGACATAATAGATCCCGTCCTCGACCTCGACCTCGAAGGCCTGCCGGTCGGCGAAACGCTGCGCAAGATCCTCCTGTGTAAAGGGCTCGGCCTCGTAGATCTTCACGGGCGGCAGCTTGGAAAGTGCCTCTCCCACCGCATCCATAAGCTCCCTGGTGCCCATGGTGGTGGCAGCCGAGATCACATAGAAGGGGAGACCCCTCCCGGTGATATTCTCTCGGAGCCGGTCGATCTGCGCCTCCTCCGCCATATCGGATTTATTGGCAACGACGATCTGCGGGCATTCTGCGAGCGCCTCACTGAAATTGGCAAGCTCACGGTTGATGGCTTCAAAATCCTCGATGGGGTCCCTGCCCTCACAGCCGGAGACGTCCAGCACATGCAGGATGAGCCGGCAGCGCTCGACATGGCGCAGGAACTCGTGTCCCAGGCCGACGCCCTCGCTGGCCCCCTCGATGAGGCCGGGGATGTCCGCCATCACGAAGGAGCGCTCCGCATCGAGCCGCACCACGCCCAGTACGGGCGTGAGGGTGGTGAAATGATAATTGGCGATCTTGGGCTTGGCGGCGCTGACCACGGAGATCAGCGTGGATTTGCCCACGTTCGGGAATCCCACGAGACCCACGTCCGCCAGGAGCTTGAGCTCAAGGGTGACCTCGAAGCTCTCGCCCGGAAAACCGGGCTTGGCAAAGCGGGGGATCTGCCGGGTGGAGGTGGCAAAATTGGCATTGCCCTTGCCGCCCCTGCCGCCGTGCGCTAAGATATGCGGCGCATCGTCGGACATGTCCGCCATGATGCGGCCGCTCTGTGCCTCCCGGATGACCGTGCCCCGCGGGACCTTGACGATCAGATCCGGCGCGCTCTTGCCGGTGCAGCGTCTGGCACCGCCGTTCTCGCCGTTTTCGGCGACATACTTGCGCTTGTAGCGGAAGTCGATGAGCGTGGAGAAATGATCGTCCACCACGAATACGACATTTCCGCCGCAGCCGCCGTCGCCGCCGTCGGGACCGCCGGCAGCCACATATTTTTCCCTGTGGAAGGATACGGCACCGTCGCCGCCGTTGCCGGCCTTGATGGTGATCTTCGCCTTATCTACAAACATTGCGCCCGCTCCTTTCCGGTACTGCGCCTGTTAAAACAAAATCCCAAGCTTTGAGAAAGCCTGGGACTTGGTTGTTCTGAACGTCTTATTCCGCATACACGCTGACACGCTTGCGGTCACGCCCCCAACGCTCGAATCTGACTCTGCCGTCCACTGTTGCGAACAGAGTGTCATCGGAGCCCTTGCCGACGCCGACGCCGGGATGGATGTGTGTACCGCGCTGGCGAACGAGGATGTTGCCGGCAGTGACGAACTGGCCGTCAGCACGCTTCACGCCCAGACGCTTGGACTCGGAATCGCGGCCGTTCTTGGTGGAACCCATACCTTTCTTATGTGCAAAAAACTGCATACTGATTCTCAGCATTTCAAAACACCTCCGTAAATGTGATGTGGATCGTTCCCGGATAATCCTCCGAGAGAAACTGCAAATGCATGAGGAGCCCGTCGAGCACCCGGGCACTCTGGCCCTGCTCCGGCGTCAGAAGCCGCACGGCGGTCACATTGTCCCCGGCAGACTCCGTGTCCTTCTCACGAAAGACCTCCGTGATCAGGATGGTGGCGTACTGCACTGCGGAGGAAACTGCCGCACAGACGATATCCTCACCCGCATCCGCATACCCTGCATGTCCGCTGATGCGAAACCCGCAGAGCGTGCCGTTTTTTCTTTCAAAAACAGCCCGGACCATAGAAGCTTAGCCCTTGATGGATTCGATCTGGATCTGCGTGTAGGGCTGTCTGTGGCCCATCTTGCGCTTCTCGCCCTTCTTCGGCTTGTAGGTGAAGACGGTGATCTTCTTGCCCTTGCCGTTCTTGAGGACCTTCGCGGTAACGGCTGCGCCCTCCACATAGGGAGCACCAACCTTCAGACCGCTCTCGCCGCCCAGGGCTACGACCTTGTCGAAGTTAACGGTCTCTTCAGCCTCTGCGTTCAGCTTTTCGATGAAAACGATGTCACCCTCCTGAACACGAACCTGCTTACCGCCTGTTTCGATGACTGCATACATACTTTCGGCACCTGCCTTTTCTGAAAACTCGCTGTCTTGGGGGACGGCATTTCCCGTGCTTTTGGCTTCCCCAACACATGCGGCAAAACTATTTTACCACAGAAATGAGCATTTGTCAAGCCCTAATTTAAAAAATATTTCCAAAAACTGAATGTACAATACCGGCAGCTTTGCAGAGCTGCCGGCGCGGATCGTCAAAAAAGCTCCACCGGAGCGTGCGCCGACCTTTGCACAGCTTGCTGTGCATTGGGAGGCACCTGCCCGCGGGGCCTCCCCGCAGGCTCAGACAGGCGCGGGGCCGTCCGCCAGATAGGGAAAGATGTCCTGGTAGCTGTCCCGTTCCTCCTCATCGGGACTGCCCGCAGGGATGAGTCCTGTCATCTCGGTATCCGAGGCGCAGTACGGCTCTCCCTGGGCATCCCGCGCTGGATCAAAGGGATAATGCCCGTAGATCTCCGGGTGTACATCCGGCATGGCTGTGACCTCCTTTCGGGTAGGATCACCGGTAGGATGCCCGGTGCGGCTTACATTTATACACAGTAAAGCACGGGCCTTGGCACCTTATACAGAAAAGCCGCTTTTCCCATGCCTTCTTTTTTCTTAAAAAATGCGCTGCGGGCTTGATTTTTTTCCAAGGATGTGGTATACTATTATAATTGGATGAACTATGCACTCACGGTGCATTACCATACAGACCCCGGATCGGGAAATCCGGACAGAATAAGGAGTGTGAAGGAATGTGCTGAAAAGTATGACCGGCTACGGACGTGCGCAGGAGCTCATTGACGGCAGGGAGATCCTTGTGGAGATCAAGTCCGTCAATTCCCGTTTCCTTGAACAGAATGTCCGCATCGGAAGAAGCTATACCTACCTTGAGGAGGATCTCAAGAGCCTGCTCAAGACCCGCGTCTCACGGGGCAAGGTCGAGATCTCCGTTTCCGTGACGCTCGTGGAGGGCAAAAGGGCGGATATCCGCGTCAATGAGGAGATCGTCAAGGGCTACCTCGATGCCATGAAGCAGTATAACGACACCGTCGGCGATGAGTATTCGCTCGACCCGGACGGCTGCTTCTACGGCGATCCCGACGGCCTGATGACCGACAAGATGCGCTGGGCGACCGTCATCGGCCTGCCGGATGTGTTCCGCGTCGAAAAGCCCCAGGAGGATGAGGACGCTGTCCGCTCAGCCGTCCTGCGCGTTGCCGCCGCGGCGCTCGAGGCATTCGTGACCATGCGAGAGACCGAGGGCAGGAGCCTGATGGAGGATGTGCGCACCAGGCTGCATCTCATTGCCGGACATGTCGCCGTCATCGAACGCGAGGCGCCCCGCCTGACCGACCGCTACCGGGAACGGCTGTATGCCCGCATCTCCGATCTGCTCGAGGGGCAGAACATCGACCAGCAGCGTATCCTCACCGAGGCGGCCATCTTCTCCGAAAAGACCGCCGTGGATGAGGAGACCGTGCGTCTGCGCAGCCACCTTGCCCAGATGGAGGCCCTGCTTGCCCAGGAGGGCGGTGTCGGCCGTAAGCTCGATTTCCTCGTGCAGGAGATGAACCGCGAGGTCAACACCATCGGCTCCAAGGTGCAGGATGTGGACATCACCGCCATCGTTGTGGAAATGAAGTCCGAGATCGAGAAGATCCGGGAACAGATCCAGAACATCGAGTAAGGAGGCACAAACATGAAACGAGGCAGACTGATCGTGGTATCCGCCCCCTCCGGCTGCGGCAAGGGGACCATCCTTGGAAGGGTGCTCCAGGACCGGGAGCGGTTCTTCTATTCCGTTTCTGCGACCACCCGTGCGCCAAGAGAGGGCGAGGAGAACGGCGTGCATTACCTGTTCTACACCCGTGAGGCGTTCGAGCGGTGTATCAAGGGGGAGCTGTTCCTTGAATATGCCGAGTATTGCGGCAATTATTACGGTACCCCGCTCGCCCCCATTGAGGTCCACCTGAATATGGGACAGGATGTGATCCTGGAGATCGAGGTGCAGGGCGCCATGCAGATCCGCGAAAAGCGCCCGGATGCGTCCTTTATCTTCATCGCGCCGCCCAGTCCTGCCGCCCTCCGGGAGCGGCTGACCAATCGCGGCACGGAGGATGCCGAAACCATCGAGAAGCGCGTGCAGCAGGCGGAGAAGGAGCTGACCTGTGTGGATGCCTATGACTATTGTGTCATCAATGATGACCTTGATACTGCCGTAGCGGATTTCCTTGCCGTCGTGCGTGCCATTGAACTGAAGGTCAAGTGACCGTGCCATCAATCATAAGGAGTGGAAAATTATGTTAAGACCTGCCATCACCCAGATGATCACCAAGAACGAAAGCTGCTATTCCCTCGTGATCGGCGTTGCCAAGCGTGCAAGAGAGATCGCCGACGATCTGTACAAGAATGACCAGATCCTCGAGGAAAAGCCCGTCAAGACCGCTGTGGACGAATTTGCAAGGGGCGAATACAAGATCGTCGAGGCAAACGACGACGATAAGACAGTCCTCCAGTAACCGTGGAGCGCTACATTGCCTCGGTGGCCGTCCATGCGGGAAGCTTCCGTGTGGACAGGGAGTGCTTTTCCTATCTGCTCCCCCCGGCGCTGTGCCGCCGGCAGCTCGAGGGCTGCCGGGTCATTGTGCCGTTCGGGCGCGGCAACCGTAAGCTCGTCGGGCTGGTGCTGGCCGTCTCCCACGGGGATGACGAGGAGTGCCGCGGGCTCAAGACCGTGCTGGCGGCCGCCGATCCCGCCCCCATCCTCAATGAGGAGCAGATGCTGCTGATGCAGTGGCTGTGCGACAACACCTTCTGCACCTATTATGATGCCATCCGCATACTCCTGCCGGGGGCACTGCAGCTGCGGGTGGAGGAGCATTATACGCTGCTGGGCGGCGGGGACGAGTCCGCGCTTTCCCCGGAGGCGGCGGGGCTGCTTGAATTTCTGCGCCGGGCCCGCTCCAAGCGGGAGTTCGATGCGCTTCTTGATGCGCAGGATACCCCGGAGAAGCAGGCGCTCGTGCAGAGCCTGCTGGATGCCGGGATCATCGGCGTGCAGGCAAGTGCCGCGCCCCGCATGAAGGACAGACAGCAGCGCATGGTGCGCCTGTGCAGTGAGGAGGAGCCGCTGTCCCTGACGGTCAAGCAGCAGCAGGTGGTCGATGCCCTGCGGGAATTCGGCGCCCTCTCCGAGCGGGAGCTGTGCTATATCTGCGGCGTGACAAGGGCGGTAGTGCAGAATCTGCAAAAACGCGCCGTCGTCGAGGTCTATGAGGCGCGCATCCGTGAGGAGAGCAACACGCCCCCCGCACAGCCGCCGGCACCCATCGTGCTCTCCTGCGAGCAGCAGAGGGCATATGATGCCGTGGTACCCTACCTTGAAGCGGGCACACCGGAATGCTTCCTGCTCCGAGGCGTGACCGGCAGCGGCAAGACGGCGGTGTTCGAGGCGCTCATCGCCCGGACGATCGCCCTTGGAAAAACGGCCATGCTCCTCCTGCCGGAGATCGGCCTGACCCCGCAGACCGTACAGCGCTTTGCGGCACGCTTCGGCAGCCGCATCGCCGTGGTCCACAGCGGACTGTCCCTCGGGGAGCGCAAGCGTTCCTACGAGCGGGCCGCAAACGGGGAGGCGGATCTGGTCATCGGTACGAGAAGTGCGGTGTTCACACCGCTTGCAAACCTCGGCCTCATTATCATGGACGAGGAGGGGGAACGCTCGTACAAATCCGATGCCGCCCCCCGCTACGATACCATCCAGGTCGCAAAGCAGCGCTGCCGCTACCACGGTGCGGTGCTGCTGCCGGCGTCCGCCACGCCCACGCTTGAGAGCTACTACTTTGCCAGGAAGGGCGTGTACAGGCTCCTTGAGATGAAGCACCGCTATGCGGATGCCCCGCTCCCGGAGGTGGAGACGGTGGATATGTCCCTCGAGCGCGAGGCGGGCAACGACTCGGAATTCAGCCGGCGCCTGACCGAGTCCGTGCAGGAAAACCTCTCACGCGGCGAGCAGAGCATCCTGCTGCTCAACCGGCGCGGGTACCATACCATCATCAGCTGCTGTACCTGCAACCAGCCGGTCTATTGCAGCAACTGCTCGGTCCCGATGACCTTCCACAAGCCCGATGGCAACCTGCACTGCCATTACTGCGGTGCGGTGGCCCGGATGCCGAAGGTCTGTCCGGTGTGCGGCGGGGAGCACCTGCGGCGCATGGGCTTCGGGACGCAGCGGCTCGAGGACGAGCTGGCAGCGCGGTTCCCGCAGGCACGGCTTTTGCGGATGGATGCGGACACCACGGGCTCCCGCCATGCCTATGAGGAGGGCTTTGCCGCCTTCCGCAGGGGGGAGTATGACATCCTGCTCGGCACCCAGATGATCGGCAAGGGACTCGATTTCCCGAATGTCACGCTCGTGGGTGTGCTGAGTGTGGATAAAGCGCTCTTTTCCGGGGATTTCCGGAGCTATGAGCGCACGTTCGGCCTCATCACCCAGGTGGTCGGACGCGGCGGCAGGGGCGGCAAGCCCGGCCGTGCCATTTTGCAGACCTTCCTGCCGGACCACTATGTACTGCGTCTGGCAGCGACACAGGACTACGAGGGCTTTGTACGCGAGGAGCTTGCGATCCGCAAGGAGCTTTTGTTCCCGCCGTTCTGCGACATCTGCGTGATCGGCGTGAGCGGGGAATCCCTCCAGGAGGTCCGCACAGGCGCACAGGCCTTCATCACCTGTATGCAGGAGCAGCTGGCCGTCTCGCAGGAGAAGCTGCCGCTGCGTGTGCTCGGCCCGGTGCCGTGTACCTATGGGAAGATCGGCGGAAAATACCGCTACCGGATCATCATCAAATGCAAGAACACCCAGAGCTTCCGGCGCTTTTTGCAGGATACCCTGAAGCTTGCAGGGAGCGTGCGGGAGATCGCAAGGGTGCATCTGTATGCGGATATGAACGGCAGCATCGGCGTATAATCGGCATATAAATTAAGGAGAGAGGAAAATGGCGATCAGAAAGATTGTAACAAAAGAATCCCCCATCCTGCATGCAGTGTGCAGACCGGTGGAGCATTTTGACGAGAAGCTCTGGCAGCTGCTCGATGATATGGCGGAGACACTCTACAAGGCGGAGGGCCTCGGCCTTGCGGCACCGCAGATCGGCATCCGCCGGCGGATCGCCGTGATCGATGTCGGGGAGGGGCTCATCGAGATGATCAATCCCGTGATCCTCAAAAAGAGCGGCAAGCAGCGCGATGTGGAGGGCTGCCTGTCCTGTCCCGACCAGTGGGGGTATGTGGTGCGCCCGAACAAGTGCCGGGTGCGGGCACAGAACCGCAACGGTGAATTCTACGAGATGGAGCTGACCGAGCTCGGCGCCCGCTGTGCGTGCCATGAGATCGACCATCTCGACGGCAAGCTCTTTCTGGAGCTTGTGGATGAATTTGTGGAGCCGGGGGAGGAAGCATAATGAAGCTCGTGTTTATGGGAACACCGGAGTTCGCCGTGCCGGCGCTCGACGCGCTGTGCGCCGCCGGGCATCGGATCGAGGGGGTCTTTACTCAGCCCGATAAACCCAACGGCCGCCGGATGAAGCTCGTCCCCACCCCGGTCAAGAAGGCTGCCATCCGCCACGACATCACCGTGTACCAGCCCGACTCTCTGCGGCGGGGGGAGGGGGCGGTGCAGTCCCTCGAAGCACTCCGGCGCATCGCACCGGACTGCATCGTGGTCGCCGCCTACGGACAGATCCTCCCGAAGGAAATCTTAGAGCTCCCGCGCTACGGCTGCATCAATCTCCATGCCTCCCTGCTCCCGAAATACCGTGGTGCAGCGCCCATCCAGCACTGCATCTTGGCCGGGGAGAAGGAATCGGGCGTGACGATCATGCAGATGGCCGAGGGGCTCGACACCGGGGATATGCTCCTGCAGGGGCGCGTGAAGATCACCGAGGACGAGACCGCCGATGAGCTCCATGACGAGCTTGCCAGGGTCGGCGCCGGACTTGCGCTCGAGGCGCTCGCGCAGCTCGAAGCGGGAACGGCCGTTCCCGTGCCGCAGGACGATGCACAGTCCTGCTACGCCTCCATGATCCGCAAGGAGATGTCGAGGCTCGATTTTGCCAAGCCCGCGCAGGAGCTGCACCGCATCATCTGCGCACTCACGGGCTTTACGACCCTTGACGGCAAGCGCCTGAAGGTGCTGCGCAGCCATGTGCTCCCCGGCACGGGGGATGCCCCCTGCGGCAGCGTGACCGATCCGGAGACCTTCACCGTGCAGTGCGGGGAGGGGACCCTCCTGCGCTTCGATGAGGTGCAGCTCGAGGGCAGCCGCCGCATGGGCTCGGAGGAATTCCTGCGCGGGCGCAAGCTCATGCAGGGCCAGCAGCTTGTGACCCCATGACGGCAAGACTGACTGCCGCGGGCTTGCTCGTGCGCACGCTCCGGGACGGGAGCTATTCGCACCTGGCACTTGACAGCGCCCTGAGCGCAAGCGGCCTGTCAGCGCAGGACAGGGCACTGTGTACGCAGCTCTACTACGGCGTGATCCGCCGGATGCTGACACTGCGCCACATCGTCTCGTGCTACAGCAAGCGCCCGCCGGAACGGCTCGATGTGCAGGTGCTGTGCATCCTGTATCTTGGGCTCTACCAGCTCCTGTACTGCGACGGCATCCCCGACCGGGCCGCCGTCCATGAGAGCGTGGCCCTGACACGGGACATGCATAAGGGCAGTGCTGCGGGCTTTGTCAATGCCGTGCTCAGAAGCTTTCTGCGCGATGACAAACGCATCCGCCTACCGCAGGACGAAACGGCTGCCATGTCGGTGCGCTGGTCCGTCCCGGAGGCGCTCGTCAGAGTGCTCCTTGCCGAGAAGGGGCCGGACTTTACCGAGGCCTTCCTTGCCGATGCGCTGAAGGTGCCGCCGTGTACCGTGCGGCGCAATCCGCTCAGATGTCCCCCGCAGGCACTCGAAGCCCTCGGGGCGGCCCCCTGCCGGCGGGTGGAGGGTGCCTACCTCCTGCCCGTGCAGGACCCCGCGGGAACGCCGGAATTCCGGCAGGGATTCTACCATGTGCAGGATACGGCCTCGCAGCTGTGCTGTGCGGTGCTCGATCCGCAGCCCGGGGAAACGGTGCTGGATATGTGCGCCGCGCCCGGGGGCAAGACCTTCACGATCGCCGAGCGCATGGAGGACCGGGGGCAGGTGTATGCCTTCGATTTGCATGAAAAGCGCGTGCGGCTCATCGAGGAGGGCGCCGCCCGTCTGGGACTTGCGTGCATCCGTGCCGGTGTGCAGGATGCCTCGGTGTACCGGGCGGATCTGCCCCTTGCCGACCGGGTGCTGTGCGATGTGCCGTGCTCCGGTCTTGGCGTCATCCGGCGCAAGCCCGAGATCCGCTACAAGCCCCTTGAGAGCTTTGCCCGCCTGCCGGAGGTGCAGCGCGGCATCCTTGAAACGGCATGCCGGTATGTCCGCCCCGGGGGGACCCTCGTGTATTCGACCTGCACCGTTGTGCGGTCCGAAAACGAAGCGGTCGTGGAGGATTTCCTGGCGGCACACCCGGAATTTGAACCGGAAATGCTCACCGAGCTCGGGATCGATGCTGCGTGGCATACCTTCTCACCCGCAGAGGACTGCGACGGCTTCTTTGCCGCCCGCATGCGCAGAAAGGCAGGTGCATCATGAGGGATATCCTGTCCATGACCCTCCCGGAGCTGCGGGAGGCAATGCGGGAGCTGGACGAGCCTTCCTACCGCGCCGGGCAGATCTATCGGTGGCTCCACAGTAAGCGCAGCACGAGTTTTGCACAAATGCTTGACTTGCCGCAGTCACTTCGCACAAAATTAAGTGTTGAATTTTGTATAAAAAGTCTATTTCTTGCGAGAAGGCTTGCATCTTCTCTGGATGATACGGTAAAATACTTATATAGGCTTCCGGACGGGCAGCATGTGGAGAGCGTGCTGATGCATTACGAACACGGATGGCGGCTGTGCATCTCGACGCAGGTCGGGTGCAAGATGGGCTGCAGGTTCTGTGCATCCACGATCGCAGGGTATGTCCGGGACCTGACGGCCTCGGAGATGCTGCTTCAGATCGATGAGACCGAAAGGGATGCGGGGGTACAGATCTCCGGGATCGTGCTCATGGGCATCGGGGAGCCGCTGGATAATTTTGAGAATGTCAAACGCTTCCTCACGCTTTTGTCCGACCCGGACGGCAGGCGGATGAGTCTGCGCCATGTCACACTTTCCACCTGCGGACTGGTCCCCCGGATCCGGGAGCTGGCCGATCTGCACACGGGCCTGACGCTGGCCGTATCGCTGCACAATCCGACCAACGAAGGACGAAGTGCGGTCATGCCGGTGAACCGGCGCTATCCGCTCGAGGAGCTGATGGAGGCGTGCCGCTACTTTTTTGAGACGACCGGACGGCGTGTGACGTATGAATACGCCGTGATGGAGGGCGAGAACGACAGCGAGGCGGATGCCGCCGCGCTCGGAAGGCTGCTCCGGGGACAGGGGGCCCATGTGAACCTCATCCCCGTCAACCGCATCCGGGAGCGCAGCTACCATGCCACAAGGCAGGCGGCGGTGCGCTTCATGGAGCGCCTGGCGCGGCATGGGGTGCATGCGACGGTGCGCCGGACACTGGGCAGTGATATTGAGGCAGCCTGCGGACAGCTCCGCCACGAGGCGGATACGCAGGGAACATGACAAACAGCTTAACAGAAAGCGGGGTGATGGGATTGCGTTGTGCAACAGCAACGGATATCGGCCTGTTACGCGATGAGAACCAGGACCGTGTGGAAGCACGGGAATATGACGGCTGCATGCTGGCCGTGGTCTGTGACGGCATGGGCGGTGAACGCTGCGGCAGCCAGGCAAGCACTATTGCCGTGCGCGAGCTGTTCGACCATTTCACGAACGGCTACAGCGCCGGGATGGATGCCGGGGCGCTCAGGGCGCTGATGCTCTCATCGGTGTCGGCTGCCAATTCCGTCATCTATACGACCGCCAGGATGGATTACAAGAGCTACGGCATGGGAACGACCTGTGTGGCGGCTTTCGTGGAGCCGGGATGGATCTCGGTGGTGAACGTCGGCGACAGCCGGGCCTACCTCATCCAGGACCGTGATATGAAGCTCATCACGAGCGACCATACGGTCGTGAATATGCTCTACAAGCAGGGCAAGATCTCCCGGGAGGAGATGCGCACGCATCCGCAGCGCAATATGCTCACCAAGGCAGTGGGCGTCGAGCGTGTGGTACGGCCGGATTATTTCCGGGTGCCGTATGCGGAGGGGGCCATGCTGCTTCTGTGCTCGGACGGCCTGTCCGGCTATTGCAGCAAGGGAGAGATGCGCGATGTGATCCTGCAAACAGCTTTTGAGGAGCTGCCGCAGGCACTGGTGGATCTGTCGCTCGAAAAGGGCGGCAGGGACAACATTTCCCTGGCACTTGTGACAAGGTAAAACAATAATGGAGCGCTTTGCATCCGTTATTATTTTATAAAAGGATTTAGGATATGGAGGGTACAATGGATAAGTACATTGGTAAAAAGCTCGACGGCAGATATGAGATCACAGAGCTGATTGGTGTCGGCGGTATGGCCGATGTCTATAAAGCGACGGATATCATTGACAACAAGGTCGTGGCCGTCAAAATTCTCAAGAAGGAATTTGCAGAGAATGAGGAATTCCTGCGCCGCTTCCGCAATGAGTCCAAGGCAATCGCACTGCTGTCCCATCCGAACATCGTCAAGGTGTACGATGTCGGCTTCTCCGACAAGCTGCAGTTCATCGTCATGGAGTACATTGACGGCATCACGCTCAAGGAGTATATCGAGAACGAGCATGTGCTGACCTGGAAGGATTCGGTGCATTTCATCATCCAGATCCTGCGTGCGCTGCAGCATGCGCATGACAGGGGCATCGTCCATCGGGACATCAAGCCGCAGAACATCATGCTCTTTACGGACGGCACGATCAAGGTCATGGACTTCGGCATCGCCAAGTTCGCCCGTGAGGAGGGCCGGACAGCGACCGACCAGGCGATCGGCACGGTCCACTATATCAGCCCGGAGCAGGCAAGGGGCGATGAGACCGATGAGAAGAGCGACATCTATTCCGTCGGCGTGATGCTCTATGAGATGCTCACCGGCCAGAAGCCCTTCGATACGGACAACCCCATCACCGTGGCCGTGATGCATATGCAGAACACCCCGGAGCGGCCGCGTGCCATCAATCCCGACATCCCCGCAGGCCTCGAGGAGATCATCCTGCGTGCCATGGAGAAGGATGCCGAGAACCGCTATCAGACCGCTTCCGATATGATCCGCGACATCGAGGCCTTCAAGGCCAACAACCAGATCGTATTCGGCTATTATGAGGAGGCTCCCTCCGAGGCCCCGGCATCGGACGAAACACCCACCCAGTTCTTCAAGGCCCCCACCGGCCAGCAGCGTGCGGTCGATGAGGACTATGACGACGAGGATGAGTACGACGATGACGAGTACGATGACGACGAGTACGACGATGACGATGACTATGATGACGATGACGAGGAGGAAGAGGGACGCTCCCTGTTCATCCCGGTCATGACCGCCGTGACCATCGCCTTCATCGTGGTGGCCGTGTTCTTCATCCTGTGGCTCGTCAAGGGCGTCATCACCAGCGATACCAAGACCAAGTACGAGATGCCAAACCTTGTCGGCATGGATTACTATGAGGCCAAGGATGAGTATCCCTATCTGGATATCCAGATCAACAAGACCGATTACTCCACCTTTGAGAAGGATGTTATCTTCTTCCAGGATATCGCCGCCAACGATGCCGTGACCTCCGGTCAGACCGTGTACGTCGATGTCAGCATGGGCGTGAGCATGGTGGCTGTTCCGGATGTGGCACAGTACCACTATGAGTACGCCAAGAAGATGCTCGAGCAGGAGGGCTTCGTCGCCGAGATGAAGTACGAGATGTCCTCCGACGGCACCGAGGCATCCTATGTCATCCGCACCGAGCCCGCTGCAGGCGATCAGGCGGAGGCAGGCTCCAAGGTCATCGTATACGTCAGCAAGGGTCCGGACAATGAGTCCATCGAGATCCAGAACATGGTCGGCAGGACCATCGAGGAAGCCACCACGCTGTGCGAATACTACGGCCTGGTCGTAGAGACCAAGGACGAGGCCTCCCTGAAGGAAGAGGGTCAGGTCATCGCACAGGATATCGAGCCCGGCGAATTCGTCGAGGTCGGCACGGTCATCACCCTGACCTACAGCAACGGTGAGGATCCGTCCGGTATCGTTCCGTTCTCCCTGACGCTCCCGTCGAATGCCAACGGCCGCTTCGTGCTCGACTTCATCGACAGCAATGGCCAGACCCTGGCATCGAGCCCGATCATCAACGCTGCCTTCTCCAACAATGCGACTGTCGATGTACC